>DATJPK010000001.1:0-9161 GCA_035506435.1 Methanomicrobiales archaeon
CCGTAGTCCCAGAACAGGTACTCCGTCGCGTCTGCCACCTCGACCGAGGCGTTGTAGCTCATGCCGCCGGGCGCGATCCGGTAGCTCGCATTGAGCGCCCCGGCCCCGGCGGTGCAGATTACAACCGCAAGGCAGAGAGCAGCGAGGGCAGGTCGGGTTCTATCTCCACCGGGGGCTCGCACTGTCTCACCACCGTTTCCGGGTCCTTGAGCAGGTGGCCGGTCACGACGCAGACCACCCGCTCGTCCCGGTCGATCACGCCCTGTGCCACGAGCTTCTTCGCCCCGGCCACCGAGGCTGCCGAGGCGGGCTCCACCCCGACCCCTTCCCGGGAGGCGAGGGCCTTCTGCATCGCGAGGATCTCGGCGTCGGTCACCGATACCGCGGTTCCTCCCGTCGTCCTGATGGCCCGGAGCGCCTTCTCGGCGTTCACGGGGGCGCCGATCCGGATGGCCGTCGCCACCGTCTCGGGATGGAGCTCGGGGATGACTTCGGGGAGGTTCTCCGCAACCGCCCTCACGACGGGTGCTGATCCCTCGGCCTGGATCCCGGTCATCATCGGGATCCGGTCGATAAAGCCAAGCTCCCGGAGCTCCCGAAGGCCCTTGTGGATGGCCGAGATGTTCCCGGCATTACCCACGGGGAGAACAATCCGGTCGGGGACCTCCCCCAGCTGGTCGAGCACCTCGAAGCCGATGGTCTTCTGCCCCTCGAGCCGGTAGGGGTTCATCGAGTTCAGGAGGTAGAGGCCATGCCGCTCGCAGAGCTCCTGCACCATCTCCAGCGCCCGGTCGAAGTTCCCCCGGATGGTGATGGCCCGTGCCCCGTGGATGAGCGCCTGGGCGATCTTACCGAGGGCGACCTTTCCGGCGGGGAGCAGGACCACCGCGGGGATCCCCGCCTTTGCGGCGTACATGGCAAGGGAGGCCGAGGTATTACCGGTGCTTGCGCAGGCAACCGAGGTCTTCCCGAGCTGGAGGGCCATGGAGACCCCGACGGTCATCCCCCGGTCCTTGAAGGACCCCGAGGGGTTCATCCCCTCGTGCTTCGCATACAGGCGGGGCAGGCCCAGCTCCTTCCCGAGGGCCTGCAGGTGATAGAGAGGGGTCCCGCCCTCGCGGAGGGTCACCGGCGGGATCTGCACCGGCAGGATCTCCCGGTACCGCCAGACCGAGAGGGGCCGCCTGTTCCACTCCTTCCGGTCGATGCCGAGCCGGTCGAGCTCGTACCGTACCTCGAGGGGATGCCCGCACTTCTGGCACGAGTACATGACCTCGTCAGGAGGATAGAGGGCGCCGCAGTGGATGCAGGCCAGCTGGTGCATGGGGAGTACTTTGGGGGCGCCGGTATGAATAGCTCTTCGGCCCGGTCCCGCATTGAGGGGCGACGACTCCTGGGGTGGATCCCTACACCGGAAGCCCGGATATTTAGCGCGACATGAGCCGGTGGTACAGGTCCGGCTTCAGGTCCTTCTCGACGGGCATCCGCGCCCTCGCGGCATCAACTTTCTCCGGATCGACCTCTGTTATGACGAGCTCATCACCCTCGCCGCCGCGGGCTATGACCGCGCCAACGGGATCGGCGGAGAGGGAATGGCCGCAGTACCGGTCCACGGGAGTGGTCCCCGTCGGGTTGCAGCCGACAACGTAGAACTGGTTGTCAAGGGCCCGGGCCTGGACCAGGATCTCCCAGGCCCTCGTCCGGGAACAGGGCCATGCCGACGGTACGAGGACGCAGTGGACCCCCGCGAGGGCATAGGCACGGAAGAGGGGGCCGAACCGGAGATCGTAGCAGATCGCGATGCCGAACCGGACTCCGCCGGCAGTGAAGGTCGAGAGGTGGTCCCCGGCGTCGTAGTGCCGGTCCTCGCCGCCCGGCGAGAAGGGGTGGATCTTCGAGAAGCTCGCCACCACATCGCCATGGGGGTCGATGGCAATGCTCGTGTTCAGGGGCCGGGGCTCGTGCCGTTCCACGTAAGCACCGACGATGAAAATGGAATGGTGACGGGCGATCTCCCGGAAGGCCTCCACGACCCGGCCGTGAGATCCCTCGGCAAAGCGGGTGGAATGGGGTGACCAGCCCGTCGCAAACTGCTCGGGAAAGAGGACCAGGTCGGCTCCCAGTTCCTTTGCCGAACGAACGAGGTGCCCGGCCTTCCCGAGGTTTGCGTCGGGATCCTCCCACGCGCTCGCTGCCTGGACACTGCAGACCTTCATGGAACGGGGTGCGGATCAGAACCAGCCGCCCGGCTTCTCCTCCTTTTCCTTCTCGGTCCCGGTGAGGACGATGAGGCCGGCGAGGATCGCGATGATCACCGCGATCACGAGGAGGATGTACGGGCCGTACGGGATCTCGAGGACCCCGTATTCTCTTCCGACCACCATCGCGGCAAAAATGGATCCGCCGACGACAAAGCAGAGGCTGATGCTGATGAGGAGGGTATCGCTGAAGTCGTGTACCATGTGAGCACCCCGGGCAAAGGGAACCCGGACCCCGGCCGGGTTCCGGACGCAACCGGTCCGCTATTCCCTGATCTTGGCCGTGAGAAGTTAAATATCTTAGGAAGGGGAGCTCCGCGTCTCCCCGCCAGTGAAAAGAGGTAATGGTATGCGAAAGAACCGTCACCGCGAGGGTTGATAAGGGCTCACCCTGCGGGGGGTGAAAGTGAAGGAACGGGAGACGGGATCTAGTCCACCCATTCGTAGATAAAAGGCTCGTCGACCCGGTTGTAGCTCACGAGATCGGTGTCCCTGAAATAGATGGCAGCCTCGCGGGCTGCACTCGCCGGGGAGTCCGAGGCATGGATAACGTTCCGTCCCGTGTCCATGGCAAGGTCTCCGCGGATGGTGCCGGGCGCGGCCTCGGCGGGGTTCGTCGCCCCGACGACCCTGCGCACGACGGGGACCGCGTCCTTCCCCTCCCAGACCATGGCAAGGACTGGGCCGCTCATGATGTATTTCTTCAGATGGGGGAAGAAGGGCTTCCCGATGTGCTCCCTGTACTGGTCGTTCACCTGGACCTCGGTGGGGAGGAGGAACCTCGCCGCCACGAGCTTCAGGCCCTTTGCCTCGAGCCGGGAGATGATCTCCCCGGCGAGGCCCCGCGCTATCCCGTCGGGCTTGATCAGGACGAAGGTACGGTCCACCCGGGATCACTCCTTCCCGAGCGCCTTCCTCCCCGCACGGGTCCACCTGACCCTGCGGGGGACCCTCCCGATCCGGGCATTGTTCTCGCACTTGGAGCTGCAGAAGTAGAAGATCGTCCCGTCCTTCCGGATGAACATCTTCCCGGTGCCGGGCTCGATCCCCTCGCCGCAGAAACTGCACGTGCGCACGTCCACCATCGCGATCACCTCTTCGAGAGTTTCTTTGCCTCGCGCTCGGTCTCGAGGAGCATGAGGATGTCGCCCTCCCGGATGGGGCCGACGGTATTCCGGGTGATGATCCTTCCCTTGTTTGGCCCGTCCAGGATCCGGCACTTCACCTGCATCGCCTCACCGTGCATGCCGGTGCTCCCGATGACCTCGATGACCTCGGCCGGGGTCGCATCGCCTGCCATGGCTCATCCCTTGAGCTCGGCGACCTTCTTCGCGATGTCGTCGATGATCTCCTTCGCCTTGCCCGGCTTCACGATGGCCGCGGCCGCAGAGCCAACGGCGAGGCCGCTTGCAGCCCCGATGTCGTTCTGCCGCTTCACGAAGAGGTAGGGGACCTTCTTCTCGTCGCAGAGGGCGGGGAGGTGCATGATGACCTCCTCGGGCTGCACGTCGCTCCCGATGAGGACGAGCAGGGCGACGCCGCGCTCGATGGCCTTCGTGGCCTCATTGCTCCCCTTCTTGATCTTCCCCGTGTCCCTCGCGATCTCCAGCGCCTCGAGGGCCTTGTTCTGGATCTCGTCCGGAACCTCGAACTTCTTGAATGCTGTCATAACACACCTCATTCAGGAGGGTTTACTCCTTCATCACTCACAGGTAGTGACGCCGATTTGCCATACCATGTCATCAGGGCGGGAGATAAAGGTTTGTCGGGGTCACACCCCGCCTGCTGGCGGGTCGCTCGAGGTCGGGTTCTTCGCGACTCTGTCGCCCGAGGTCGGGTTCTTCGGGACTTCGTCGCTCGAGGTCGGGTTCTGATGAACCCTCCCTCTGATGAACCCTCCCTCTGATGAACCCTCCCTCACCCCGTGAACCGGTAGATGGTGACCCCGCCTGCATCGTACACCGGAGTGAGGTCGTCGAGGGGCAGGTTCACCCGGTAGAGCTCCCGCTCGGTGTCCCCGACATAGACATAGCTGACCCCGTATTGCCTGAGGATCCCGGGAGCCTTCGCGGGGTTTTCGTATATCGTCTTAACGTCGTCGATCCTGCCCGAGGTCCGGCCTCCCGCCCCCCGCCACATGAACTCGTGCCCCGGCCAGCCGATAATGGTCTGGACCCCGGTGAATGCAGAAATCCTCGAAGGATAGTCATAGTCCCCCTTTGCAGCCTCGGCGATCACGGTGCCTGCCGGGAGCGACCGGACAAAGGGAAGTGCGGCAGCATCGCCGGGATGGCTGCCCTCCAGGTACCGGAGCCCATCGAGGGTCGGCTGCACCGACCCGATCCCGGTGGCGAGGATACCGGGCACCGCGACGAGCAGGATGGCGGCGGCAATGGCGGCAGCGACCGGCCATCCCGACGGGAGCCGGGGGATCTTGACATTCCCGAGCACCCGCCCGATCATGACGAGCGAGGAGACCCCCATCAGGATCCAGGCGATATTGTAGAACTTGAAGATGGTGTTCATCCGGTAATAGATGCCGCCGAGATAGTCCTTCAGGAAGAAGAACTCGGTAAAGGTGATGATGGCGATCCCGGCGAGGGCGATGAGGATCTCGGGATCTCTCTGCCACCTCGCCACCAACGCTGCACCCGCGGCAACGGCGAGTGCCGCCGCCGGGTAGCCGGCGACTGCGATGAGGACGGCAGGGAGAAGGAGCCAGGGCCGCCGGGCGAGCCGACTGGCCCCGTAACCGATGAATACTGCAAGGAAGAACCCGTGCACGAGGAGGAACTCCACCGGGTCCGATGGGGAGGTGACGGGGAAGATCCCGAGGAAGCCGGTGGTCGCCATCTGGAGATAATAGGGGAGGTACAGGAGTATCGAGAGGGGCGGGACCGCGAGGATGAACGCGAAACCGGAGAGGTCCCGTGTTTCCCGGTGGAGCCCGTCCCACAGGATGAGGACCCCGACGATGACGGTCAGGGGGGCATAGACGAGCACGTCCCAGGTGTTCATCACCGGCATGGATCCGAGGGAGAGAGCAGCGAGGGCGACGAGCGCTGCCCGCCCGGGCCATTTCACCTCGTGCCAGCGTTTCATGGCGACGAACAGGACGAGGAGCAGGAAGACCTGGTTCGCGATGTCGAGGACATGGGGATGGGCGTCCCCCCAGAGGAACGAGAAGAGGGTGTACTCGTTGATGGTGTTCGTGATCACCCGGGTGCTGTCCCAGAGAACGCCCGATGGGGTAGTACCCGAGAAGAGCAACTGGATAAAGGCCGGGTTCACGAGGACGAGCGAGAGGAGGGGGAACCACCTGAACCGGGGGAGCAGGAGGTCGCCGATCCCGTACAGGTTCACGGCGGCGAGGGCGAAGATGGTAGGGAGGGCGAGGTTGAACACGACGGAGGATGGCGTGCCGGTCAGGATGCCGAGCACCCCCATCAGCCAGTACCCCCCGTAGTAATAGATGTTCATCGTGCCGCCGGCGTACCAGGGGTCGATCGGGGGGACCATGGGGCTTCGCATGATGGAGGCGATGAAGGCATGGTCCATGAACTTCTCGGCGGTGATGATGGAGGGGTTCGCGGCCCGGAGGAGGAGCATGACGGCAAATGCGGCGAGGAAGACAAGGTCCCAGCGCAGCTGCTGCCTCAGGTCCTCTTTCGTGTACCGGTTTTTCAGGACTCCCCAGCCGAGGAGCGCGAGGAACGGCACGACCGCGAGCGGGACAGGCAGCCCGACGAGGCCGAGGTACCACGAGATCACTGTAAAGGCAAGGACACCGCAGGTATACGAGAGAGGGCAGGCGAATCTCCCGAGCGGCTCTTTCAGCACGGGGTACACCGCGAGCTGGAGGAACTTCAGGAGGACGAGCCAGGAGAGGACGGAGAGGACCTGGACCCAGGCATCCATGCTATGCCCCGGCCTCCCCCTTCCCCCGGAAGGCGTCCCGGATGGCGTCCACGACCCAGCCGCCGAGGAGCCGGATGGAGAGGATCCCACCCACGGCGGTGATGATGTTCTTCACCAGGTGATCGGAGACGGCGATCAGGGTGGCCGTCGCCTGGCCCGTCCCCGAGAGGACGAGGATGACCGCGACGGCCGCCTCGTAGGTCCCGATTCCGCCCGGTGTTATGGGGACCGCCTTGAACAGGTTGCCGACTACGACGGCGAGGAGCACCACGGCGAGGCTGATCTCGGCCCCGAACATGAGTGCGATGGAGAGGGTGGTGAACACGTCGGTCGCCCAGATCACGAGGGAGAGGCCCGAGAGGCCGAGCACCGCCCGGAGGGTCAGGGAGGCCTTCCGGATCTCGTGGATCATCGAGAAGAGGATGGCGAGGATCCGGTTCCCGGACTGCACCTTCCCGAGGGCGAGGAGGACGAGGACGAACGCGCCGCAGATCCCGAGCGGGACGACGATGGTGTAGTAGACCCAGGAGGGCACCCCGAGGACAAAGGGGATGGCGAGGAGACCGAGGATGGCGACCGTCAGGATATCGAAGAACCGCTCGATGACGATGGATGAGATCCCCGTCGGGTAACCGGAGAGGTTCTCGTGCTTCAGGATGAAGATCCGGACGAGGTCGCCGAGGCGTGCGGGGATGATCAGGTTCGCCGTCTGGCTGATGAGGACGCAGGCGGTCGAGAAGGCAAGGCCGGCCCGGATCCCGAGGCTCCCTAAGATCGACCGGTACCGGCCGCCCCGGAGCCACCAGCCGGCGGTTGAGAAGGCGATTGCAGGGAGGAGGAAGAGGGGGTTCCAGTGCTCTATCGCGAGGAGGAGGTCGTCCCAGACCCGGAGGAGCATGAAGGCGATGATCCCCCCGGCGAGCACCGCCGAGACGACGAGGATGCTAACCCTGCGGTCCATGGAGCTGCCACCAGAGGGAGAGGATGGCCCCTCCCATCTCGAAGACGTCTTTCAGCCTGACCGTCGTGCCACGCCCTGTCCGCCAGGTCACAGGAAACTCGGTCACCCGGTAGCCGGCCCGCTCCGCCCGCACGAGCACCTCGGTGTCCCAGAACCAGTGGGTAGCCCTGACCGACGGGAGGAGGGCGAGGACCCGGGCGCGGTTGAATGCCTTGAAGCCGCACTGGTGGTCGTGGACCCGGCTCCCGAGGAGGAGCCGGACGAGGGTATTGTACCCCCGGCTCGCTACCTCCCGTTCCCCGGTCCGGGTCACGTCGCTCGACGGGAGAAGGCGTGACCCGGTCGCGATATCCGAGCCCCCCCGGATGGCCCCGATGAGCTCGCCGAGGTGCCGGAGGTCGGTTGCGAGGTCCACGTCGTAATAACAGGTGATGGTCCCCCGGGCCTCGCCGAATGCCCGGGTGAGGGCTCGGCCCCGGCCAAGGCGCTCGTCGGAGTGGAGGAGCCGGATCCGGGGGTCGGACCGGGCCATCTCCCGGACGAGGTCCGGGGTCCCGTCGGTGGAGCCGTCCTCGGCAACGATCAGCTCGAAGGCGGGGCTGATCCGCTCCAGCGCCGCGATCGATTTCGGGATCGCGTCCCTGAGGGCTGCCCGGTCGTTGAAGACCGGTATAACGGCGGAAATCTCAATATCCGCCGTGGCAGGCGGGTCACCGGAGACCTGACTGCCGGCAAGGGACACCTCGACGTCATTCATGGGCAGCTGCCTCCGCTATCCTGCGGGCCGCCTCTTCGCCGGCGAGGATCGACCCCTCCATCGACCGCTCGGGATAGTTCGGGGGCGAGAACATCCCGGCGAGGAAGAGTCCCTTTTCCTGGTACGCCGGGATGAGCTTCCGGTAACCGGTGACATACACCGGCCCCGCGAAGGGTTCCACCGCCATCTTCTTCCAGCGGATCGACTCAGGCGGCAGGCGGAACCGGCTGCAGAAATCGTCTGCCATCCGCTGCGGGAGGGCCGGGTCCATGCTCCCCTGGAAATACGAGGCGAGGTACACGATCCTCCCGTCGTAGCGGTCGGCAGGCACGAAGTTCGTGTGGGAGACGACTGCACCGTACGGGGCGGGGTCGGTCATGTTCAGCCAGTACACGCCGCCGGTCACGTCGCGATCGATCCCGAGGGTCATGCAGGCCGCACCCTGGTAGGGGATGGCCGGGAGGTCCGGCCCGCCGATCCTCGTGATCTCCCGGGGCGGGATGGTGGAAAGTACCTGGTCATAGCTGGTGCCGTTGACCACCCATTTCCCGTCCTTCCGCACGAGGCTCGTCGCCGGGGATCCGGTCACCATCGAGCAGCCCTGCTTCGCTGCAAGCTCGGCGAGGCGTTCCACGAGCAGGTGGAACCCGCCCCTGATATACCCGAGCCTCTCGCCGGCGAGGCCCCGGTTCGACCGGATCGCCACCCGGGAGATGAGCCAGCCGGCCGAAACATCGTTCTCCCGGTCCCCGAACTTGCTCCTGAGAAGGGGCCGGAAGAACTGGTTGTAGATCCCCTCCCCGAGCCGGTCGATGACAAACGACCTCGCCGTGACATTGTCAAGGTCTTCCAGCTTCTCTCGTTTTGCCCGCAACGTGAAGAGGGCAAGTTTCGCCTTGTCGGTGATACCCAGGTACGGGTATCTCAGTATCTCGAGAGGGGTGTTCAGGGGATATGTCCGGCCCCCGGCGTAGGACCCCGTTGTCCCCCTGAGCCACTCCAGCCGGTCCGAAAGGCCGAGTTCTCCGAGGAGGGCGAGGAGCCGGGCATCGCCTGCGAAGCAGTGGTGGTAGAACCGCTCGACCCAGGCCCCGTCGAGCCGGTAAGAGGAAAGGCATCCGCCGGGCTCCCGGTCACGCTCGAGGACCGTCACCTCGCAGGACCGGGAGAGCCGGAGGGATGCCGAAAGGCCGGACAGGCCACCGCCGAGGACACAGACCCTCATCGTTCGCCTCATAGGTTATGGCGGAAAGCGCATAAGAAAGTT
>DATJPK010000002.1:0-6503 GCA_035506435.1 Methanomicrobiales archaeon
TACTCCTTCCGGTTCAGGGGCTGGGTAAGGATCTTCTTCGCGAGCCGTTTCGGGATCTCCTTCTTTGCCACCTTCTCGTCGGTGATGGCCAGCTCGTCCTTGATCCTGCGGTACCAGGTATCGTTGTCAAAGAGGATGACCGCGTCGACGAGGGGCTTGATCTTCCCGATGTCGTCCGCCGCCTTTGCCGACCGCTTCTTCCCCTCGCCGCTGCACGGGAGCGTGACGACGGCGAAGATGGGCTCGATGAAGGACTTCCGGAGCTCGGGGATGATCAGGAGGGCGGCGTCCACCATGCTCCCGCCGAGCCCGGCGAACAGGAGGATGGCGTCGATCTCGATGGTGTCGACCTGCTGGATCTGGGTCATCACCTCCTCGATATCGATGGTGGTCTGGACGTCGTAGGGGTTGGTCGGGTCGATGGGGGGGAAGTGGATCCTCGCGTTCTGCGGGAGGTGCCTCAGCCGGGAGAGGGTGTCCACGTCGAAGTCCACCGCGAGGGCGGCCATGCAGTGGATGGCCCCTGAAAGGTCCTGCCCGTACAGGGTATCGACGATCCTCGCCCCTGCCCCGCCCAGCCCGATGGCAAGTACCCGCATGTTTCAGACCACGATAAGGGAACGAACCCGCACGCTCCAATTTAGGAGAGAGCGGGCTAAATAGTTCCTCCTTCACAGATCAGTCCTCCCGGGGTATATGGTTTGTGGAGGCCGGGATCGCCGGGGAAGGCGCCCGGATTTCCTTTGTGACAGGGCCTGATTGCGGGCCCTGTCCTCTCCATCATCCCGGCCGGGTATCCTACCGGTGTGCGGATTTTCCTTTGCACGCTGCCGTCCCCCGGGGATGAACTCCGGCCCTTTCCGCCTGATTGATCCATCGGGATTGAGGCCGGCCCCGGTTCCCCCATCCAACGGCGGTGCACGGCGCTGGCCGGGTAAAATGATAATATATATTACCTCTCGTGTCGGTATACTGTGCTGAGGTGAAAGCCTTGTCTTACGGAATAGAATTCGTCCCCGGAAACGTCAATGTCCGGAACGTCGTCAAGTTCTGCAAGCTTGCCGAGAACAAGGACATTGACTTTGCATGGATCACCAACCACTACAACAACCGCCACTGCTACCCCACCCTCGCGGCCATCGCCAAGGAGACCACGACCCTCCAGATGGGCCCGGGTATCATGAACTCCTTCACCGACACCCCGGCTGCCATGGCGTCCTTCATCTGCACCCTCGAGGAAATCTCCGACGGGCGTGCGGTCCTCGGTATCGGGCCCGGCGACCTCTCCACCCTCCCGAAGATCGGGATCCAGGGCGAGAAGCCGGTTGCACGGCTCGAGGAGGCCATCAAGGTCATCCGGAAGCTCTGCGCAGGCGAGGAGGTCAAGACCCCCGAGCTGCAGTTCTTCAAGTACCAGGGAGCCAAGCTCACCGGCGTGAACCTCCCGGACAAGAAGAAGGGAGTGAAGATCTACGTCGGAGCCCAGGGCCCGAAGGTCCTCGAGCTCGCCGGCAAGGTCGGCGACGGGGCACTCATCAACGCGTCCAACCCGAAGGACTTCCAGATCGCCATCCCCATCATCAAGAAGGCCGCAGATGCCGTCGGCAAGAAGGGATTTGACGTCGGCGCCTACACCGCCATGTCCATCGATGGTGACGTGAAGAAGGCCCGGAACGCGGCCAAGATCGTCGCGGCATTCATCGCGGCCGGGTCACCGCCCGACCTCCTGACCCGCCACGGGCTCAACCTCGACAACGTGGCAAAGATCAAGGCGGCCCTCGGCAAGTTCGACTTCAAGACCGTCGGCGAGCTTGTCAGTGACAAGGAGATCGACGCCTTCACCATCGCCGGCACCCCCGAGATGGTGAAACAGAAGTGCGAGGACCTGAAGAAGGCCGGCGTCACCCAGATCATCTTCGGCTCCCCGCTCGGGCCGGACATGACCAACTCCATCCGGCTCCTCGGCAAGTACGTCGTCTGAGGCCGGAACACCAACCTCCCTTTTTCTCGCCGGAATTCCGCTGGTTTCTTATAGGCTCCCGACCATCGTTCTCTTGTGAAGGTATTCACCGGGCGGGTCGTCGAGACGGGCAAGGGCAGGCTTCACCTCCGCCGGGAGACCCTCACCGGCCTCAGCTGCAGGATCAGCTCGGAGCGGATCAAGCGGGGCATCGACCGGTCCTGCACGGTGGGGTTCCCTGCCGACGGCTGCCCCTTCTGCGACGAAAACCTCCTCACGGCAACGCCGACCTTTCCAGACGGCCGGCGGATCCTCGTCGGCGAGAGCGTCACCTTCCCGAACCTCTACCCCTTTGCCGAGTGGCACACCGTGACGGTCATCTCCCGGGACCACCAGGTCTCGTCGTTCACGACCGGCCAGCTCGTCGATGCCATCACCGGCCTCTCCGAGTCGCTCCGGGGCCATGACGGGTACCCGTCCGTCAACTGGAACTTCCTCCCCTCGGCGGGTGCGAGCCTCGCCCACCCCCACCTCCAGGGGCTCGTCGACCGGGAGCCGTCCCCGCTTGCAGCAAGGTACCTCGCGGGAAGCAGGGCGTACCAGGAGAAACACGGCCGCCGGTACTCAGACGACCTCCGGAAGGCCGAGCGGAAGGCCGGCCGGGTGCTCATCGACGGGGACATCCTCTGGCTCGCCCATGCCGTCCCCCTCGGCGAAAAGGAGATCCGGGGAATCCTCCCCGTCTCCCGCCTTTCCCGGCTCGGGGAGGTCCTCGGCGACCTGGCCCGGGACCTCCTCGGGTTCATCGCCTTCTACGAGCAGCTCGGCACCCGGGCCTTCAATTTCTCGCTCTTTTTCGACCGGGAAGGGCCGGACCGCGGTTTTAACGCCTTCTGCTCCCTGATCGCCCGGATCAACCCGAACCAGTTCTCGATGAGCGACTCCTCCTTCATGGAACGGCTCCACCTCGAACCGGTGATACTCACCCTGCCGGAGGACTTAGCAAGGATGTACCGGGAACGGAAAGAGTAGAGTTCGGAGAATTCTCTCCAAAGCGCTCTGAACAGGACGCTCCTGGGGGCTTCGCCCTCGGGCTCAGCCCCC
Organism: Methanomicrobiales archaeon; assembly: GCA_035506435.1. Classification (GTDB taxonomy): domain Archaea; phylum Halobacteriota; class Methanomicrobia; order Methanomicrobiales; family JACTUA01; genus JACTUA01. The sequence continues at coordinate 3,065 of DATJPK010000002.1, forward strand.
GCCGCTGGGGCGCCCCCCAGTCAGGATAGGCCTGTCCGGGGGCAACGACCCGGTTTCCGACCGGCATCATTTCGGGCACCTCAGGTCATCGCAACCCGGGGGATGCCGAAGCGGCGGGGGCGAACGAAGCGAGTCCCCCAAGAGCGTCCAGCTTGTCCCTGGACGAGCTCCCATAGGGCGTTTACCGGAAGAATCCACACTACAGAACAGGAGGACGATCTATGGGTCGGTTCTGGAGGAATATGCGGGGAAAAAAGAGAAGTATGAAATTTACTCCGGCTTGGAGATGAGCTTCGTCTTTGCGACGATGACGCCGTCTTTCTTGTGGGGCTTCCTGATGACCGCGTCCATGCCCTTCTCGAGTTCCCGGGCCTGGTCGCAGAGGTTCGCCGCCATGCGCATCATCTCGTGGGCCGAGGTGACGATCGGGACGTAGTCCACGTATTCCTTCGTCATGAAGCAGCCCTTGACGTTCACGCCGGCGACCGCCTGGGCGATCTCGTAGGCAGCCCGGGCCTTCGCGAGGGCATAGGGGTTCGTGAACTCGCCCTTCACGGCGGAGTCGGAGGAGACGGCGACCTTCGGGAGGGCCAGGGCGTCGCCCTTCTTGCCCATCTTCACCTGGTCGATGACCTTGTCGAGCTCCATCTGGAGCTTGCGGAAGGCGCCGGTGCAGGCGAGGACCTTGATCAGGTTCCCGTTGTAGTCGGCCATCTCGATGGGGTCGAGGAACTCGCGCCGGGCCCCGATCATGGCGTCGGCCTTCATGATGATGTAGCCGAACTTGGAGGCCTTGATCTTCTCGAACTCCTCCTTCTTCGTGGTGATGTCATCGGTGATGATGATGCAGGGAATGCCAGCTTTCAGGAGCTCTTCGCGGGCTCCCGTCGGGCCGGGAAGAACCCCGTTCGGGGAGACGACGATGCAGAAGTCCGGCTTCCATGCAATCATGTTGGAGACCACGCGGTTGATGTCCTCGGGCTGGAGCTTCGTCCCGCTCGTGGCCATGAAGGTCTGCATGTCCTCACGGTCAGCACGCTCGTCCAGCAGGAGCTCGGCCATAACGCCGCTTGCAATGTTGCCCAGCTTGGCAACTCCGACTTTTACAACCATTTTTCCACCTTCTGACGTTGGATAACATCGGTAATATCGGTCAAGCTCCAGATAAAGATTGTGAAATGCGCGAGATTCCGGCCGAGGTCCGGATCCGGGAACCGACCAGGGAAAGCATGGATCGTATACGGTAAGCTGGTTAAGCAAAAGTGTTAAATCTTAAGGATCAAATCATTTATAGATGAAAGACAGTCTCCTCACCGAGCGGCAGAAGGAGGTCCTCCGGTACCGGAAGAAGGGGCTGACCCAGCAGCAGATCGCCGACATCATCGGGACATCGAAGGCGAACGTCTGCACCATCGAGAAGGCGGCCCTGGAAAACATCCGGCGGTCCAAGGAAACCCTGGAGTTCCTCTATACCCTCGACGCCACCCACCTCACGACGGTCAAGGCCGGGACCGACGTGCTCGACGCCGCGAAGTCCATCTATACCGAGGCCGAGAACCTCGGCATCAAGGTGAAGTTCGACACCATCTCCCTCATAAACCAGATGAGGGACTCGAACCCGGAGCGGTTCAAGGCCCGGTACATCCGGGAGGATGTCGAGGTCTATATCAACGACGACGGAGACCTGTACTTTGGGTAAGCGAGGTTTTCGAGCGACGAAGTCGTGAGGAAACCGAGCTGGAGCACCCCGCCTGATGGCGGGTCGCTCCAGGTCGGGTTCTGATGAACCCTCCCTTCGTCAATAAGGTTTATATTTCCATCCGGTCTATTTTATAGGAAGCCGCCTGACAGGCAGGGAGAGTATCCCCGCCGCGCGGACGGTTCAGAGTTGCGTCCCCCCCGGGGGACAGGAAACGTTGTGCCGACGGGCACAACGGGCTGACAGAAGTTGGATCTGATGTCGCCGCCTGGGCCAACGTCATCTGCACGCGCCCGGTACCCGGCCAGGAACGGCCTCACGGGTACGCGGTGAACGATCAGGCGCACTTCGCTGAGATCCGGGCATTGCCCGTGCGAACCGCCCCATACCAGAACCACTTCTCGTGCCGGATCGACCCACGATTCGGCGCCATCCCGCCTCAGGGCAGGATTTCCCAGCTGGAAGAGATCGGAACATGGCGTCATCCATCGCGGATGATGCGTTCGACAGAAGGACAGGAACGCAGTATGGGTAAGACAAGAAACCCGAGAAAGGGCTCCCTCGCCTACAGCCCGAGGAAGCGGGCGAAGAGCCAGGTGCCCAGGTACAAATCCTGGCAGGACTTCGACGGGGCTCCCTTCCTCCAGGCCTTTGCGGGCTACAAGGTCGGCATGACCCACGTGGTCATGGTGGACGACCACAAGTCGAGCCCCACCGAGGGGAAGGACATCGTGATCCCGGTCACCGTCGTGGAAGTCCCGGCGCTCCGGGTCACGGCGATCCGGGCGTACACGGGGGACACCTTCGGGCCGAGGCCGCTCACCGAGGTCTGGTCAGAGAGCCTCGACCCCTCGCTCGCCCGGCGGATCACGGTGCCGAAGGAACATGACCGGACCGCGATCCTTGCCGAGATCGAGAAGGGCATCGCCTCCGGCGACGTGATCGACCTCCGGGCCGTCATGCAGACCCAGCCCGGCATGGTCACGGGGGTCCCGAAGAAGGTCCCCGAGCTCCTGGAGATCCGGATCGGCGGCGACAACCTCGCGAAGCGGTTCGAGTACGCGAAGTCGGTCCTCGGGAAGGAGGTAAAGGCCATTGACGTGGTGAAGGTCGGCCAGTACGTGGACGTGACGGCCGTCACCCGCGGGAAGGGCACCCAGGGGCCGGTGAAGCGCTGGGGCGTCAAGCTCCGGAAGCGAAAGCACCGGGTCGGCCGGGCCCGCATCGTCGGTACCCTCGGCCCATGGCACCCCCACCATGTCCGGTGGCAGGTCCCGATGCTCGGCCAGACGGGGTACCAGCAGCGGACCGAGCCGAACAAGCGGGTCCTCAGGATCGGTGAGAACGGCGGGGAGGTCACCCCCGAGGGCGGCTTCCTCCACTATGGCGAGGTGCGGAACCCGTACATCCTCGTCAAGGGGTCCATCCCCGGGCCGGCAAAGCGGCTGGTCAGGATCCGGCCGGCGGTCAGGCAGGGCGAGCACAAGTTCAGGGTGCCGGTGATCCAGCACATCAGCACCCAGAGCAAGCAGGGGTGAGGACGATGATGGCAGAGTTACGCGATCTCAAGGGAGAGGTCAAGAAGAAGATCCGGCTCCCGAAGGCCTTTGACGAGGACTTCCGGCCCGATCTCATCAAGAAGGCGGTCCTCGCCATCCAGAGCACCCGGTACCAGCCCCACGGGTCGTACCCGTATGCGGGCATCCGGACCTCGGCCCACTCCTGGGGGAGCGGCCGGGG
>DATJPK010000003.1:0-8507 GCA_035506435.1 Methanomicrobiales archaeon
AGTACCTCGAGAGGCTAAAAAAAGGCACGCTGAAGATGTACGCCCTTGAGAAGGAGGTACCTCCGGCCGAGGCCATCAGGATCCGCCGGGCCTTCATCGAGATGGAGGCCGGGGTGCAGCTCCCGAAGCTCGGCTCCTTCACCATGGACCCCGCCATGGCGGTAAAACGCAACATCGAGAACATGGTGGGCGCGGCCCAGGTCCCCGTCGGGGTTGCGGGCCCCCTGTCAGTCAGGGGAGAGTTTGCGAAGGGCTCCGTCTACCTCCCCCTCGCCACAACCGAGGGTGCGCTCGTCGCCTCGGTGAACCGGGGGTGCGGGGCCATCACCCGGGCGGGCGGGGCAGACGTGCGGATCCTCAGGAACGGGATGACCCGGGCGCCGGTTTTTTCGGCGAGGGACATCGTCCATGCGAAGGCGGTGAAGGACTTCGTGGAGGGGAACCGGGATGCCCTCGCGGCTGCTGCCGCCGAGACCACGTCCCACGGGGAGCTGACCGGGGCGATGGTCTTTGTCACGGGCACGACGGTCCACGTGCGCCTGGAGTTCGATACCAAGGACGCGATGGGGATGAACATGGTCACCATCGCAAGCGAGCGGATCGGGAACCTCATCGAGGAGAAGACCGGCGCGCACCTCGTGGCCCTCTCGGGGAACCTCTGCACAGACAAGAAGGCCGCCGCGGTGAATGAGATCCTGGGGCGGGGAAAGACGGTGGTCGCAGGGGTGAACCTCCCCGGTGACCTGGTCTCCGAAGTGTTCAAGACCGATGCTGCGACGATGGCCGAGGTGAACTACCGGAAGAACCTCATCGGGTCGGCCCGGGCCGGGTCCCTCGGGTACAATGCCCAGGCTGCAAACATCGTCGCCGCCCTCTTCATCGCCTGCGGCCAGGACGCGGCCCACGTCGTCGAGGGCTCGGGAGCCTTCACCACGGCCGAGGCCCGGGACGGGGGGGTCTATGTCTCGGTGACCATGCCCGCCCTCCAGCTGGGGACCGTCGGGGGAGGGACGACCCTCGACACCCAGCGGGAATGCCTCTCCATCCTCGGCGTGGCCGGCGGGGGGACCCCGCCCGGGGCGAACGCGAAGAAGTTTGCCGAGATCGCCTGCTCGGCCGTCCTCGCGGGCGAGCTCTCCCTCCTCGGGGCCCTTGCTGCGGGCCACCTGGCCCGGGCCCACAAGGCCCTCGGGCGGTCCGGAGGGGGACATCAGTCCCCCGGAGGAGGAAGGGAATAACAATTTCCTGACCCGGAGGGGGACATCAGTCCCCCGGAGGAAGAGGGAAACAGGATTTCCCGAGGGGGAAGACTTAGAAAGGTTGGAAAGGCCTAGAACGGGATGTCCTTCATCATCACGAGGGCGTCCTCGCCGTTCGAGTAGTAGCCCGAGAGAAGGAAGGCCTCGCGGTACCCGAGACCGTGGTAGAACCCCTGGGCATCGGTGTTCGAGACCCGCACCTCGAGGAGGGCCCCCTCGGCCCCGTCCACGATGAACTGCCGCTCGAGCCGGGCGACCAGGAGCTTCCCTAGCCCCTTCCCCCGGTACTCCGCCGTGACCCCCAGGTTGGAGATGTGGCCGTACGAGGCGGTGCCGGTGTTCTCCATGCACCCGACCACGAACCCCCGGATCTTCCCGTCCGCCATCGCGACGAAGAAGGAAAAGGGGGTCCACTCGAGGGTCTGGACAAAGACCTCCTCCTCCCAGGGCTCGACGAAGCACTCCCTCTCGATCGCCATGATCTCCGGGAGGTCCTGCGGCCGCGCTCTCCTGACATGGGGTCCCCGGGGGTTCATCGTGGCATCCCGTTCATATAAGATTTCGTGAGGTTAAAATGCCTACACCGCCTCCGGTACCCGGAAGGCTCACATGGTACAGGTCCACCCGTTCGCCGCGCTCAGGCCGGATCCCGCCCTCGCCGCGGATGTCGCCGCCGTTCCCTACGACGTGATCTCCACGGAGGAGGCGGCCGCCTGCATCAGGGAGGACCCCCGGTCCTTTCTTTCGGTCAGCCGCGCGGATGCCGAGCTCCCCGGCACCCCGCCCCATGATCCGGCCGTCTACCTCCGCGCCCGGGAGAACCTGGATTCCATGGTCACCGACGGGGTCCTCGTCAGGGATGCCGAACCCTCCCTCTACCTGTACCAGGTGGAGACCGGGGAGCACCGGGTGACGGGCCTCGTCTGCACCATCGGGGTGGACGACTACCTGGCCGGGAGCATCCGGAGCCACGAGCTCACCCGCCGGGAAAAGGAGGAGGACCGGACCCGGCACATCGACGCAGTGAACGCCCAGACCGGCCTCGTCTTCCTCTTCTACCGGAATGTCGGGCAGATTGGCCGGGGGATCGGGGCCCTCGTCCCCCGGTCGGGGGCACCGGACGCCGAAGTGAGGGCGGCGAACGGCTCTCTCCACCGGGTGTACCGCATCGGGAGCCCCCCGGATATTGCGACGGCAGCCAGCCTCGTCTCCCCGCTTACCCGTCTCTACATCGCCGACGGCCACCACCGCGCCGCTGCCGCCGCCCGGGTCGCCCTCGCACGGAGGAAGGCGGGGAAGGGAGGGAGCGAGGCCGACCGGGTCATGTCGGTCCTGTTCCCCCACGACCAGGTGGAGATCCATGGGTACAGCCGGCTGGTTACCGACCTTTCCGGCCTGACCGCCGAAGCCTTCCTCGGGCACCTCTCAAGGAAATTCCATGTCCGGAGGTCCCAGCCCGGCTGGAGGGACGGGTCCCCGGCTCCGGGTGGTCCTTCGGCAGGTCCGCACCGGTTCCGGATGTACCTTGCAGGAGAATGGTACGAAGCGAGCTGGAAGGGGGTGTCCCCGGGGGCCGGGAAAATCCCGGTCCTCGACGTCCAGGTGCTCCAGGACGAGGTTCTCGGGCCGGTGCTCGGGATCCGGGACCCCCGGGACGACCCCCGGCTCCAGTTCCTCGGCGGGTCGAGGCCCCTCACGGACCTCGTGGAGAAGGTGGACAGCGGCGGGTTTGCCGTTGCCTTCGCCCTCCGGCCGGTCAGGATCGAGGAGGTCATGGCCGTCGCCGACGCGGGCGGTATCATGCCCCCGAAGTCCACCTGGTTCGAGCCGAAGCTCTTCAGCGGGCTCCTCGTCCACCCCCTGGACTGAAGCTGGCTCCCCTCCCCATCCTTTATTCCGTCCGGGAGCCAAGGATCGGGTATGATCTCCCTTGCCCTCCCGAAGGGGAGCCTCGAGCAGCAGACCCTCCAGCTCTTCCGGGAGGCCGACCTCGAGGTGAAGAGGACGGAGCGGGACTACAGCCCGGCCATCGACGACCCGAGGATTGCCAAGGTGAAGGTCCTCAGGCCGCAGGAGATCCCTACCTACGTCGCGATGGGCTACTTCGACCTCGGGATCTCGGGCATGGACTGGGTGAGGGAGACGGGCTCGGACGTGGTCGAGGTCGCCCGGCTCTCGTACAGCAAGGGAGGGGAGGGGAATGTCCGGATCGTGATCGCAGTCCACCGGGACGAGCCGATCTCGGAGGCCGGCCAGATCCGGCCCGGGAGCAGGGTCACCACGGAATATCCCGAGATCACCCGGAAGTATTTCGAGGAGCTCGGGATCCCGGTCCAGCTGTTCGCCTCGTACGGCGCCTCGGAGGCAAAGGTCCCGGACCTCATGGACGTGGTCGTGGACCTCACGGAGACGGGGACCACCCTCCGGAAGAACGGCCTGAAGATCGTCGGGGAAATCATGGAGTCCTCGACGGTGGTTATCGCGAACCGGGCGAGCTGGGCCGACCCGGTGAAACGGAAGGACATCGAGGAGATCCGGACGCTTCTTTCGGGGGTCATCGAGGGGCGCCGGCAGGTGCTCATCACGATGAACGTTCCGGGGCGGTCGATGGAAGAGGTGATCGCCATGCTCCCTGCCATGAAGAAACCGACCGTGAGCAGGCTCCACGGCATCGACTATTACAGCATCCAGACCGTCGTCCCGAAGGCCTCGGTGAACCAGCTCATTCCCCGGCTCAAGGACGCCGGGGCGGAGGATATCCTTGAGATCCCGATCTCGAAGATTATCCGGTAGGCCCACCCCGGGCCCCTCCCACCCGGGCCAGGTGCCGGAATTCCCTGCCTGCTCCTTCCGGTCCCTGCCGGCCGTGATGCGGGCCGTCCGGATCGGGTAAGGAAAACAGCTTTTCATTTCCGGTCCATGGGGGGGCGGTTAAGCGGGATCAAAATCCAGAAATTCATAAGGTTTTTATCTGAATAAATCATATTTCATGATGCAGAAAGAGATCCGACTCGGATCTTCGAAAGCAGAAAAACCCAAGATTTATATTAAACTTATCAAGAATAAGGTGTTCGGAATGCTCTCCCGGGGGACCGCTACCTGCCTCTTCCTCGTATTCGCCCTTCTCTTTTTCACGCTCAGTTGCGGCTGCCTCTCCTTTGGGAAGAGCACCGGGACCGTCCAGGCGACGGTCACTCCCACGGGTACGACCATCAAGGACGGCACCGCCCGCGGTGACCCGAAGGTGTCACTGGAGGATGCCATGTCATCCCTCCCTGCCGCCGAGCAGGAGAGCGGGATCGACACGAAGGGGATGACCCTCCACCAGGTCTTCGGGTACGGGGTGGACTCGTCCGGGCTTGCCCGGACCTGGGTGCTCGGGATGCAGGGCAACGGCCGGACCACGCTTCTCAGCTACACGACATCGGAGAGCGAGTGGAAGGCCCTCGACATGCCCGGGATCATTCTCCCCGAGGGAGAGGTGAAGGTCGCGGACCTCCTCTCTCCCCAGGCCCTTTTCCAGAACCGGAAGGTCGCCGACGCGGTTGTCATCGAGATGAACCGGCAGAAGGTGAGCGAGTGCGACCTCACCCTCGGCAGTGACGTGTACGATATCACGGTCCACTCCGACACCGACACCGAGACCCTCCGGTTCAGCGCAACGACCGGGGAGAAGGTTGCCTCCCCATGACGAAGGACTCCGGGCAGCTGCCCGTGGACTTTCTCGTCGGCTTCACCATTTTCATCCTCTCCCTCATCATGGTCGCGAACTTCGTCCCGAGCCTCCTCGTGGGGCTCCAGCGAACGAGCGGCATCGACTACGACGCGGTAGCGTACCGGACAGGGGTCGTCCTCGTCGAGGACCCCGGGGAACCGTCGGGCCTCTTCCCCATAGGATCGCCCCCGCCCCCGGTGCCCCCCTCGCATCCCCAGTGGGACCTCCAGGCATATTACGAGAAGGAGTTTGTCAACCGGTTCGGGCTCACGCTGAGCCATGACACCCCGAACATCCTCTCCATCAACAAGATCGAGCGGTTCTTCAACACGAGCTTCTTCAACGACACCGATTATCGGAATAAGCTTCTCTTCTCCTCGTACCAGTACGGGTACAACGTCTCCCTCCAGAACATCTCCCCGATGAAGGCCGCCGACTACCCGAATGGCATCCTCAGGACCATCGGGCAGCCGTACCCGGAGGGATACGGGTACATCCGCCGGTACGTGGTGATTAAGCAGAACTCGGAGTCCTCGCTCAACCTGTCCACCTTCTGGATACCAGATGCCTTCATAGCGAGCCGGGAGGACCAGGTGGATCGACATACCACCGAGTTCGGTGACCTTGGGTCCGAAGCCCACCAGGTGCTCAGGATCCGGTTCGACAACGGGATCCTGTACAGCAAGGCACTCGATCCCTCCCTCATGATCGATCTCCAGCGCGAGCCCATCTCGATCCGGATCACGAACTTCAGTTCCACCCTGAACAACACTGCCTTCAACACCTGGGGACTGGGCAGCATCGCGAACAGCTCGGAGCAGTGGGCGCAGAATAACGAGGCCGACGTCGGGGCCGCCGAGAAGATAGCCCCGATCAATGCCACGCTCATCGCAGTGCATTTCGGTGATCCGACTGCCACGGACGGAGACACGTACTGGACGAACTTCGTGCGGGGAGTGAACCTCACGGTGGACGGGAACCACGTGGACTGGGCCTCCACTTCACCTTCCTTTGCCCCGGTTACCGTGAATAACACCATCGAGCTCTACGTGCCACCCCTCGAACCGACCTTCTTCAACGACGGGCGGCCGATGGACGTTTCATTCGTCTTCCAGGACAGGCTCCCCCACACCCTCGTCAGCGGCACCCTCTGGTACGACTATAACTCGAGGAACGTGACCCAGCCCGTCCTCTCCACGGGCATGATGGAGGTGGCCATATGGTGAACAGTGGCGGCCAGCTGTACACGATGGAGGGGATCGCGGCAGGGCTCATCATGCTCATCACCGCGTACCTTGTCCTCGGGTCGACCTCGGTCTATACGCCGGGGGACACCCACCTCACCGACATGCAGCTCGAGCAGGTGGGGAGCGACATCCTCCGGGTGATGAACACCCCGATGACGCTGAACAACTCCCAGGCCGACTACCGGTCGAACCGGACTGACCTCGAGCTCATCGTGAACACCTCGGATTCGGAGCGCCAGTTCACGAATATCTTCCTCAACCAGTACCTCTACAACAGCAAGGTGCTTGCAAAGGAGACGATGACCGGGAACATAGGGATCCAGATCAATGCCACGGTGTGGTACCGCCGGTACGATGGCTCCCTCTTCAACTACACCCTCGCGACATCCCCATCCACCCTGGGGACCTACACGGGGAGGGAGCCCGGGGTGCGGGTGACCCGCTGGGTCCATACCGACTACCGGCCCCACCAGCCGGCCTCCCTCATGGCCTCGGAGTGGTCGACCCGGATGAGGTCTGAGCCCCAGGAGCTCCTCGTGGAGGTGGTCATGTGGAAGGTCTGAACCGGGAAGGGCAGTGGATCGTGATGATGGGCTTCCTCGTCTCGCTCGGGATCTTCTTCCTCGCCGTGGTCATCAGCCAGTCGACGCTCGTCGGGCAGACCACCGCCGAGGGGGTGCTCGAGTTCCCGAAGAATGACATCCAGGACCTGAGGCATGAGATCCTGGTCGTCGAGAAGTTCGAGCGGGACCGGAACCCGCCGACGAGTGTCATGAAGAACCTCTCCGACGATTTCGCGACGATCGCCCTCTACCGGAAGAGCGCCGAGGTCTGGTACAACTACTCGGCCTATGACTGCCACAACGGGAAACGCGCGGTGAACATCCATTACAACAACGGAGTGACGGTGTACAATGAGACCACCCAGGTCTATTATGTCCCGTGCTGAGCGGCCCGACCGGACCGAGGGCGTCACGAGCCTCGTGGAGTACATCTCCATCACGGGCATCCTCCTCCTGCTCCTCGTCGTAGTGCTCTTTGCGGTGAATGCCGTCTTCATGCAGGGCCCGGCGAACACGCTCAGCTACTATGCCTTTACCGATATCGGGAACGGGATGAGCGTCCGGATCGTCGACCTGTACGTCCTCGCCCCGGCCGACGGCAACATCACGACGAAGTTCGACCTCCCGGACGACGTCGCGGGGCAGGACTACTTCGTCCGGGCCGACGCGGGTGGCGTGGACCAGGTGATCGTCGTCGAACGGGGGGACGTGAGCGCAAGGATCAATATCGCCGGCATCGGGGCGACGAAGGGCGTGACCGGCAATACGACGAGCACCGGCTGGAACGTCATCACCTACAACTCGGGAGGGTTCTAGCGATGGAGGAATGCGCATGATGCTTTCAAGGGAAGGAGTGTCGGAGAGCCTCGGGTACCTCATCATATTCGGGCTCGTCCTCACGGGGATCGGGCTGATTACCCTCTATGGCTACCCGCTCCTCATGCAACAGGAGAGCTCGGCGAACCTGAGGAACATGGAGCAGACGATGATCGTGCTCCAGAACGATATCAAGTCCCTCACGTACAAGCTCGCGAACTACAAGGAGACCTCCCTCCGGGTGAGCGGCGGGACGCTCTTCTACGGGAACAATGCGAGCACGCTGCAGAAGTTCCGGATACGGTCGCCGGACGGAAGCGTCCCGACCACAGATTTCTACCCCGGCGAGCTCAGGTATTACTCGCTGTCTGACAACACCGTTATCACCCTCGAGAACGGGGCGGTGATCATGAAGCCCCTCGCCACGCCCGGGGCGGTGATGCTCGCCGAGCCCCGGTGGTTTATCGACGTTGACCCGACGGGGAGGCGGACCCTCATCATCAACTACATCAGCATGGGGAACGTGAGTCTCCTCCTCGAGAACCCGAACCTGAACGTGGATAACATGTCCCAGACCGGAGTCGGGACCGTGAGGATGAACCACTACAAGACGTACGTCTGGAGCGGCCCGACACCTCAGGGGGTCCAGATCGAATACTACCCGAACAACCTCGGGACCATCACTCCCGACGGGTACTCCAAGGCCTGGGTGACCTTCCTGAACGACACGAGCGGCCTGAACATGGACTGGGTGAGCGGGAGCACGAACCCCTACAAGTTCAGGAACATCACTCCCATCAACAGCATGGTGATCAAGGAGTACGACATCCTGGTCGAAACCCTCTGATCCCTAACGCATTCCTTTTTTTTCGCCACCCGGCCTTCGGCCTGTCGGCTCTCGCCCGGG
>DATJPK010000004.1:0-19037 GCA_035506435.1 Methanomicrobiales archaeon
CTCCTGGGTTTCGGTACGGACTCTTGTTGAGGCAGATGGAGCAAGGGTCGGACCATCCCAATAATTTTAAATACTGTGGCTGTGCTATAGCTTAGCCAATGCGTGGTGAATGTCTTTTCGCCCGGGATTGCCTTTATTGCCCCGAGTGAAGCATCCGTTTGCCGCGCAGCTGACTGTCCTCTGAATTCCGTTCTGAAAGCGCGAGCCTTCTTCGGCTTTTATCGCTTTTACGGGTATTTCGGGTAGTTTTCCCGCCGCTGGAACGGTTCCGGACCTCTCAACTCCCATGGACCGCCTTCCGGCGGGGGAGGTGCACATGAGAGGAAAAGAGATCCGTCTGGAACGAATCCTCAACCGGAACACGGGGAAGACCATCATCGTCCCCATGGACCACGGGGTCACGAACGGCCCCATGAAGGGGCTCACCGACATGGGCCGGACTGTCGAACTGGTCGCCGAGGGCGGGGCGAACGCGGTGCTCGGGCACCTTGGTCTCGCCCTCTACGGGCACCGCAGGCACGGGCGGGACGTGGGGCTCATCCTCCACCTCTCGGGCTCGACGTCCCTTGCGCCCGACCCCAACGAGAAGGTGCTCGTGAACACGGTACAGAACGCGCTCAAGATGGGGGCCGACGGGGTCTCCATCCACGTGAACGTCGGGGCAGAGTCCGAGGCGCGGATGCTTGCCGACCTCGGGAAGCTCGCCATCGAGTGCATGGAGTGGGGGATGCCCCTCCTTGCCATGATGTACCCGAGGGGCGCGAAGATCAAAGACGAGCACGGGGTGGAGCCCGTGTCTCTCGCCGCCCGGGTGGCGGCGGAACTCGGGGCCGACCTCGTGAAGACCGTGTACACGGGGGACCCGGACAGTTTCCGGGAGGTGACCCGGGGATGCCCGGCCCCCGTCGTGGTCGCCGGGGGCTCGAAGACCGACGAGCGGGCGACCCTCGAGCTCGTCGCGGGGGCAATGGAGGGCGGCGCGGCCGGTATCTCCATCGGCAGGAACGCCTTCCAGCACCCGGCCCCGGACCGGTTCGTCCGGGCCGCGGCGGCCATCGTCCACGAGGGTCGAAGCGTTGAAGAGGCACTGGAGATCATCAGAAGTGAGGAGAAGAGGAGGTAGTGAACATGATTGGAAAGGAGATCCGGATCGAGCGGATCATCAACCGGAACACGGGGAGGAGCGTCATCATCCCGATGGACCATGGCTTCTCTCTCGGGCAGATCGAGGGGCTCACGAACATGACGGACGTCATCACCGACGTCGCGAAGGGCGGGGCGAACGCCATCATCCTCCACAAGGGGATGGTGAAGGCGGGCCACAGGAAACACGGGCGGGACATCGGTCTTATCGTCCACCTCTCGGGGTCGACCTCGATGAATCCAGACCCGAACGACAAGAGGATCGTCTGCACCGTGGAGGAGGCCATCCCTCTCGGCGCCGACGCCGTCTCCATCCACGTGAACCTCGGGTCGCCGAACGAGTCGGAAATGATCGAGGATGCCGGGAGGATCTCCCGGGACTGCACGAAATGGGGCCTGCCCCTGCTCGTCATGATCTACCCGAGGGGGAAGAACGTGGATGCCACCTCGCCCACGGCCATCGGTCATTGTGTCCGGGTAGCCGAGGAGATCGGGGCCGACTTCATCAAGACCAACTACCCGGGGAGCCCCGAGGCATTTAAAAAGATCGTCGAGGCCTGCTCGGTGCCGGTCATGATCGCCGGCGGTGAGAAGGCAGGCGACCTCGAGACCCTGAAGATCATCCGTGACTCGGTGAAGGCCGGCGGTGCGGGGGTCTGCATGGGGAGGAACGCCTTCCAGCGCAAGAACACCACCCGGTTCGTGCAGGCCATATCGAGGGTGGTCCACAAGAACCTGGACCCCGACGAGGCCATGGGGATGCTATGAAGGAGCTCTGGGTCGAGGTCCGCCCCTGGAAAAAGGAGCTTGCGACGACCGCCATCGAGAGCGGCGCCGACGTCCTCGTGGTGGACGACCCGGCGAAGGTGAGAGAGCTCGGGAGGGTGACGACCGTCGCGGCAAAGGGCGACCTCGTGCCCGGGAAGGACGTCTTCGAGGTCGAGGTGAAGGACCGGCCCTCCGAGGAGGAGGCGGTCAGGCGGAGCAAAGAGGGGTACGTCATCGTGCGGACGCCGGACTGGACGGTCATCCCCCTCGAGAACCTGGTCTCGCGGGCCGACCGGGTCATCGCCGCGGTGAAGGACCGGAAGGAGGCCGAGCTCGCCCTCGGGGCCCTCGAAAGGGGCGTCCGGGGCATTCTCCTGAAGCCGGCGAACCCCTCGGTCATCCGCGACGTTGCGAAGGTCGTCAGGGAGACATCGGGGCAGGCCGACCTCGTCCCCTTCACTGTCACGGCCGTCCGGCCCGTCGGGATGGGGGACCGGGTCTGCGTCGATACCTGCACGATGATGGGCGAGGGGCAGGGTATCCTCGTCGGGAACACCTCCTCGGCCTTCCTCCTCGTGCAGGCCGAGACCCAGGAAAACCCCTATGTCGCCCCGCGCCCCTTCCGGGTGAACGCGGGGGCGGTCCATGCCTATGCCCTCATGCCCGGCGGGAAGACCGCCTACCTCTCCGAGATCGACATCTCCTCCCGGGTGGCCCTCGTGTCTGCCGACGGCAAGGTCACCGAGGCCTGCGTGGGGAGGACGAAGATCGAGAAGAGGCCCCTTCTCCTCGTCGAGGCCGAAGGGGCGGGAGGGGAGCGGGCAAGCCTGATCCTCCAGAATGCGGAGACGGTGCGGCTCGTCGGGGTCGACGGGAAGCCTGTCTCGGTCGCCGCCCTGAAGGTGGGCGACCGGGTCCTTGGGGCGACCGCCGAGGCGGGCCGCCACTTCGGGGTCGCGGTGAAGGAGAGCATCGTCGAGAAGTGAGCCATGATCGCCGGGATTATCGGGGGAACGGGAAAGATGGGGCGGTTCTTTGCAGCCGTCCTCGAGCGGCACGGCTTCGAGGTCCGGGTATCGGGGAGGAGCACGGCCCTTACGAACGCTCAGGTCGCAAAGGAAAGCGACCTCGTCATGGTCTCGGTGCCCATCCGGTCGACGGTCGGGGTCATCGGGGAGATCGCGCCGCTCCTCGGGGAGGACCAGCTCCTCTGTGACCTGACCTCGCTCAAGGCGGGGCCGGTGAGGGCGATGCTTGCCTCGGAGGCGCAGGTCCTCGGCATGCACCCGCTCTTCGGCCCGACCGTTTCATCGCTCCGGAACCAGGCGGTGATCCTCTCGCCCGCGCGCTGCGGGACCCTCTTCTGCTCGCGGCTCCCCGGGATCCTCAGGGAGGAGGGAGCAAACCTGGTCGTCATGGACCCCGACGCCCACGACCGGCTCATGGCTGTGATCCAGGGCCTCACCCACTTCGGGAACCTCTGCATGGCCGAGGCCATCCGTCGGAGCGGCACCGACCTCGCGGCTGCACTCGGGGCGACATCGCCCGTTTACCGGATCCAGATGGACCTGGTCGGCCGGCTCCTCTCGCAGGACCCGGCGCTCTACGGGGACCTGCTCCAGCTGAACCCCCACGTGCCGGCGGTCCTTTCCGCCTTCGAGGAGGCAGCCGCCGATCTCCGGCAACGGGTCGAGGGCGGGGATCCCGCGGCATTCGTCGGGTTCTTCGAACGGCTGTCGGCAATGTACCGGCCGTACGGGGAAAGGGCGGCGGCCGAGACCGATGCCCTCATCGGGTTCATGGCAGGGCGGACATGATAGCGGCCCTCGGTCCCGAAGGGACCTTCAGCCACGAGCTTGCCCTCTCGCTCTTCGGCGACGGCGAGGTGCGGCTCCTCCCGACCATCCGGAGGATCTTCGACGAGGTGGAGAAGGGCTCCACGGACGGGCTCGTACCCGTAGAGAACAGCGAGGCGGGCGGGGTGGGGCCCACCCTCGACTGCCTCCAGACCCACAGGGTGTACATCGCCGGGGAGGCGTACATGGAGGTGCACCACCACCTCGCCGCCTTCGAGCCGCCGGAGCGTCTCAGGGTCATCTATGCCCATCCCCAGACCCACGAGCAGTGCAGCGAGTTCCTCGAGGGGCTCGGCCTCGAGGTGGTGCACACCTCCTCGAACGCCGCGAGCGCGCAGGCGATGAAGGCGGCGGAGCATGCCGGCGCCATCGTCTCGGAGCTGACCGCCCGCACCTACGGCATCCCCGTCGTCAGGCGGGAGGTCCAGAACAGCCCGGGGAACACGACCCGGTTCATCCTGGTCTCCTCCCGCCCGCCAGCCGAGAGCAGGCCGGAGAAGTGCAGCATCCTCATCGACCCGCACGGGGACCGGCCCGGG
Source organism: Methanomicrobiales archaeon (assembly GCA_035506435.1). Classification (GTDB taxonomy): domain Archaea; phylum Halobacteriota; class Methanomicrobia; order Methanomicrobiales; family JACTUA01; genus JACTUA01. Next base: position 4,307 of record DATJPK010000004.1, read on the forward strand.
CTCCTCCACGACCTCCTCGCGGTCTTTGAACGGAAGGGGATCAATCTCACCAGGATCGAGTCCCGCCCGTCGAAGAGGGGGATGGGGAGCTACATCTTCTTCCTCGACTTCGCGACCTCCCGGGGGTGGGAGGTGGCGATCCGGGAGCTCCACGGGCTCGCCGGGGTGAAGAACCTCGGGTGCTACCGGAAACTCGGGGTGGAATGATGGAGGTGACCCCCCGGAAGGCGGGCCCCCTCGACATGAGGGTCACGGCCCCCCCGTCCAAGTCCTTCACCCACCGGGCCATGGTCGCCGCAGCCCTCGCCCGCGGTCTCTCACAGCTTGCGGACCCCCTTATCTCCCGGGATACGGTGATAACGGGCGACGCCCTCCGGGCGCTCGGGGCCACCGTTGCCTGGGAGAAGAGGTACGTGCACATCGGGGGGGTCGGCGGGAGGTTTCCCACTACGGCGGAGACGGTCCTCGAGCTCGGGGACTCGGGGACGTCCATGCGGTTCCTCTCCGCCCTCGCCCTCCTCGCGAAGAACGCCGTGGTGCTCCGCGGGAGCCCGCGGATGCACGAGCGGCCCATCGGCCCCCTCGCCGATGCCCTCCGGAACCTGGGGGGAGAGGTGCAGAACCTCGGGAAAGCGGGGTACCCCCCGATCAGGGTCTCGGGGACCTTCCGGGGCGGGGAGCTCGCGGTGGACGGGTCGGTGAGCAGCCAGTTCGTCTCGGCGCTGCTCATGGCTGCCCCCTGCGGCGAGGGAGACCTGCTCCTCACCGTGGACCCGCCCCCGGTTTCGAGATCCTACCTCGACATCACGGCCGAGGTGATGAAGGCCTTCGGGACTCCCCTGGAGCGCGAGGGGTACACCCGGTTCCGGGTAAAAGGGGGAACGGAGTACCGGTGGAAAAACTACCAGGTCGAGGGGGACTTCTCCTCGGCTTCCTATTACCTCGCGATGGGCGCCGTCTGTGGAGGCAGTGTCCGGGTGGACAACCTGAACAAAGCTTCCGTGCAGGGAGACCGGCGGTTCCCTGACATCCTGGAACAGATGGGGTGCAGGGTCCGGTGGGACAAGATGGGGGACGCTGTCACCCTCGAGAGCGGGGGAGACCTCGCAGGGGTCGACGTGGACATGTCGGCAAGCCCGGACACGGTCCAGACTCTCTGCGCGGTGGCAGCCTTCGCAGCAGGTCCGACGACGATCCGGGGGATCGGGCACCTCAGGCACAAGGAGAGCGATCGGATCGATGCAACGGCGGGGGCTCTCCGGAGCCTTGGCGGGGAGGTCCGGGTCGAGGGGGACACCCTTCACATCGAGCCAAGGCCCCTTCACCGGGGTGTCGTCGATCCTGCGGGTGACCACCGTACCGCTATGGCCTTCGCGGTGATCGGCCTCGGTGCCGGTGGCGTCACCATCAGGGACGCGGAATGCGTGGCAAAGTCCTACCCGGGATTCTGGGAACCCCTCAGGGAGGCGGGCCTCCTGTGAGGGTCGTCCTCACCGGCTTCCGGGGGACCGGGAAGACCACCGTCGGCGGGATCCTCGCCGCGCAACTCGGGCTCCCCCTCCTCGATACCGATCGGCTTGTCGAGGAACGGGTGGGGAGGACCATACCCCGGATTTTCCGCGACGATGGCGAGCAGGCCTTCCGGGACAGGGAACGGCAGGTCATCGCTTCACTTCCCGGCGACCGGGTGGTGGTGAGCGCCGGGGGCGGGGCGGTGGTCGACCCTGCGAACGTGGCATTGCTCCGGAGGGGCTCCATCGTGTTCCTCCTGCAGGCGGACGAGGAGACCATCGCCGGGAGGATCGGCACGAGCGACCGGCCGTCGCTCACCGGCCGCCCTGTCGCAGAGGAGGTGGGGCTGCTCCTGCGCGAGCGGGGGCCTGCATACCTCCGCGCGTCGGACTTCTGCATCGGTACCGGCGGAAGGAGCCCGGAGGAGGTTGCCGGGGAGGTCGCCCGGATACTCCGCGAGGGCATTGCTCCGGCGGGATCCCGGGCACAGGGTCTCGCGTTTATCGGGAAGATCCTGTTGGCCGGGGAGGAACGGGCACTGCTCACCTCCATCGTGCAGGGGAAGGGAGACGGGCCCCGGGGCATCTGCGGCATCGCAGGGTACCCGGCCTCCCACAGCAGGAGCCCCGGGCTCTGGAACCGGCTCTTCGCGAAGTACGGCCTCCCCTATCATTACACGATCTTCGAGTGGCCCGACATCGGCGAGGTTATCAGGGCCGTGCGACAGCTCGGTATCCGCGGCCTTTCGGTCACGATCCCGTTCAAGGAGAAGGTCATCCCGTTCCTCGACGAGATTGACGGTGACGCGAAGGTGATCGGGGCGGTGAATACCGTCGTCCAGTGCGGCGGGGCCCTCCGCGGGTACAACACGGACTGGCAGGGGGTCAGGGCCCCCGTCGAGGACCTCCGTGGTGGCCGTGCGGTGGTGCTCGGCGCAGGCGGGGCTGCTGCCGCCGCAGTCCATGCGCTTCGGTCCCTCGGGATGGAGGTCACAGTGCTAGCCCGGGACCCTGCGAAGGCTGCCACCTTCGCCGGCCGGTTCGGGGTGAATTCGAGGCCCCCCGGCTCCTTCAGGGAGATCGACCCGGATCTCGTCGTGAACGCGACTCCCGTCGGTATGGCCCCTGACCGGTCATCGCTTCTCGGGCAAGGCGATCTCAGGGAAGGGATGACCGTCTTCGACCTGGTGTACACCCCGGCCGAGACCCCGCTCCTTGCCATCGCCCGGGCGGCGGGGTGCCGGGTCATCCCCGGCACCGAGATGTTCATCCATCAGGCACGCGAACAGTTCTTCCATGTCACGGGTATCCGGGTCCCCGATGCCCTCGCCAGGGAGCTGGTGTAGGTGAACAGCTTCGGCCGCAGTTTCCGGGTGACGAGCTTCGGCGAGAGCCACGGGAAGGCCCTCGGGGTGGTCATCGACGGCTGCCCGCCCGGGATCCCGATCTCCGCCGGGGACATCCAGCCCTTCCTTGACAGGCGCCGCCCCGGGAAGAGCCCGCTCGAGTCCCAGAGAAAGGAGCCGGACCGGGTTGAGATCCTCTCGGGCACCTTCGGGGGGAAGACCACGGGTGCCCCCATCGCCCTTGTCGTGGAGAACCGGGACGTCCGGGAGGAGGACTACCGGGAGCTCGGGGAGATCTTCCGGCCAGGCCACGCGGACTTCACGTACCAGGCCAAGTACGGGATCCGCGACCACCGCGGGGGCGGGAGGTCGTCGGGGAGGGAAACGGTCGCCCGGGTGGCGGCGGGGGCGGTCGCGGCAAAGATCCTCGCCGGGAAGGGGATCAAGATCACCGGCCGCATCCTTGAAATCCACGGGAAGCGGGACCCCGAGGCGATGGAGCGGGAGATCGAGAAAGCCCGGGACGAGGGGGATTCGGTGGGCGGTATCGCCGAGGTCCTTGTCTCCGGCTGCCCGGCAGGGCTCGGCGACCCGGTTTTCGGGAAGCTCGACGCCCTGCTCGCCCATGCCCTGATGGGCATCGGGGCGGTGAAGGGGGTGGAGATCGGCGAGGGGTTTGCCGCCGCCCGGATGAAGGGGAGCAAGCACAACGACGCGATGACCCGCAGCGGTTTTGCCACGAACCATGCCGGGGGCATCCTCGGCGGGATCAGCACGGGGCAGGAGATCGTCGCCCGGATCGCGGTGAAGCCCACGCCCTCGATTGCAAAGACCCAGCGGACCATTGACCGGCGGGGAAAGGAGGTATCGGTATCCATCAGGGGCCGGCACGACCCGTGCATCGTTCCCCGGATCCTCCCCGTTGCAGAGGCGATGGTGGCCCTCGTCATCGTTGACGCGATGCTCGAGCAGGCGAAGTACCTGGACATGTCCGGGGAGGGCACCGATGCCGCAGGATGAGAAGGAAGAGGGGACGCAGGAGACGTACGCCCCCGAGACCTGTGCCCACTGCGAGGGAGCCGGTTGCCTGTACTGCGACAGGAAGGGAAAGGTCCTCGTCAGGCAGCCGTCGGTGAAATGCCACCACTGCGAAGGTGACGGGTGCATATACTGCGGGTTCACCGGCTGGCATGGACTCATGCCGAAGTACCCTCCCTGCGACTAGGAACATGGCTCCCTCCCTCCCTCATTTTGCCGGCCCGGTGTCTCACCAGAGAAAGGAGGAGGGACGAAGGCCATCCGGATCGCTGGTTCTCCGACGGAGAACCCGGCAGGTTCCGGCGTGCCCGCCTCACCTGACAAGCATTTAAACCGGGAGGTTCCACCCTAGCAGATGAAACAGGGGGAGGAACCTTGAGTCCCGGCATTTACCAGTTCTTCGGCGTGCGGCAGGCGGTCCTTGTCCTTCTCGCCTGCTGCGTCCTCATGCTCCCGTCGCAGGCCGCCGTCGTCCAGGGAAACCTCGTGTACAGCACCGACTTCTCGACCGACCCCGGCTGGTCGACGAACAACCCGGCGACCAACTACTATGACCCGGCCCAGAAGGCATTCCACTACACCATGCGGGACGGGAGCGGCGCCTACGTGAACGTGCCCGTCCCCTACGAGGGCCAGTCCTTCACCCTCGCCTTCGACATCCTCCCCGTGCGGACCGACTACCAGGCGAGCGTGAAATTCGGGCTCGGGGACAATGACCAGGTCACGCAGGAGCGGCTCACGATGTTCACCGAGTTCCAGAACAGCCCGTACGGCCGGCTCATCTGGATCCGGTCCATCGACCTCATGAACCAGCGGCGGGAGGCCTCCTCGTACTACCTCTCCTATGGCGGCCCCACCGTGCAGTTCTCCGACGGGACCTGGTACCACTGCGTGATGGACTACCGGGTTGAGACGCGGAGCCTCACCCTCTCGGTGATCCGGCGCAACGACTCCGCGCCCGTCTGGCAGTATACCCTGGACAAGGTCTCCATCTTCCCGACGATGAACCGGATCTACATGTCCAAGATCGGGGACTCGACGAACCCGAACGCCATCGCCGAGGGGTTCATTGACAATGTCGCCTTCTCGGTCTTCGAGCCGGCCGCGACACCGGGCCAGGGGGAGCAGCAGGCATCCCCGGCAACCACCCCCGTCCCGGCGACACCCGGGCAGTCCCCGGCGACCACGGCACCGGCCCCCCTCCCGGTCCCCGTTGTTCTCGGGGCGGTCCTCCTCGCGGTTGCCGGTGCGGGAATACGGCGGGCAGGCAGGCGCTGATCCTTCCCCGTCCCCCCTCCCTCACCCTTGCCCGCTTTTCAGCCGCCGATCTTCGAGAGGAGTTGCCTGAATTCCTCGATGGAGAACTGGCCGGGCGCCCCCGGCGTCCCGGCGTGGGTATAGGCGAGTTCTGACCCGAAGAAGGGGAGTATCAGGCGGACGTACCTGAACTCCGTCCCGAGGACCCCGGTGCAAATCGGTTTTTCCGCCTCGAGGGTAAATCGCAGGAGCGCGAGGATGTCCCGCCGGTCCCCTGGTGTCACGACGATCTTGGGAATATCGCCATACCGGCGGAGTTCAGGCACGAGTGCCGCCAGTTCAGGGGCCGAGGGCATGCCGGCGGAGTGGCACGACGCGATGATCCCTTTCCCCCTTCGCCGGACTTCTCCCGCGAAGGACCGGAAGGGCCGCTCGATGTCCACCATGTCAACGGAATCAAGCAGGGGGGCCACGCGGTTCCACCATTCGTCCGGACCTCCCCGGAACTCCCCTCCCTCGGCGGCGGACCGGTTCGTGAGGATGAGGGGTCCTGCCGATGCGGATCGGATGGCCGAAACCTCGCGAAGCGGATCGGCCCCCATGAGGTCCACCCGGGCCTCGATGAGGTCCGGGCCCATGGGCGCAGCGAGGGATGCCTCCTTTGCGCTCGCGACGGTTACCACGATCCGCATGGAGAAGAGATCCGTCGGGCGAGGAATAAATGCTTGGTGCCCGCACCCCCGGGGTCCGTGCGGAAAATTCCCGGCCTAGGCGGTCCCGGGCTCCTCCTCGTCCTCCCTGAGCCCTTTCAGGAAAGGCCCCCGGGTGATCCCGCCCCGTGACCTTTCCCGGCATTCCTCCCGCAGGCCCTCGAGTTCCCGTGCCGAACCTTCGCCTCCGCGCTGAACCAGGGAGATGCCCTCGTTGTAGAGTGCAGCCATTTCCATGGCATACCGGTGGCCTCGTCCCCTCGCATCGATCTGGAGGAGCCCGATGCCGAGGGACATGAGGACAGGCAGCTGGTCGATGAGGCAGGTCTCCACGGCGTTCGCGATGCGGGTCCTCCCGCAGACGTCCACCCCGACCGGGAAGATCCGGCCGGTCCCGTCGCGGAGACCCGTGAACTCCGCCCCTCCCTTTCGCATCCGTTTTTCGGGGAAGAGGCCGTGCAGCCGGTCCTCGCTCACCATGACCTCGAGGTTTCCCTGGACGGGAAACCCGAGGAGGGGGAGGTCGGGCAGGCCGGAGACCCGGGAGACGAGGTCGGCGAGATCTCCCGACGAGAGCTCGGGGGAGAGGGTCAGCGACCGGAACAGGGGCCCGAGCCCCCTCACCGTCCCGGCGTTCCAGGCATTCAGCCCTGCGCCCCCGTGGATCGGGATACCGGGGGCAGCAGACCGGAGGGCAAGCGCGGCGCCGGCCCCGTCGACCATGGCCCCGGGGAGGTCCCCGGGGCCCCCGCTCCCGAGGGCACCCACCGCGGCCGACAGCCAGGGATCGGGAGTAATTCGGGGCCATTTCCAGGCGAAGGTCCAGCCGGTGCCTTTTACGATTTCGGCGGCCTCCCGGACGGCGTCGACGAGAGGATCGCATGCCCGGGATCCAGGGGAAACGGGTTCGAAGGCGAGGTACCCCGATCCCTCTCCGACAATCTCATCCAGTCCTTCCCTGCTGTCGGTGAGAAGGAAAACGGACTGGGTGACCTTGCGTCTACCAGCCGCCCCACCGTTGCCTGTTACCGCCCCGGTCACCATGTCCAGCTGCTGACCCACGGCGGCGGCATCGCCGGGTGCGGGCCTCCCTTCGCGGACCAGGTATGCCCCGGTGTCTGCGAGGATGTCCCGTCTCAACTGCCCGATATCGCCTTTCTTTGCATACGAACCGGCCGGCCATTCGACGTTGACATTCCCGATCCGGTACGGGGCCTCTCCCCTCCGGGAAAGGATCTCCCTGACCTCGGAGCCGGGGAGCTCCCGTCCTCGCGCCTGCTCGATGGCGAACCTGGCCTCCCTCCGGAGGACGGCGACCTGCCGGCCTCCCCGGTATACCGAGGCCTCGAGGACCGGCCTTCCCGTTTCCCCTGCCCGGAGAGCGAGGTCAACGAGGATCCGCGACAACGCGGGATCGGAGCAGCCGGTCATCCTGGCAAGGCTCGCCCTGCGGGTGATGAACACCTGCGCTCCCTCGCGGATCCCGGCACCTCCCGGGGCCCTCGTCCAGAGGATGCCGCCATCGATCTTCGCCAATGCAAGGGTCATGCCGGCACCCCGGTCCTCCTCACCCCGCATCCGGAAGGCAATGCCGTCGCCCTTCTCCGGCATGGGGGACCCGGTGAGCCTTATGGCGACCTCGCCCGTCCTCCCGTCCACCGACACCACGACCCCCGCGGGGACACCCCGGTGGCCGGGGGCGTCCCTTCCCATCAGGTCGTCCCTTCCGCCGCAGAGGCACCCCCCGGTGAACCCCCGGTTGAAGGTCAGGGCAAGGGCCTCTTCATCGGCCGGCGAAGGGGACCAGGGGCCTGCGGCAATGGCATCCAGCGCCCTGCGGTAGACACGGGTCACCGTTGCCACGTACTCGGGCGACCTCATCCGGCCCTCGATCTTGAGCGCGGCCACGGGCGCACGGGCGACCCTGGACAGGTGGGGGTAGAGAGCGAGGTCCCTCGTCGAGAGGAGGTACCGGTCCCCGAGCGGCAGGGGGGCAGGGCGGACGGGGCGGCCGTACGGGTCGGCCCTGCCGCTGACGAGGGTGTAGGGCCGCCGGCAGGGCTGGGCGCACCGGCCCCGGTTCCCGCTCCTGCCGCCGATGGCCGATGAGAGGAGGCACTGCCCCGAGTATGAGTAACAAAGGGCACCGTGGACGAAGACCTCAAGATCGATCCCCAGCCGCCGGGCGAGCCTGCCCATGGCCTCCACTTCCCCGAGCGACAGCTCCCGGGCGAGCACGGCCCGCTTCATGCCCATGCCCGCCGCCCATTCGAGCCCGGCCCGGTTGTGGATCGTCATCTGCGTCGAGGCATGGAGGGTGAGGCCGGGGACCGCCTCCCGGGCGATGGCAGCGAGGCCAGGGTCCTGGATGAGGACCGCGTCTACCCCCATGCTCCAGAGAAAGCCGAGGTACCGGGCAGCATCGGGGATTTCGCGGTCGTGGACAAGGGTATTCACCGCGACATAGACCCGCACCCCCCTCTCGTGGGCGAACCCCACGGCCTCATCGAGCTCCCGGTCGTCGAAGTTCCCGGCATACTGCCGTGCCGAGAAGCGTTTCCCGCCGAGGTAGACGGCGTCCGCTCCGCAGGAAACCGCCGCCCGCAGGGAGTCCATGGACCCTGCCGGCGCGAGGAGCTCGGGGAGCCCGGAGGGAGGTTCTTCTGCCATTGATCCCTACAGAGTTCCGGCACCGCGCGTTCATCTCCCTTCCGATGGCAGGGCCGGGAACCCGTGGTTTATCTCCCTGCCCTCCCCATGGTGAGGTGAAAGGATGAGGCTCATCTTCGAGCTCTCGGGGGAGCACCCGAACCTCCCCGTCGCGGAGCTGGAGTGCGTGGGACGGGTGGTCGAGGCACGCCCCCAGGTCGCCGTCGCCGAATGCCCGGATCCCGCGGCAGCCGCCCGCCTTTCCCTCACGCACGCGGTCCTCGCGTACCTGGGGTCCTGCGGCCCGTCGGCCGATGAGCTTGCGGCCCTCATTTCCGACATCTCCCTGTCCTCCTGCGGCCTCCCATTTGCCGCGCGGGTAAAGAGGGTAGCCGGGTCGGAGGTGGGGGAACCCGTCTCCGACCTCGAACGGCTCATGGGGACGCTGATCGACGGACCGGTCTCCCTTGATGGGCCGGAAATGGAGTTCAGGGCTGTCCTTTCGGCGGACCGGATATACCTGGGCCGGCTCCTGTCCCGCATCGACCGGGGGGCCTATGACCGGCGCAGGCCCTCCACCCGCCCTTTCTTCCACCCCGGGGTGATCCTCCCGAGGACCGCCCGGGCGGTGGTGAACCTCTCGCTCGCCGGGCCGGGCGAGGCCCTCTATGACCCCTTCTGCGGCACGGGGGGCCTCCTCGCCGAGGCTGCCCTCGTCGGCGCATGCCCCGTGGGGAGCGATGCGGACCCCGCAATGGTCGCCGGATGCCGCCTGAACTTCCCCTCCCTGCCCCTCTTCCTCGCCGATGCGACCGCCATCCCCCTCAAGCCGGGGTCGCTCGATGCCGTGGTGACCGACCTGCCGTACGGCCATTCGTCCTGGATCCGGAGCCCGGACCTCGACGGCCTGTACGCGGGTGCGCTTGCAGAGATTCACCGGGTCCTCAGGCAGGGGCGGAGGGCGGTCGTCGTCACCCACCAGGAGATAGCCCCCGTCGCGGGCCGGTTGTTCACGGTGGTGCAGGTCCACCGGCAGCGGGTGCACAAGTCCCTGACGAGGCGGATCACGGTGCTGCGGAAGGAGTGAGACCGGCGCCGGCGTCCGCTCAACTCCGCTGGCTATATCTGGCCGTCAGGGGATAGTTTAACCGGAAGGTGAGCGGGTGCCGATCGTAAAACTCAATTACGAGTACCTTGAGCAGCTCGTCGGGGCTGACCGGGGGACCATCATCGGGAAGCTCCCGATGATCGGGTGCGAGATCGAGCGGCAGGAGGAGGACCATGCCGACGCCGAGTTCTTCCCCGACCGGCCCGACCTCTTCTCCACCGAGGGGGTCGCCCATGCCCTCCGGGGCTTCCTCTCCATCGAGACCGGCCTCAGGGACTACCCGGTCACCCCGTCGGGCATCGCCTTCTCCGTCGACCCGCGGCTCGCCGGCATCCGCCCGTTCCTGGGGAGCGCGGTGATCCGTGGCCTTTCCCTCGGGGAGGCTGCCATCGAGAGCCTGATGGGCCTCCAGGAGGCGCTCCACTGGGCCGTGGGACGGGGGAGGGGCAAGGTCGCCATCGGCGTCCATGACCTCGACACGGTGAAACCCCCGTTCCGGTACATCGCCTCGGAGCGCTCGCGCTCCTTCGTCCCCCTCGACTTCGACCGGCCGATGACGATGGAGGAGATCCTCACCGGGCACCCGAAGGGCAGGGACTACGCCCACCTCGTGCAGGACTTCCCCCGGTTCCCCCTCATCGTCGATTCCCGGGACGAGGTCCTCTCGTTCCCCCCGATCATCAACGGGGAGCTCACCCGGGTCACGGGAAGGACGAAAAACATCCTCCTCGATACGACCGGAACCGACCTCCGTGCGGTCATGACCGCGGTCCGGATTCTCTGCATGGCTCTCGCGGAGACCGGGGCCACCATCGAGAGCGTCACCATAGACGGGACGCCGTGCCCGGACCTCACCCCCGCCGAGAAGGTCGTCTCTGCCGGTGCCTGTTCGAGGCTGATCGGGATCCCGCTCACGCCGGAGACCATGTCAGAGCTTCTCGGGAAGATGCGGTTCGGGGCGAGCCCCGCGGGAAAGGACAAGGTCAGGGTCAGGGTGCCCTGTTACCGGGGGGATATCATGCACGACTGGGACATCTACGAGGACGTCGCCATCGCATATGGGTACGAGCGGTTCAAACCGGCCCTTCCTGCCGTCTTTACCATCGGGGCAAAGCACCCGGTAAACATCCTCGCCGATGCCGTCCGGTCCATCTTCACGGGCCTCGGGTACCTGGAGGTCATCCCGTTCACGCTCACGAACGAGCGGGTCCTCTATACCTGGATGCAGAGGCCCCCCTCAGCGTCGGCCCTCAGGGTAAAGTACCCGATCAGCGAGGAGCACACGGTCATCCGCACCGAGATCCTCCCCCTCCTCCTCGAGACCCTGCAGGGGAACCGGCACCGGGAGCTCCCCCAGCGCATCTTCGCCATTGGTGACGTGGTGCAGGGAAAGGAGACCTTCCAGCGGGTCGCTGCGGCCTCCATCCACCCGGCCGCCGACTTCTCCGAGGCCTATGCCCTGACAGACGCACTCGTCCGGGAGCTCGGCCTCTCCTGCAGCGTCGCGGAGTCCGGCGACCCTGCTTTCACCGACGGGCGGCGGGGGGACCTCCTCGCCGGCGGGAAGGCATGCGGTTCCTTCGGCGAGATCCACCCCGCGGTCCTCACCGCCTTCGGTCTCGAGCACCCCGTGGCAGCCCTCGAGCTCGACCTCAGAGCCGTACCGGAACCCCGCGCCCGGCGAGGAACTCCTTCACCTGCCGGACTGTGAACTCCCCGTAGTGGAACACCGATGCGGCGAGGCAGGCGTCCGCCTTCCCCCCGGTGAAGCCCTCCTCGAAGTGTTCGAGAGTACCCACCCCGCCGCTTGCGATCACGGGTATCCCCACTGACTCTGATATCGCCCGTGTGATCGGGATGTCGAAACCTGCCTTTGTCCCGTCGGTCTCCATCGAGGTGAGCAGGATCTCGCCCGCACCCCGCTCCTCGACCTCCCTGGCCCAGACCATCGCGTCGATCCCCGTCGGCCGGCTCCCCCCGTAGGTCACCACCTCGTACCAGCAGTTCCCGCCGCCGGGGAGAGGCACCGGGACCTTCCCCGGAAGGTCGTCCAGGCGCCTCCGCACGTCCATCGCGACGACGATGCACTGGGTGCCGAACCGGGCAGCGGACCGGTTGACGAGCGGCGGGTCGTTCACCGCGCTCGTGTTGATGGAGACCTTGTCTGCGCCCGCCCTGAGGATCTGCTGGATGTCCTCGAGGGAGCGGATCCCTCCGCCGACGGTGAGCGGGAGGAAGAGCTGGTCGGCCGCCCGCCGGATCACCTCGAGGATGATCCCACGGTTCTCCCGGGAGGCGGTGATGTCGAGGAACACCACCTCGTCGGCCCCCTGCTCGTTGTACCGCTGGGAGAGGGCGACGGGGTCACCCGCGTCCCTCAGGTCCACGAAGTGGCAGCCCTTCACGACCCGCCCCTCCTTCAGGTCGAGGCACGGGATGATCCGCTTGGTGAGCACCATGTACAGTAAAGGAATGGCCCGGGCGCTATTTAGGGATTTGGAGGGCGGTCCCGCATGAATTCATGTAGGATGACAGGTAACACCGTAGGTGGTGAGAGGATGGAACGAACCCTTTCCGTGGTACTCGCGGTCCTCGCCGCGGTAACCATCGTCTTCCTCGCGATATTTTCCCTATCCGCGTACGCAGCCCTCGCTTACCGGGCCACGTTCGCGGGGACGTACGAGTACCGGGTGAGCATATCATCGGATACGGACCTCGGGAACGTAACTCTCTATATCCCGATACCGGCAAGGGGGGCCGCATCATCGGAGATCCTCGAACGGATCGGCTCCGGCGGCCTCGAGGGGCTCCCCCTCGGCTGGGCGATCTCGCTCATCGGGACCGAGAAGTTCACCATGCTCGAGGTGACCACCCCGGGGCTTGCCGCGACCCCCGTCGGCGAGCCCTATCTCCTCTCTGCAGATGCCCGCACCGGGAGCACGATCGACACGAGAAACCCGGAGACCGGCGGGCTCGTGCTTGAACCGGGTGCCGGGCTGACGTCGATATCCTGCGGGAACATCGACCCGCAGGCATCGCCCGAGATGAGGTGCGTCCTGTACCGCGGGTCGGTCTATGCTGATTTCACCTCCGTGCGGGACCCGCACCTGACCATCTTTACCTTCGTGGCCGGGAGGAACAACTGGGACGTTTTCGGCCCCTCCTCGAACGAGTACCAGGACGGGCTCCAGGCCACGTATGTCCGCGATATCCGCGGCTGGCGCCTGGGCGACGGGATCCTCGTGTCGGGGGTTGGTGATTACAGCCTCGACTTCTGGCTCCCGGGAGAGGGAAGCCCGGGGGCGGGGCCGGCCGGTTCCTCATTCCAGGCCGCATGGTGGCCTCTTGCCCTGCGGGGGACCTCCGCGTGAACACGGGCCGGCTGAAGATCGAGTGGGCGCGGCAGTACATGCCGGTCCTCTCCTCCATCCGGGAGGAGTTTGAGAAGGAGCGCCCTCTTGAAGGTCTCACCGTCGGGATGGCCCTCCATGTCGAGGCAAAGACCGCGGTCCTCGTCGAGACCCTCGCTGCGGCCGGCGCAGAGGTCCACATCACCGGCTGCAACCCCCTCTCGACGCAGGACGACGTTGCCGCGGCGCTCTCCGAGGTCCCGCACGTCCGCTGTTATGCAAAGCGCGGGGCCACGGTCGAGGAGTACTACCGGGCCATCGACCGGGTCCTCGACGCGCGGCCCTCGATCACCGTCGACGACGGGATGGACCTCATCCATGTCCTCCACACGAGGCGGCGTGAGCTCCTGCCCGGTGTCACCGGTGGGTGCGAGGAGACCACCACCGGCGTTCACCGGCTCCGGGCAATGGCTGCGGCGGGCGAGCTCGCCTTCCCGGTCATCGCCGTGAACGATACCCCGATGAAGCGGTTCTTCGACAACGTCCACGGCACCGGCGAGAGCGCCCTTGCCGCCATCATGATCACAACGAACGTGCTCATGGCGGGGAAGAACCTTGTCATCGCCGGGTATGGCTTCTGCGGGAAGGGGATCGCCCGGAAGGCGGCCGGGCTCGGGGCCCGGGTCATCGTGACCGAGGTGGACCCCCGGGCCGCCCTCCAGGCCCACATGGACGGCTTTGCCGTGATGACGATGGACGAGGCAGCCCCCCTCGGGCAGCTCTTTGTCACGACGACGGGGAACACCGGGGTCATCACGGAGCGGCACTTCCGGCTCATGCGGGACGGGGCGATCCTCGCAAACGCCGGGCACTTCAACGTCGAGATCGACGGGAAGTGGCTCGGGGAGCATGCGGATTCCATCGTCCGGCGTGACGGGATAGACACGTACCGGTTCGGGAAACGCTCCCTCCACCTCCTTGCCGAGGGCCGGCTCGTGAACCTCGCGACCCCGAAGGGGATGGGCCACCCCGTCGAGGTGATGGACCTCTCCTTCGCCCTCCAGGCCCTCTCGGCCCGCTACATCGCGGAGCACGGGAAGGACCTGTCGCCGGGGGTCTACGACGTGCCACAGGAGATCGACGAGACGGTGGCACGGAGAAAGCTCGCGACGCTCGGGATCTCCATCGACCGGCTCACCGGCGAGCAGTCCGAGTACCTGAAGGGCTGGGGCCAGGGGACCTGACCCGGCCCCGGTTAAGGTTTTCCCGGGCGCAGAAGAGGTACTCCTGGGCATAGCCGGCATACGCGCCGAAATAATGCCGGCCGAACTCCCGGATCCTCCGGTCCTCTTTCTCAGACGGCACCCTTGCCCCGGGGAGGGGCTCGAGGTACCGGGCATACATGATCCTCCGTATCCAGACATCAACCGGGTAGGCTTCGAGCCGGTGGTACCCGAAGAGGAGGATACAGTCCGCCGCCTTCTCCCCGATGCCCCGGAAGGAGAGGAGGGTATCCCGCGCCTCGTCGAAGGGGAGGCCGGAAATCCTCCCAGGGAGCCCGGGATCTCCCGCGACCCGCGCCGCAGCTTCGGCCACCGAGCGTTCCCGGTACCCGAGCCGGCAGGTGCCGAGCAGGTCAACGCCCCGGGAGAGGTCTCCGGGGGAGGGGAAGCGGTATCGGGGTCCATCCATTCCGGGGATTTCCCCGCCGAAATTCTGCGCGAGCGAGCCGATCATCTTCCGGATGCGGGGAATGTTCGTG
>DATJPK010000005.1:0-12241 GCA_035506435.1 Methanomicrobiales archaeon
GAGGGTGCTGTGGATCATGTCCTGGAGATCCTCCTGCGTGTACCTGTTCCGCTCGATCTGGTCCCAGTCCTTGGTCGTGTCCTCGTCGTTCTCCCCCACCCACGGTGCGATGGCCGCTTCAGGGATATGGAACCCGAGCCAGACGAAGAAGTTCAGCAGGTTCCCGGCGACGTGCTGGATCCCGTCCACATGGCCGATGATGATGAGCCCGGCCACCTTGTTCCTGATGAGCCGGTTCCCGAACCAGGAGGACTGGTTCTCGATGGCGTTCATCCGCTCGACGAACTTCTGGACGAGGGCCGAGTGGTTGTTCCACCGGATGGGGGTCGCGAGGACCAGGATGTCGGTCCCGAGCACCGCGTCGTAGACCACCTGCATCTGGTCGTCGTCGTACCTGAGCGTGGACTGGCAGGGATAGGTACAGTACGAGGGGTCCTCGGAGTAGTTCCCCTCGCACTCGTAGATCTTCAGGTCCTGGAGCCGGATGAAGGTGGTCTCGCACCCGAACCCTTTGTACCGGTCCATCGCCCGGGTGAGGAGCCGCTCGGACTTCGAGATCCCGGGCACCTGCCGGCTCGACCCGGAGAGCCCGAGGACCTTCGTGCCCTTCACCTGCTCCGGCAGGGGTGGCCGGATGTCCCCCACGCCGAACTTGTGCCCCACGAGAGGTGCTGGCATGCGGAGTTATACCATTGCGGAATATAAGAAAATGCCCGTCAGGGGCGAGATCGGGCGTGCAGGCGAGGGCCGGGGCAACGTATTAATAGGAGGAAGATCAATGCCCATGCGATGCAGTTTCCTGTGTCTTCCCGACGGTCGCATCATGGCCGGGTAGGAGCGCATGGTAAGCGGCAGCTCTTCTTTACGTGCTGAGTGCCCGTCCAGGGTTATGCCGACGGGGGCGCGGTGCGGATTCGCAGGAGAATTTCGGGAGAACGGGTCTGTGGTATGAACGTGCTCATGGCGGAAAACGGGGGCCAGGCGGAGGCCGACCGGGGGGAGGGGATCTATTCCCTCATCGAATCGCTCGGGGAAAACAACGAGTACGCGGAACGTATCCGGGCGGCGGGGGAACTCGGGAGGAGCAGGGACCCGAGGGCCATCTCGCCGCTCGTCGGGTGCCTGAAGGACGTCGACCCGCGGGTGCGCAGGTGCTGCGCCGAGGCCCTCCTCGAGCTTGGCTCCATCAGGTCGGTGCAGGCCTTCATCGAACGACTCGAAGACCGTGGAGAGTCGGTCTTCACCCGCAAGGTGGCGGCCGATGCCCTCGCGAAGATCCGGAGCTACAGCGCCATCGAGTCGCTCGCCGCACGGCTCCTCGACCGGGGCGAGGCCGAGGTGATCCGGGTCCATGCCGCCGATGCGCTGGGGAGGACCGGGAGCCTCCGGGCCATCGATGCGCTGGAGAAGTGCGCCGACGATCCGAACCCGATCGTCAGGATCGAGTCAGGGAAGGCCCTGAAGCAGGTATTCGCCTTCGGTCCGGGAAGGTAGGGCTCCCTTCCCCCGCCTGCTCCCGCCTGTCCCTTTTCCCTCATGAGATACCGGTAGTGATTCCGGCCCGGTTCTCCCGGCGTCACCCCGTTGCATCCATGAGCATGCGGATCGCATCCTTTTCGGCGATGTCGTACCATTCCTCGTACGCGTCTGCGACGGCAAAGGACGGCCCCGTCCTGACATTGAGGCAGATCACGTCATCCACAATCGCCGAGACCTTCCGGGCGGCAGACAGGGAGCCAGTCGGCACCGCGACGATAATCTGGCGTGGATGAAGGGCCCGAAGAGCCTCTGCTGCGGCGGTCATGGTGTATCCCGAGGCGAGCCCGTCGTCGATAAGGATGCAGGACCGGCCCTCCGGATCAGGGAAAGCCTGACCGGCGCTGAAGTTCACCACCCGCTCCCCGACGTTCTTCCGCGCCTTCTCAATCGCCGCTTCGACCTGATCAGGGGGAAGGTGGAGCGCGGCGAGGAGAGGCTCGTTCAGGAAGACCCGGCCGTCCCATGCGACGGCCCCGAACCCTGCCTCCGTGTTCCAGGGGACCTGGACCTTGCGGACGATGACCGGGCGAATCGGGCAGCCGAGGGCCCGGGCGACGGCGATCCCCACCGGGATCCCGCCGGCCGGGATGGGGCAGGACAGGGGATCCCTGAACCCCGGGAAGTCCAGGAGGTACCCGGCAAGGAGGTCGCCCGCCTCCTCGCGGTTGCGAAACACCGGCGCCCGGTCGCGGAGGGTGATGTCCTCGTGGATCTCTCCCATGCCCGTCCCGGCTCCTCCTGTGCGGCGGGAAGCCATGAAACTATCCCGGGAGAGAACAGAGATCTGAACGTTCTTTATATCCGGGGTCCATCCTCCTCCATGACCGGGATCCACCTTCAGCCCATCGGGGTAATATCCTCTCCGTACCGGGAGCGGGGCGAGGCCCCGAGGCAGGGGAGGCTCGAACCGAAGGAGAGCGCGATCCAGATCTTCCCCGCGTATGCCGGGGGGTTGCGCGACCTCGGGCTCCATCCCCGGCTTCTCGTCCTCTACTGGTGCGACCGGTCGCGCCGCGACATCCTGACCGCCACCCCGCCCCACGAGAAGGAGAAGCGGGAGCACGGGGTCTTCGCCACCCGGTCGCCCGAGCGGCCGAACCCCGTAGCCCTCTGCCTGGTCGACCTCGTGTCCGTCGAGGGAAACCGGCTCACCGTGCGGGGGCTCGACGCCCTCGACGGGTCGCCGCTGCTCGACATCAAGCCCTTCTTCCGCGACCTCGACTGCCCCGAGGAATCCTCCCGTTGATCCCGGGACGCCTTACTCATACCTTTATGGCGTTCAGGGGACAGCTTTATGGCGCAGCCCGTCACCGGTGAGGGAGGACATGCCCGAGACAACCGCAGAGAAGGAAGCGTGCGAGAAGAAGTGCGAGACATGCGAACTTGAATGCAGGGACCGGGCCGGTCCCCATGCCCTGCCCGAGAAGGCGAAGATCGACGTGAAGCACGTGATCCTCGTCCTCTCGGGAAAGGGCGGGGTGGGGAAGAGCACGGTCGCCGTGAACCTCGCCTGGGCCCTCTCCACCCACGGGTTCCAGACGGGGATCCTCGACCTCGACATCCACGGGCCGAACATCCCCATCATGCTCGGGATCCAGAACGAGCGGCTCCAGGCCATGGGGAACCTCATCGAGCCGATCCGGATAACGGGGAACCTCTCGGCGATGTCGATGGCCTTCCTCCTCCCCGACGTGAGCACGCCGGTCGTCTGGCGGGGCCCGATGAAGATGGCCGCCATCCGGCAGTTCCTCGAGGAGGTCAACTGGGGGAGCCTCGATTACCTGGTAGTCGACCTCCCGCCGGGCACGGGGGACGAGGCCCTCTCCATCGCCCAGCTCGCCCCGAACGTGACAGGGGTGGTCATCGTGACGACCCCGCAGGACGTCTCGACGGTCGATTCCCGGAAGGCGGTGAAGTTCGTGGAGATGCTCGGGTTCCGGAACCTCGGGATCATCGAGAACATGAGCGGCATGGTCTGCCCGCACTGCAAGCAGGAGATCGACCTCTTCGGGAAGGGGGGCGGGAAGAAGGCGGCCGAGGAAATGGGGGTCCCGTTCCTCGGCGCCATCCCCATAGATCCGGAGATGGCAAAGGCCGGGGACGAGGGGAGGCCCTTTGTCATCAAACGCGGGGAAACGAACCCGACCTGGGAGGCGGTGGACCGCGTCATGGAGGCCCTCGTGAAAGAGGTGGAGAAGTAGATGGACTTCGGGAAAATCCTCGCAGGTACCGGGGAACCCCTCCCCGTGTACCGGCACGTCACCGCCTGCCTCGAGAATATCGAGGCCTTCCCCCTCCTCCTCGAGACCATCTACCGCGAGGCGCAGGGTT
Source organism: Methanomicrobiales archaeon (assembly GCA_035506435.1). GTDB lineage: Archaea > Halobacteriota > Methanomicrobia > Methanomicrobiales > JACTUA01 > JACTUA01. Next base: position 3,871 of record DATJPK010000005.1, read on the forward strand.
TCGATGAAGAGACCCTCGACCGGTTCCGGTTCGCCCTCCTCCGGCTCCAGGTGTATACCGACCTGCACCATTACGAGGACATGGAGAGCACCCAGAAGGTCAGGTACGTCGCGCAGGTGCTCGAGAAGGTTATCTTCGGGGACCTCCTCCTGGAACGGGAACACCCGCCCGGGGACTGACCCGGGTCGGGTCGCTCCAGCTCCGGTCCTTCGCGACTACGTCGCTCCAGCTCCGGTCCTTCGGACCGTCGCACTTTGCACCTTCGTCGCTCGTAGTCGGTTCCTTCGGAATCTCCCAGGTCGCACCCCGCCTGATGGCGGGTCGCTCCAGCTCCGGTCCTTCGGACCGTCGCACTTTGCACCTTCGTCGCTCGTATTCAGGTTCTGAGGAACCTTCATACTTTCACCCCACCCCTGGTGCCTTTTTTAAGCAGTACCGCCGAATAGTTCCTGATGATGGGAAAGGGGGCATACCTGAAGAGGATCACCTCTTCCGCCCGGCTCCCGTCCGTCGAGGTGGGGCGAGACCTCGAGGGCTCCTCCCCTCCCTCGGTGTTCATCGGCTCGTGGAACTACCCGAAGGTCTATGCGGGCCCGATGATCGCCCCGGTCCACGGGGACACCCGGGTGATGGACACCCCCGAGGCCTGGATACCGGGTGAGAAGACCCAGGAGGATATCCTCGGCTTCCGGCTGAACCTCGTCCGGGGGAAGCGGCCGGTCCATGTCGAGGACCTCGGGTCGGGGTATATCGGGAAACTGCAGGAGATCGCCCTCTCGGCGGGATCGGTTGAGAGCGAGGCGAGCTTCTCAGAGTCCCCCCGGGGGTTCTCCCTTTCCGACGAGCATACCCCGCACGGCCCGAGCGGGCCCCTTGAAAAGTTCGACATCGGTAACCTGAAGCTGGACCGGGACCTGGAAAAGGTCTACCATGACGGCGACCTTTCTGCGGCGGAGGCCATCGTCTCCCTCCATGGGCAGGATCTCCCGTTCTCTGCCATCCAGAAGGCCCTCTCCTGCGGGACGATGGGCTTCGGGAGGCGGCGGAGGCTCGTCCCCACCCGGTGGTCCATCACCGCCTGCGACAGCATGATCGGTGATAATCTCCTCCGCGGGGTGAGGAGGAACCCGGTCATCGACACCTTCCGGGTCTACGAGTCAACGACCCTGAACAACCGGTACGCGGTCCTCCTCCTCCCGACAGGCTGGCAGTACGAATGGATGGAAGCATTCCTCAGGATCATGGGGAACGAGGAGGTGATATTTGCCGACCATGAGACCGGGGCAGGGAAAAAGGGGTACTCTTCGGTCGGTGGGTGTTACTATTCCTGCAAGATGGCGGTCCTCGAGGCCCTTGCAAGGGAGGGGAAGCAGGCGGGGGCCATCATCTTCCGCGAGGCGTACCGGGGGTACGTGCCCATGGGGGTCTTCAACGTGCGGGAGAACGTCCGGAACGCGATGAGGAATGCGCCCCTCGAGTTCGGGGACATGGGAACGGCCCTCGGCCATGTCTCGACCCGGATGCAGCTCCCCCTCAGGCAGTTCGTCGAGGAGAGTACCCTCCTGCGGGGCCTCATGAAAACGAGGCAGACAACCCTCTCGTCGTTCGAGGCACCGGAGCGGCCGGTAGCCGGCGAGTATACCGAGGCGGCAGACAGGCCTGTCCCCGGGGGTGTTTTAGGGCCCGTTGATCCAAAAAAGGGAACGATGGTGCTCCCGGCCTATGCATCCAGGAGCGCCCGTAACTTCCCCTCGATGTGATCCGAGATCTGGTAGTACCCGCCGGGCGGGTGGATTCCCTCCTTCATCCCGACGGCATGGTACAGGTCCTCGTCTGATACCCCGTGCTGGATATGGTCAAGGATTTCCCTGGGCAGCTTTCCCCGGGTGAACAGGGGGACCCGGCAGAGCGCCGGCCCCTCTGACCCCACCCGGATGAAGTAGTAGTGCTTCCCCACCATTGCCCTGATATCGTCCTCGATACCTCCCATGAAGGCCTTCAGGCCCGGGTCCTCCCCCTCCTCGAGAAGAGGGAGGACAGGGAGCCAGTTCATTTTCTTCACCGGTTTCTTTTTCAGTACCCTCTGGAACTGCTGCATATCTCACCTCGGTTTCCCTTCTCCTTCCCAATCCGGTTCCCTCTCCCGGCCGGCGTGCATGGCCAGGCCCGGACCATCCTGCCGGTACCCGGGAGAGCATCTCCATAACTGGCATACCGATCCGGAACTTCCGCCCTTTATGAAGCATCCCCCCTGTCCTTGCAGCCTGCCAGCATCGAAAAGAAACGATCGCCCGGTGCCGGAGCACCTCCCTTCAGCCTCCGGATATGTGGGTTGCCACCCCGTCCATGCGTTACAGGCTGGATGGAAGGAAATAGCTTTCCGGTATATATAATGATAGCGTACGGAAATCGATATGTTTATAGCTGAGTAACAGATAGTTTCTTTCTACCCCAGATGAATTATACCATTCCTGGTCTGATGATGGGGGCCGTGGGAAACCACGGGAAGTCGTCTTAAGTTCGTGGCATCGCCCTGCGGAGCTGGTCCCTCTGCATGAGGCGGTGCCACACCTCACATTCTTCCGGTTATCCTCCCGCCCCCAAAACGGGGACAGGGAATCTTGATCAGCAGGAAACGCAGGGAAAAAAGAGTGGAGATCTTCCGGTCCTTCAGGTCCAGGTCTCGTCGGTCCTGACCCGCATCATCTTCTCGACCGGGAGGATAAAGATCTTCCCGTCGCCGACCTTCCCCGTTTTTGCGGCCGACCTGATGATCCCCGTTACCGCCTCGACGTCCTCGTCCCTGACGACCACCTCGATCTTCATCTTGGGGAGGAGGTCCACCTCCATCTTCTTCCCCCGGTACTCGAGGGTGATTCCCTTCTGCTCGCCCCGTCCCTTCACCTCGAGGAGGGTGATGGCAATGAACCCCCGTTCCTCGAGGTTCTTCATCACGACATCCGTCTTTTCCGGCCTGATGACTGCCTGAACCATTTTCATGGGATCACCTCACACCCGCTCCCCGTGCTGGGAGATATCAAGTCCGACATACTCTTCCTCGTCCTTCACCCGGAGCCCGAGGGTCGAGTCGACCACCTTCGCAAGGATGTACGAAACGACGAAGGCGTACACGACCGCGGCAAGGGCGGCGACGACCTGGACAAGGAACTGGTGGACGTTCCCCGAAAGGAGTCCCGAGTAGTTGTTCACCGCCGTGGTCGCGAATATCCCTGTTGCAATCGCTCCCCAGAGTCCCCCCATGCCGTGGATGGACCAGGCGTCCAGCGACTCGTCGAGCCCCTTCTTGGTCCTGAAGAGGAGCATCCGGAAGCAGAGGAGGCCAGCGACCACGCCGATCACGATGGCCGCCGGGACATTGACAAAGCCCGCGGCGGGCGTGATGGCCACGAGGCCCGCCACCGCTCCCGATACGACGCCGAGGGAGGCAGGGCGGCCCTTGTACCAGCTCGCGAACATCCACGTGAGGGCGCCCGCCGCCGCCGCGGTGTTCGTGACGACGAAGGCATTCGCGGCGAGGCCGTTTGCGGCAAGGGCGCTCCCCGCGTTGAACCCGAACCAGCCGAACCAGAGCATCGCGGCGCCCAGGAGGGCGAGGGGGATGTTCGAGGGCTCCATGTTGTATTCACCGAAGCCCTTCCGTTTGCCGATGACGAGGGCAATGGCAAGGGCGCCGAAGCCCGAGCTGATGTGGACGACGGTCCCGCCCGCGAAGTCAAGGGCCCCGAGGGCCGCGGTCCACCCGCCACCCCAGACCCAGTGGGCCAGGGGGTCGTAAACGAGGGTCGTCCAGAGGAGCCCGAAGACGATGAAGGACGAGAGCTTCACCCGCTCGGCAAAGACCGAGGTCAGGATGGCGAGCGTCACCGTGGCAAAGACGAGCTGGAACACCATGTACGCGAGGCCGGGAATAGTCGCCGCATAGGGCCCCGGGGCCATTCCCACGCCGTTCATTACAAGCGCACCGAGCCCGCCCACAAATCCGCCGATGTCCGTCCCGAAGGACAGGCTGTACCCCCAGAGGACCCACTGGATGCTTACGAGGGCAAACACGATGAACGAGAGGGCGATCATCGAGATGATGTTCTTCTTCCTGACCATGCCCCCGTAGAAGAACCCCACGCCCGGGGTCATGAGCATCACGAGGGCGGTGGATGCGAGGACCCATGCCGTATCCCCGCTGTCAACAACCACAGTCCCACCTCACCGGCAGGCTTTTGTACTCTTCCGTCAGCGAATGATTCATGGATGCACCTCATGCATCGTAGGAAGGAAGTTAGTTTCCATGCTATTTAATATTATCTGTTTCTGCCTCGGATCGTGATTGCCTGGCACCAGATAAAAACATGAGAAAAAAAGGCCGGAAAGGAAAAAGGAGCGGGTTAACGCCAGGTCTCCCCGGTCCGCACCTTTGCCATCTGCTCGACAGGCAGGACGAAGATCTTCCCGTCACCAACGGTTCCCGTCCGGGCAGAGGAACAGATCGTCCCGATGGCGGTCTCGACCCGGTCGTCCTCCACCACGAGCTCGATCTTCACCTTCGGGAGAAGGTCGACAATGGTCACCACGCCCCGGAACTCGAGGGCGATCCCCTTCTGTTCGCCCCTCCCCCTGACCTCGGTGACCGTGAGCGCCACGAGGCCCTTCTCCCCGAGGGCCTTCATGACCTCGTCCAGCTTCTCGGGCCTGATGATTGCCTGTACCATCTTCATGCAGGGATCCCTCCTCAGGTCCTCTCTCCGTGCTGGGAGATGTCGAGGCCGACGTACTCCTCGTCCTCCGACACCCGGAGCCCGATGGTCCGGTCCACGGCCAGGGCAAGGAGGTACGAGAGGACGAATGCATAAGCCACGGTCGCGACAGCCACGACGACCTGGACACCGAACTGGTGAACGTTTCCGGCGAGGAGCCCGGTCGCCCCGTTCACGGCCGCGGTGGCAAATATGCCGGTTGCAAGGATCCCCCAGACACCGCCCATGCCGTGGATGGACCAGGCGTCCAGCGACTCGTCGAGCCCCTTCCGGATCCGGAGGAGCATCATCGAGTAGCAGAGCAGGCCGGCGACCACGCCGATCAGGATCGCGGCCATCGGGTCCACGAACCCGGCGGCGGGCGTGATGGCGCCGAGGCCGGCGACCGCCCCCGAGACCACCCCGAGCGAAGAGGGCCTGCCATGGTACCAGCTCGCGCACATCCAGGTGAGGGCCCCGGCAGCGGCAGCCGTGTTCGTGACGACGATTGCACTCGCCGCGAGGCCGCCTGCCGCAAGGGCGCTCCCGCCGTTGAAGCCGAACCAGCCGAACCAGAGCATCGCGGCCCCGATCAGGGCGATGGGAATGTTCGCCGGCTCGATGGCATGTTCGCCAAAGCCCCTTCGCCTCCCGATGACGAGGGCCACCGCGAGTGCCGAGAACCCGGCGCTGATGTGGACGACCGCACCCCCGGCGAAGTCAAGTCCCCCCATGGCGGCGATCCACCCGCCGCCCCAGACCCAGTGGGCCAGGGGGTCGTAGACGAGGGTCGTCCAGAGGAGGCCGAAGACGAGGAAGGAGGCGAGCTTCACCCGCTCGGCAAAAACCGAGGTGAGGATGGCAAGCGTCACCGTGGCAAAGACCATCTGGTAAGCCATGAACGCATAGCCGGGGACCGTCGGGGCAGGGGCAGCCGGGGCCATCCCGACCCCGTGGAGGAAGGCCGAGGAGAGCCCCCCGAAGATGCCGCCGATATCGGGGCCGAAGGAGAGGCTGTACCCCCAGAGGACCCACTGGAGGCTCACCAGGGCAAAGACGATGAAGGAAAGGGCGATCATCGCGATGACGTTCTTCCTTCTCACCATCCCCCCGTAAAAGAACCCCACGCCCGGGGTCATGATCATCACGAGGGCGATGGAGACGAGTATCCAGGCAGTGTCGCCTGTGTCTATGGCCATGGCAGTATCCCTCCCTGTCCGCCTCCCGGGCAGAGTATCCCGCCGCCTGGTCCAGGTGAAACAGGCGGGTTCTCGAAAACGGTCATGGTCGCTGCCTGACGGTCTGATCTCATGGAAGGAAAGTAGTTTCCTTCTTACCTAAACATTCCGATTTTTCACGGGAACGGAACCGGCACGGTTCGCCGGCACCAGGAAAAAAAGGGGTTCAGTATCTCACGAGGTACTGGTCGTGCTCCCAGGCGTGCACGGCCGTCCGGAAGGAGTCCCACTCCATGGTGGTGATCCGCTCCAGGTTCTCCATGATGTGGCCGCCGAGGGTCCCGGCGAGAAGCGGGTCCTTTTCCAGTTCCCTCATCGAGGAGACGAGATCGCCGGGCAGGGTGTCGATCTTCGCCCTCTTCCGCTCCTTCGGGGTCATCTCGTAAATGTTCTTGTCTGTACTCGCCGGGGGCTCAATCCTGTTCCGTATCCCGTCGAGGCCGGCCGAGAGCATGCAGGCAAAGGTCAGGTACGGGTTGCACATGGGGTCGGGCGACCGGAACTCGGCCCGGGTGCTGTTCCCGCGGGCGGCGGGGACCCGGATGAGAGCCGAGCGGTTCGTCACCGACCAGCTGATGTACACGGGGGCCTCGTAGCCGGGGACCAGGCGCTTGTAGGAGTTGATGGTCGGGTTTGCCACGCGGGTGATCCCCTTCACGTGTTTCAGGAGGCCGCCGATGAAGTGGAGGCAGAGGGGGGAGAGCTCGCGGTCGCCCTTCGGGTCGTAGAAGGCGTTCTTCCCGTTCTTTGCAAGCGAGCAGTGGGTGTGCATCCCGCTCCCGTTGATCCCGAAGATGGGCTTTGCCATGAAGGTGGCGTGGAGGCCCTGCTGGAGGGCGATGGTCTTCGTCGCGATCCGGTAGGTGATCACGTTGTCGGCGGTGCGCAGCGCGTCCCCGTACTTGAAGTCGATCTCGTGCTGGCCGGCCGCGACCTCGTGGTGGGATGCCTCGATCTCGAAGCCCATTTCCTCGAGCGCCTGGACGATGTCCCGGCGGACGTTCTCGGCGAGGTCGATGGGGGCGAAGTCGAAGTACGCCCCCGCGTCCTGCGGGATGATCGTCGGGTTCCCGTCGGAGGTCCTGAAGAGGAAGAACTCGAGCTCGGGGCCCGTGTTGAAGACATATCCCATCTTCGCCGCGTCCTCGAGGGTCCGCTTCAGGATGTACCGGGGGTCGCCGACATAGGGCTTCTCGTCGTAGGTATAGACGTCGCAGATCATCCGCGCGACCGAGTTCGACGGCCTCCAGGGGAGGACCGAGAAGGTGGCCGGGTCGGGCTTGAGGAGCATATCGGACTCCTCGATCCGGGCGAACCCCTCGATGGAGGAACCGTCGAAGTAGATGCCCTGTGTGAGGGCCTTCTCTGCCTGCGTCGCGGGGATGGCGACGTTTTTCGGCTGCCCCTGGATGTCGCAGAACTGCAGCCTGAGGAACCTGATATCCTGATCCTTGATCTTCTTCAGGATCGACGCCTGACTGTCGCGTGGCATGGGGGAAGATGTCGACCTGACACGAGTTATAGTTACTCATCCGGCCCGGGCCGGGAGGTGTCGCATCAGGCGAAAAAAAGGGGTGTTCAGATGTCGAAGTACAGGTAGAACTCGTAGGGGTGGGGGCGCAGGCGCACCTTGTCCATCTCGGCCCGCTTGTAGTCGATCCAGACGTCGATGACATCCTGGGTAAAGACCCCGCCCTCGAGGAGAAACTTGTGGTCCTCTTCGAGGGCCTCGATGGACTTTTCAAGGGACCCGGGGACCGTCGGGATCTTTTTTGCCTCGGACTTCGAGACCTCGTAGGTGTTCCTGTCATAGGGCTCCCCGGGGTCGATCTTTCTCTTTACCCCGTCGAGGCCCGCCATGAGCATCGCGGGAAACGCGAGGTACGGGTTGCAGGCCGGGTCAGGGGGCCGGAACTCGAGGCGCTTTGTCTTCGGGTTCTCGGAATAAACCGGGATCCGGACCGCGGCCGACCGGTTGCGCATCGAGTACACGAGGTTCACCGGCGCCTCGTAGCCGGGCACGAGCCGCTTGTACGAGTTCGTGGTCGGGGCGCAGAAGGCCATGAGGGCGTTTGCATGGGCAAGGAGGCCGCCGGCATAATACTTCGCGAGCTGGCTGATCTTCGCGTACCCCTTTTCGTCGAAGAAGATGTTCTTCCCGCCCTTCCAGAGGGACTGGTGGGTGTGCATCCCGGAGCCGTTGTCGCCGTAGAGAGGCTTCGGCATGAAGGAGGCGACCATGTTGTTCTTCTTCGCGATGTTCTTCACGATGTACTTGAACATCATGCACCGGTCCGCCATTGTGACCAGGGTATCGAAGCGCATGTCGATCTCGCACTGGCCGGCGGTCGCCACCTCGTGGTGGTGCACCTCGACGGGGATCCC
>DATJPK010000006.1:0-41892 GCA_035506435.1 Methanomicrobiales archaeon
ATCACGAAATCGGTCACGGTGAAGGTCGTCGGTCCCCTGACAGCCACCCCTCCCGCCACGACCGGGGCCGGGGGCGGTCCCTGATCGCGGGCCGGTGCGGGGAGCCGGGATGACGTTCACGAAGGTCGCCACGGCGATCGACCTGCTCTACGACCGGATGATGGGCATCGAGAACGCCGGGAAGAATATCCTCGTTGCAAAGATGGGGGACCGGTATTTTGCACTCGACGATACCTGCACCCACGAGGGCTGCAGGCTGTCCGGCGGGAAGATCGTGAACGGGACTATCCGGTGCCCGTGCCATGGTTCGGTCTTCGACCCCGCGACCGGGAAGGTGCTGCGCGGCCCTGCCGAACGGCCCATCCACGTCTACCATATCAAGGTCGAGCGGGGCTCGATCTGGGTGGATCTCTGACCGCCGGAACCGCCATCCTTTTCCCGAAGGCCCGCCCAGAGTCCACGGGGATTCCCATGAAGACCGTTCTTTACTACTTCACCGGCACCGGGAACTCCCTTGCCACTGCATTGGTCCTGCGCCGGCGCCTCGGGGACTGCGAGATCCTTCCCATCTCCTCGCTGCGGGAGGCACCCGGACGGGTCAGCCCGGTAGCAGACCGCGTCGGGATCGTGACCCCGGTGTACTTCTTCGGCCTCCCGTCCTTCGTAGCGGAATTCGCAGGCCGGCTCGACCTGTCCCGGGCCACCTACGTCTTTGCCATTGCCACGATGGGCGGGTCCGGTGGATCGGCGGCGCTGCGCCAGCTCGACCGGATACTCCGGGACGGGCATGGCGGAAAGGGCCTCGACGCCGGTTTCATGGTAAGGATGCCCGGGAACTATGTCCTCATGTACGGCCCCCCGGAGGGCCGGAGCCGGGATGAGATCCTCGGGGAGGCCGACCGGCGCATGGGGGAAATCGGGGACCTCCTGGACCGGGGCCACCGGGCCCGGCTCCCCTGGTCGCCCCTTGCCTCCCTCGTCCACCGGTTCATATATCCCCGGTTCATCGCCGGGGTTCACGACGCCGACCGGAAGTTCACGGTGGACAACCGGTGCACCTCCTGCGGGACCTGCGCAGATGTCTGCCCGGTGGAAAATATCCTGCTCGAGGCAGGCCGGCCGGTATGGCTGCACCGGTGCGAGCAGTGCATGGCCTGCATCCATCTCTGCCCGACGCTGGCCATCCAGGCCGGATCCGGGACCGAGGGACGGAGCCGGTACCGGCACCCGGAAGTCCCGGTTGAGAACCTCCGGCGAAAGCCCATGCCCTGACCCGGCGCGCGAGGTACCGCGGGAGGTGCCGGCTCCTATTTCCGGGGCTCTTCCTTCCCCGGCCCCTTCCCGGGGACACCCGGTTGCCTTCCCAGGAAGATCACCACGACGAGCGCGGCGAGCGAGAGCCCGAGGAAGATCCAGAAAATCGCGTGGATGGCCGCGATGAACCCGGCGGACACCTCCGGGCCGATGTGCGAGCTCCCGACGAACGCACCGAGCATGAGCGTGCTTATGGCAATGGAGATGGTCATGCCAACGAGCCTCATCGTTTCGACCATGCCCGAGGCCCGGCTGTACAGCTCCCTCGGGACGGAACCCACGAGAGTGCGGATGAGGGGCGACTGGAAGAAGGCGAACCCGGTGCCCATGACGGCAAGGGCGGCGACGAGCACGATGACCGGGGTATCCGGGGCGATAAAGGCGAGGATGAGGAGTCCCGCCGTTGACAGGGCCACGCCGGTCCCGATCACCACTGCGGGCGCGGTCCGGTCCGAGAGCCTCCCGGCGAACGAAGAGAAGGCCGCCATGCAGGCCACGAGGGTCAGGAGGATGATCCCCGAGACCCGGGCATCGAACCCCCTTATGTCCTGCAGGTAGAGTGACAGGAGGAAGATTACCGCGAAGTTCGAGGTGTTGAAGACGAGGGCCGCGAGGTTCGCCCGGGCAAAGGTCGCGTTCCGGGCAAAGAGCCGGACATCGAGGGCCGGGTGTTCGGCGCGGAGTTCCCGGAGGATGAAGAGGAGAAGGACCGCGCCCCCGGCCGCGAGAATGACCCCGCCGGGGGGGATGGAGAGGGTCGAGAATCCGGTCATAAGGAGGAGGATCGAAAGGGCGTAGAGGGCCATCCCGGGGACATCGAGCGCCCCGGCCCGGGAGATCTCGCACTCCCCGCGGATCCGGAGGAGGATGAGCCCCATCCCGGCGAGGGCGACGGGGAGGACCACGAGGAAGATGCTCCTCCAGCTCAGGTAGTAAGTGAGCAGGCCCCCGAGGAAGAAGCCGAGGAGGAACCCGACGAACATGCCGGTGACGTTGATCCCGATCGCCCTCCCCCGCTCCGACTCGGGGAACGCGAGGGAGAGGAGGGCAATGGAGGTGCCGAAAATCATGCCCCCGCCGATGCCCGTGAGGAACCTCGCCGCGATGAGGACCCGGATGTCCGGCGCAAGAAGGGAAAGCACCGCCGATGCGGCGTACACCCCGAGCCCGGCGAGGAAGACCTTCTTCGCCCCGTACCGGTCCGCGACCCGGCCGAACGGGACCAGGAACACCGCTGCCGCGAGGAAAAAGACGCTCGCGAGCCACCCGAGCGTGACTCCGTCGGCCGAGAACTCGTCGGCGATGGCCGGGAGGGCGACGATGATGGCCGAGACCATGAAGGGGGCGAGGGACGAGCCGGTTACCGAGGCGATGAGGACGTTCCGCCTGGCCGCGTCCGAGACCATGGTTAGACAGGAATGCCGGGACCACCTAACCCTTTCGGTCCCCGGGACGCAGGGAGCCTGCCGGGCCTGTGCCCGGTTCCCTTTCCCTTATATTCCCGCCCGCCCACCACTCCTCCATGCTGATGCGTATCGGAGGCGAGGAGGCGGAGTCGGGCTCCGGGGCCTGGCTCGACGTGGTCAACCCTGCGACGGGGGAGGTGCTCGACCGGGTGCCTGCCGGCGACCGGGGGGACGTGGGCAGGGCGTACGCCGCGGCCGGGGCGGCCTCGGGAGGATGGGCCGCGAAGGGGCCGAGGGAACGGGGGAAGATCCTCTTCCACGGGGCAGAGGCGATCCGGGCTGAGCACCGGGACCTCGCCCGCACCCTCACCCGGGAGCAGGGAAAGCCCCTCCGGGAGGCGGTGGACGAGGTGCGGGGGTGCGCAAACGTCCTCGAGTTCTTTGCCTCGATCTCCGGCTGCCTCTCCGGGGATTTCATCCGGCTCGGCCCTGCCGGGGACGGCATCGTCGTCCGGGAGCCCGTCGGGGTCTGCGGGGCGATCATCCCGTGGAACATGCCGGTCATCCTCATGGGCTGGAAGGCCGGCCCCGCACTCCTCGCCGGGAACACCCTTGTCCTCAAGCCCTCCTCGACCACCCCGCTCACCACGCTTTCGATTGCCGGGATCCTCGAACGGGCCGGGCTCCCGCCGGGGGTACTCAACATCGTCACCGGGACCGGCGAGTCCGCCGGCCAGGCGATCGTCGCCCATCCCGGGATCGGGAAAGTCTCCTTCACCGGGAACACCGCGACCGGGATCGCCGTCCGGAAGGCAGCCGCCCCCCTCATGAAGGAGGTCACCCTCGAGCTCGGCGGGTCAGACCCGATGATCGTCTGGAAGGACGCGGACCTCGGGCTCGCCGTGGACGGGGCGATCAGGGGGAGGTTCTACAACGCGGGACAGGTCTGCAATGCCGTAAAAAGGGTCTATGTCCACGAGGAAATCGCCGCCCGGTTCCAGGAGATGCTCCTCGACCGGGTGCGTTCCCTGAAGGTCGGGGACGGGCTCGACCCGTCGGTGGAGATGGGGCCGCTCCAGAACCGGGCCCAGCTGGAGCGGGTCGAGGGACAGGTCGACCGGCTCCGTGACCGGGGCGAGGGGAGGGTGCTCGCAGGGGGTGGCCGGCTCCGGGACCCGGGCCATGCACGCGGGTTCTTCTATACCCCGACCCTCGTCTCTGACCCGGCGCCCGATGCCGGCATCCTGCAGGAGGAGGTCTTCGGCCCGGTGCTCCCCGTCATGGCCGTCCCTGACCTCGACACCGCCATCGCCGAGGCGAACCGGTCCCGCTACGGGCTCGGCGCCTCGGTCTGGACCCGTGACCTCGGCGTCGCCCGGGCGGTCTTCGAGCGGTCGGCTGCCGGGGTCGTCTGGGTAAACCGGCACCTGACCTCCCCGCCCGAGCTCCCGTTCGGGGGCGTGAAGGAGAGCGGCCTCGGGCGCGAGAACGGGGTGCAGGCCATTTCCCAGTGGACCCGGGCAAAGAGCCTGTTCCTGGGCTGGTAAGAGGGAGGGGGCCGCCTGCTCCCCCCATCTCCCCCTCGTTACTTCTGATTCTTTCGGTACCGGTTCCTCGATATTTCCCCTGGGTCGAAGATGGCCTCCGCTTCCTTCGCGGTGATGACCCCCTTCTCGACGGCGATGTCCCTGACGGGGCGCCGTTTCTCGGCCGCCTCCTGCGCGATTTTCGCCGCCCGCAGGTACCCGATCTTTGGGGAGAGGAGGGTCGCGAGGGCCGGGTTCATCCCCACGGACGAAACAAGCCTCGCGTCGTTCGCCTGGATGCCGTCGATGCACCTCGCCGTGAACGCGGGGAGGAACCGGTTGAGCATCCCGAGCGAGTCGAGGATGGTGTGGGTCATGAGCGGGGTCATCACGTTCAGCTCGAGCTGGCCGGCCTGTGCGGCGAGGGAGAGCGCGGCATCGTTCCCGGCGACCTGGAAGGCGACCATGTCCAGGCACTCGGCCATCACCGGGTTCACCTTCCCCGGCATGATGGAAGAGCCCGGCTGCACGGCGGGGATGAGGATCTCGTCGAGCCCGGAGGTCGGCCCCGACCCGAGGAGCCGGAGGTCGTTTGCGATCCGGACCAGCTCGAGCGCGAGTTCCCGCATGGCCCCCGAGAAGGCCGCCATCTGCGCCCGGCTCTGGAGGGCCTCGAGGCTGTCGCGGGCGGCGACGAGGGGGAGCCCGGTCATCCGGGCCAGGTGCTCGATCACCGCGTCCCGGTAGCCATCGGGGGCGTTCGCGCCGGTCCCCGTGGCTGTCCCGCCGATGGCGAGCTCGAGGAGCCCGTCCCTCCGCTCCCGGACCCGGATCGCGGCCCTCGCGATGGCGGCGCCGTACGCGTGGAACTCGTCACCGAGGGTCACGGGCAGGGCGTCCATCAGGTGCGTCCTCCCGGACTTGGGGAGGGCCCGGAATTCCCCGCCCTTTTTCCCGAGGGCGACCGCGAGGCCGCCGAGCCGGCCGAACAGCCGGTCCGCCTCGCCGATAATGGCGAGGTGGGAGGCCGTGGGGAAGGTGTCGTTGCTCGACTGGGAGAGGTTCACGTGGTCGTTCGGCCCGAGGAACTCGTACTCCCCCCGCCTCCGCCCGAGGATCTCGAGGGCCCGGTTCGCGATCACCTCGTTCACGTTCATGTTGAAGGAGGTCCCCGCGCCCGCCTGGAAGACATCGACGGGGAACTGGTCGGCAAGCCCCCCTGCGGCCACCTCGGCCGCGGCGGCGGCGATGGCCTCCCCCCGCTGCCGGTCCAGGGCGCCGAGCTCCATGTTCGCAAGCGCCGCCGCCTGCTTCACGAGGGCATACGCCCTGACGAGCTCGGGGGGCTCCCGCCTCCCGGTGACCGGAAAGTTCTCGACCGCTCTCAGGGTCTGGATCCCATAGTATACCTCGTCGGGGACGTCCATCGCCCCGAGCGAGTCCTTCTCCTGCCTCATTTCGTGTCCTCCCTTCTTCCGCCGGTCTCCCGGCCGGCCTGTGTGAGCTCCTTCCGGGCCCGCCCGATGGCGATGTTGGGCGGGACGCCCTTCGGGCAGACCCGTCGGCAGTTCCCGTGGAACTCGCATGCCCACCACCCGTCGGGGGTGTCGGCGCGGCGGAGCCGCGCGGCGCCGCCGGCCTCCCGGGGGTCGATGCGGAACCGGTACAGGCCGGCGAGCGCGGCCGGCCCGAGGTACCGGGGGTTCCGGCCATTGACCGGGCATGCCCCGAAGCAGGCCCCACAGAGGATGCAGTTCGCATACACCGCAAGGTCCTTCACTGATGCCGGGTCCATGAGCCGTTCTTTCTCCGGTTCCGGGCCGGTGGGCGCGAACACCGGATCGATGTCTGTGTAGTACTCGAAGAAGCGGGTCATGTCCACGACGAGGTCCCGGATCACGGGGAGGTGCGGCAGCGGCTCGACGAGCACCTCCCTTCCCGGGTCCCATGGTTCAGCTGCCTGGATGGCCGGGTACGGTGCGAGCTGCACTTTGTCCTTCCCATCGAGAAGCGATCTCACCTGCGTCCGGCAGGCGAGCCTCGGCACCCGGTTGATGAGCATCGCGCAGGTTCCGCAGACGGCCCCCCGGCAGGAGTACCGGAATGCGAGCGTGTCGTCCTTCTCCTGCGCCGCGAAGAGGGCCCCGAGCACCGTCATGCCCACCGGTGCATCGATCTCGAACCTGTCATATCTCGGGCCCTGTGTTCCCGCCCCCGACCTGAAAACCTTGAGCTGCATCAATACCCCCTCTCCCCGACCTCGAACATCCCGAGGGTGACCGGTTTGTAGCTGATTTGAATCTTCCCGTCCTTCAGCCCGGCGATGGTGTGGGCGAGGAACCTCGTGTCGTCCCTGCCCGGAAAATCCCGCCGGAAGTGAGACCCCCGGCTCTCCTTACGGGCAAGGGCGCCCTCGGCCACTGCCTCCGCGAGCCGGAGCATTCCCCCGATCTCCAGCGTCCGGACGAGGGCCTGGTTCACAGCGGGGTCGCGGTTCGAGATGGAGACGTCCCGGAACCGGTCCCCGAGGGCGCGGACCTTCCGAAGCCCCTCCTCCATCTCCTTCCCTTCCCGGAAAATGCCGAAGTGGCGGAACATGGTCTCCTCCAGTTCGTGGACGAGGGTGAAGGGAGATGTGCTCCCCTCCTTGCCGAGGATCTCCCTGATACCCGATTCGGTCTCCTGCATGGCAGTCCTGGCCGGTTCCTCACCAGGTGCGGGCACCGCCGCGACGTCCCTGATGATGGCATCTGCAACCAGCCGGCCGAAGACCACCGTTTCGAGGAGGGAGTTCCCGCCGAGCCGGTTCGCCCCGTGGACACTCACGCAGGCGCACTCCCCTGCCGCGAACAGGCCGGGAAGGGCGCTCCGTCCCCCAATGTCCACGTCGATCCCTCCCATGGAATAGTGCTGCCCGGGCTGCACGGGGATCGGTTCTGTCACGGGATCGACCCCGGAAAAGTCCATCGCGATCTGCCGGATGCCGGGCAGCCGCTCGCCGATGACCCCCGGCCCGAGGTGCCTGAGGTCCAGGTGGACGTACCCGCCGTCGAACCCCCTGCCGGCCGCGATCTCCTCCGCGATGGCCCGGGCGACCACGTCCCTCGGTGCAAGCTCCATCGCGCGAGGGGCGTACCGTGCCATGAACCGCTCGCCGTCCCGGTTGACGAGGGTCCCTCCCTCCCCCCGCGCCGCCTCGGAGATCAGGATGTTCGTCCCGAACAGGGTCGTGGGGTGGAACTGGACGAACTCCATGTCCTTCAGCGGTGCCCCGGCCCGGAACGCGAGTGCCATGCCGTCCCCCGTGTTGATCAGGGCGTTCGTGGAACGGGAGAAGATCCTCCCGAACCCGCCGGTCGCAAGGAGGGTGGCCCGGGCGCGGAACCCGTGGACGGTCCCGGTCATGATTTCGAGCGCGGTGCACCCGGTGCAGCGTCCCCCGTCGACGACAAGGGACGTGACGAAGTACTCCCCGAAGACCGGGATGTCCTGGCCGAGCACCTGCTGGAACAGGGTGTGGAGCACGTGGTGGCCCGTCCGGTCCTCGGCATAGCAGGTCCGCGGGAAGCCGGCGCCGCCGAAGGGCCGCTGGGCGATCTTCCCGTCGGGGAGGCGGGACCAGGCCGTGCCCAGGTGCTCGAGCCCGATGACCGTCGCGGGGGCCTCCCGGCACATGAGGGCGACCGCGTCCTGGTCGGCGAGGTAGTCGGAGCCCTTCACGGTATCGAAGGCATGGCTCTCCCAGCTGTCCTCGGCCCCGTCCTCCCCCTTCACGTTCCCGAGGGCCGCGTTCATGCCCCCCTGCGCGGCGACCGAGTGGGAGCGGAGCGGGTGGACCTTGGAGATCACCGCGACCGCGAGGCCGGCCCGTGAGACCTGCAGGGCGGCCCGGAGGCCTGTCAGGCCTCCCCCGACGATAACCACGTCCCATGACGAGATCGAGCCCTCCATGCCCCGCCCCCTTTCACGACTGGTATCTCCTGCTCCCCTCATAAAGTACCGCGCGCGGGCAGGCAGCCCGGATCCTCCCTGAAGGGAATACCCTTTTATCCAAACAGGGACGGAACCTTTCCCGAAAGGCGGAGGGAACCAGTGCAGGAAGGGGAAGTTTCGGTCCTCGTCGGCGGGAAGGCGGGCGAGGGGATCTCGAGCGCCGGCCAGGTCATCGCCCACCTCCTCGGGCGGCTCGGGTACCGGGTCCACATGTCCTTCGATTACCCGTCCCTGATCAAGGGTGGGCACAACTTCGCGATCATCCGCGGCGCACGGGAGAAGATCGGCGCGGTGCGGGGGAGCGTGGACATGGTGCTCGCCCTCGACCAGCCGACGATATCATTCCACGAAAAGCGGCTCTCCGAGGGCGGCATGGTGGTATACAACTCCGATACCGCGAAGTACCCGCCCGGGATCGGGATCCCGATCAGAGCCATCCTCTCCTCGGAGTCTGCGCCCTTCGTGATGGGTAACTCCGCCATCCTCGGGGCGTTTGCCCGGGCCGCGGGGATAGAGTGGCCCGTCGCCGAAGGGGTGTTCGGGAAATCGTTCCGGAAACAGGCGGAGCTGAACCTCCGCGTCGCCCGCCGGGCCTACGATGCTTCCGAGGAACGGCTCAGGATCCCCCCGGCGGGGAGCACCCCCCTCCCCGCCTTCACCGGGAACGAGGCGATGGGGATCGGCCTCGTCGAGGCCGGCATCGGGGCCTACTTCTCGTACCCGATGTCGCCGACATCGAACCTCCTCCATTTCCTCGCCGCCCGGTCCGACGAAGCAAGGGTCAGGGCCATCCAGCCCGAGAGCGAGATCGCGGTCATCCTCATGGCGCTTGGCTGCGCCTATACAGGCACCCGCGCCGCCGTCGGGACCTCGGGCGGCGGCTTCTCCCTCATGGTCGAGGCGCTCGGCCTCGCCGGCATGGCCGAGCTCCCCGTCGTGATCGTCCTCGGGCAGCGGGCCGGCCCCTCGACCGGCCTCGCGACCTACACCGCCCAGGCGGACCTCGGCTTTGCCATCCATGCCGGCTCCGGGGAGTTCCCGAGGCTCGTCATCGCCCCCGGCGACGCCGACGAGGCCCGGGCCTGGATCCGGGTTGCCGCCGATCTTGCCTGGAAGTACCAGGTCCCCGCCCTCTTCCTCCCGGACCGGACCATCTGCGAGGGGATGTACAGCATGGACCCGGTAGCGGCCCCCGTATCCCCGGCGACCGGCCCTGTCCCTGCCGACCCGGCGGTCCACCCCTACCTCAGGTACGCCATCACCGATTCGGGCGTCTCACCGCTCCGGTTCCCGCCGGTAAAGGGGGAGGTCATCCGGGTGAACAGCCATGTCCACGACCCCGACGGGATCACGACCGAGGACCCGGAGATGACCCGGGCGATGGCCGACAAACGGAGGCGGAAGATGCAGGGCCTTGCCGCGGAACTCGAGGGAATGCAGCCTGTGAACGTCGCCGGGGATCCCCGGGCAGGAACGGCGGTCCTCTGCTGGGGGTCGAACAAGGGTGCCTGCAACGAAGTCGGCGGGGGGCTGGGCCTCCGGGTCGTCCAGCCGGTGGCCCTCTGGCCCTTCCCGGAACGGAGTTTCGCAAGGGCGATGGATGGCGTCAAACGGTTCTTTGCCGTCGAGACAAACGAGACCGGCCAGCTTGCAGACCTTGTCCGGGGATTCGGGTACCGGGCCTCGGGGACGGTGCTGAAATACGACGGACGGCCCTTCATGATCGAGGAGCTGGAGCAGGAGCTCAGGCGGGTGACAGCATGAAGGGGATCGACCTCGTCAGCCGGGCGAAGAACACCTGGTGCCCGGGGTGCGGGAACTTCGCCGTGCAGCACGCCCTGAAGGACCTCCTCGCCGAGATGGACGGGTCGGGGGAGCTCCCGCTCGAGAAGGTCGTCCTCGTCGCCGGGATAGGCCAGCACGGGAAGCTTTTCGACTTCCTGAACGTGAACGGGTTCTACTCCCTCCACGGCCGGACCATCCCGGTGGCGACGGGGATCCGGCTCGCGAACCCGGACCTCAGGGTGATCTGCGTGACGGGCGACGGGGATTCCTACGCCGAGGGCCTCGACCACCTGGTCTTCGCGGCAAAACGGAACCTGGACATCACCGTTCTCGTCCACAACAACCGGGTCTACGGCCTGACGACGGGCCAGTACACCCCGACCTCTCCTGCCGGCTACCGGGGGCATTCGACCCCGAAGGGTGAGCGGGAGATGCCCCTCAACCCGGTGGAGCTCATGCTCGCCTCGGGGGCGACCTTCATCGCCCGGGGGTACACCGCCCGGCGCGAGGAGTTGAAACGCCTGGTCCACGAGTCGGTGATGCACCGCGGGTTCTCGTTCATCGACGTCCTCCAGGTCTGCGCGACCTACAACAACCTGACCGGATACTACAACGAGCGGGTCTATTCCTGGCCGGGGGAGGACGTGGGTGATCGCGAGGCCGCACACCGGAAGGCAGTGGAGTGGGACTACTCGGCGGATGCAAAGATCGGCCTCGGCGTGATGTACCAAAAGGACGCCCCCACCTTCGAGGACGCCTGGCCGGCCCCGCCCCCGCTGACCGACGCGCAAAGGGCCGCGTGGGTGGCCGGGGTCATGGACGAGCGGTCCTGACCAACGGAACGGCACTCCGGCCGGCACGACGGTCATGGCTTATATGGATCCACATGCCATGATGGATCATGGCAACCGTGAGTGAAACGGGGAACTCGGGCATGGCGATGGCCGTGGCCATCGTCGTGGGCGTTGTCGTCTACTTCGCCACCCTCGAGCCCCTCTGGGCGGCCGCCGCCGCCATCGTCATCGGCTACGTCGTGATGGGGATCCGGATCGTGCGGCCCACCCACCGGGTCCTCATCGAGTTCCTCGGGAAGTACCAGAAGTACGGCAACCCGGGCCTCTACTGGATCCTTCCGGGCATCCAGAAGCTGTATGCCGTGAATATCACCGAGAAGCTCGTGAATGCCGACCGGCAGGAGATCATCACGAGCGACAACCTGAACGCCTTCGTCGATGCCCAGATCTATTTCAAGGTGAAGATCGACGAGGAAAGCGTGAAGGCCTCCCAGTACAACGTCTTCAACTACGAGGACCAGATCGTGGCCCTCGCCCGCACGACCCTCAGGAACATCATCGGCGGCATGACCCTGAAGACCGCGAACTCGGAGAGAAACACCATCAACCTGAACCTCGCCGAGGCCCTCACGAAGGAGACCGCGGCCTGGGGGATCCAGATCGTGAGGGCCGAGCTCAAGGAGATCCAGCCACCGCCCGATGTCCAGGAAACCATGAACCGGGTGGTGAAGGCCCTGAACGAGAAGACCGCGGCCATCGACTTCGCCACGGCAACCGAGACGAATGCCGACGGCCAGCGGCGGGCCGCCATCAAGCAGGCCGAGGGGGTCAGGCAGGCGACCATCCTCGAGGCGCAGGGCAAGGCCGAGGCCATCCGGCTCGTGAACGAAGCGGCGAAGCAGTACTTCCAGGGGACCGCCATCACCCTCCGCCAGCTCGAGGTTGCCGAGAACGCTCTCTCGACCAACACGAAGATCATCGTCCCCGCGGGGCAAAGTGTCGTGAACGTCATCGGCGGGCTCCTCGGCATCGAGGCAGGGGACCAGTCCAAGCCCGGCGGGTCGAACCCGGTGAAGTCCCTCTGGATGCCGCCGGGGCAGTGACCCGGCCGCCGGGCGACAGGGGGTTCCCCCGCTCGCACCGACCGAGCTTGCCACGGCGGGCAAGTACTTCGAGCTGAAGGTCTACGAGGGGAAGCCCCACGGGTTCATGGTGGTGAACGGGTCCCTCTCGCGGGACGATTCCTCGATGGACGCGTACCGGGAGATGATCACCTTCTTCCGGCGGACCCTCACCTGATCTTTTTTCGGGACCGGCGGTTGTTCCTTATGGATTACCCGTGACCTGCCCGTCGATGGTGATCGTTATTTCCGTCACCGGGATCTGCTTTCCCGATCGCTCGAGGGCCCGGTCGACCACGTACCTCACCCCGCCGCAGCACGGGACCTCCATTCTGGCGACGGTGATGGACCGGATCGTGTGCCCCGAGAAGATCACGGAGAGCTTCGCAATGTACCCGTCGATGTCCTGGTCGAGCTTCGGGCAGAACACAATGAGGATCTTTCCACGGAGGAGATCCCCGTGGAACCCCGCGTACGAGAACGGGACGCAGTCGGCCGAGATCAGGAGGTCCGCATCGTCGAAATAGGGCGCCGCCGGGTTGAGGAGCGCGAGCTGGACCGGCCACTGCCGGAGCTCCGAGCTCGTTGCCCCGGTCCCGCCTTTGCCCCCGGAATGCGGCTCCCTCGGGATGCTCCGTGCACCGGAGCCCGGGCAGCCGGCAAACGGGTGGCCGCCCCGTGCGGCCGGCCCGGGAGGGCATCCCCGGACGCCGTGCCTGGGAACGGGGATATGGTTATCGTCCAGGTAGGCAATGGCCTGGTCGTACAGGTCCCGTTCGCCGTGGGTGAGGAGGTGCTCCAGGTGGGCCCTGATGACCGCCTCCCCCTTGGGGGCAACCTGACCCATCACCACCCTCTCGTCGTATGCCCCGGCCTCGCGCTCGGTAACCGATATGGCCCCCTCGGGGCAGGCCCCGATGCACGCGCCGAGGCCGTCGCAGAACAGGTCAGAGACGAGCCGGGCCTTGCCGTCGATGACCTGGAGCGCACCCTCGGGGCAGTCGGGGATGCACTCCCCGCACCCCGTGCACTTTCCCTCGTCAATATCGATGATCTTCCTCTTCATGGCAGTTCCCCGCGATGGTTTCAAGGGATTCCGGGTAGAACTATGATGGACTGTTTCGTCTTATAGCTGCCGGGTGCCGGAGCAGAGGTGGTGGACGGTGAAGGGCGGGGAAACAACGGCTGATGGGGTTTCCGTCATGGATATTCCCGGGACCTGCCGCCGCCTCGGGGCAGCCCGGACCCGGGGGGAGCTCGGGGCCCTCATCGCGCCCCTCGTCCTCTCCTTTTCACCACGCGACCTCAACCGGCTGGTGGAGAATTTCTCGGACCATATCGGCGGCGTGGACCCGGGATACCGGGAGCGGCTCGTGCACAAGGTCTCGGAACACCTGCTGGGGACCTGGCAGAGGATTCGGCTGATGCAGCAGCAGGGCGCATTCAGCCACCTCCGGGAAAAGGTCAATCCATCCATGGCCGGCTTCTTCGTGATGGTCGCGGAGGAGTGCATCGCCCCCGGCGCCGGCGATCTGCGCCTCCGGTTCCTGAAATACCTCCTTGCTGCCTTCCCGATGTTCGTGCTCGGGGAGCCCGCCCATGCTGTGGGAACCCCCTTCCCGGGCGGTGACACCGTCGAGTTCAGCGGCGGGGTATACTACTGCCCGGCACGGGACAAGGCAAACGACGTCGGCGGCGCGATCTGCCCGTTCTGCCCCGCGGTCCAGACTCCGGCCATCGGGTACCTGAACCCGCCGCTCAACCGGGGGGAGCAGCGGAAGCAGGAATATCTCAGGACGACCTACGACCACCACCATTTCAACGGGTGACCACCGTGCGCCTGGCCTGTGACGTGTGTGGGCAGAGTGAGGGTTCATCAGAGGGAGGGTTCAATAACCTGATGGTTCTCTCACCCGCCGCCAACCCCAAGGCGGGGCGTCAGGTCATCAGAACCCGACCTCGAGCGACGATGACTATTCCAACGGAATAGGAGTGCCGCGACTGGTAGTTGCGGCGTAGTCGCGAAGAACCCGACCTGGAGCGACCCGCCGTCAGGCAGGATGCGACTGGCAGCGAGGAGGATTTTCAGCCGGCCGGTTCCTTCAGGATGAGCGCGAGCCCGTAGGTCACGATTTGGTCCGGGGTCAGGGTGGTCCTTCCCGAGGCGATCAGGGAGAGGGCCCCGTTCAGGATCTGGGGGATTACCACCCAGTAAAACTCCTTCGGGAGGTCCTGGAGCACCCCTTCCCTGACGGCAGCATCGGAGAGCTCGTGGAGCCACTGGAACTCCCGGTGGGCCCGGTCCTTCACCTCGTCGCCTATCGAGGGCGAGTTGTAGAACAGGTTCAGGAAGGCCACCTCGCCGGGGTTCGCGGCCCCCCAGGCGATGTATGACCTGAAGCAGCGCCCAAGCCGCTCCTTCGTCGGGGCGCCCGTGTCGTCCCCGGACCGGACCACTTCGGCCACTTCTCTCTGGATCGAGAGGTAGAGCTCGTCGATGAGCGTGTTCTTGTCCGGGAAGTAGTGAAAGAGCGTCCCCGTGGAGACACCCGCCTCCCTGCTGATCCGGGCGGTGGGGGTGTGGTGGAACCCCCGGGTGGTGAAGAGCCCGAGCGCCGCCGCGAGGATCCGTTCCCGGTTCCCGGCCCCGGGAACCCTCCCGGTCGCCGGGGGCCTCCCGGCCTTTCTCCCCCCCAGCTTCACCTTCCCCCGGTGCACGGCCCGGGGACCCCGTCCTGCCTGCATAAGCCTTAAGATTATAGACTGACTAGTCAATATAGAGTGCCGGGGTATTAAACATTGCCCGGGCAGGTAGAGGCGCGATGACCACGGGAGGCGGGGCTACGGTGATCCAGCGGTTCTTCGAGGGCCTTGCGGGGGCCATCAACCGGAAGCCCGCCCTCGTCGCCATCCTCGTCCTTGCCGTCTTCCTCACCGGCATAGCGGGGATGACCAGGCTCACGATGGAGACGGGCTGGAAGACCTATGTCGATGAAAACTCTCAGGAGGGCGTGCTCCAGGGGCAGTACGCCGAGAGCTTCCAGTCTGACTCCATCATCCTCATCGTCGAGTCTGCAAACCCCCTTGATCCGGGTATCCTCCGGTACGTCGACCGGCTGGAGAGGGATATCGGCCAGCAGCAGCATGTCACCTCCACGAAAAGTATCGTCGAGGCCCTCAAGGCCTATCATGGAGGGACGCTCCCCGGCTCGCAGGCCGAGATCGCCCAGATAGTGAGTGCCCTCCCCGCGGATATCAGGGCGCAGGCCGTTCCCTCGAACCTCCTCACCCTGGTCCAGATCCAGCTGGACCGGGGCCTCTCGACCACGACCGAGAACGCGGTTCTCGCGAACGTGGAGTCCATCGTGGATAGCTCGGATCCCCCGCCCGGCGTCCAGGTGAAGATTTCCGGCTCCCCCGCCTTCTCGCTGCAGATGCGGGACGGGCTCTCCGCGAACATGGGGATCCTCATCGGCGGCGCCCTTGTCCTCATAGTGCTCGCCATGGGGATCCTCTTCGCCTACGTCCGGTACCGGTTCCTGCCCGTCCTCTTCGTCGCCGTCGGCCTCGTCACCTCCCTCGGCCTCATGGGCCTCGCAGGCATCCAGCTGAACATGGCGGTCATCGGGGCCTTCCCCGTCCTCATCGGCCTCGGGATCGACTATGCCATCCAGTTCCAGGCCCGGTTCGACGAGGAGGCCCGGAAGGGGCCCCTTTCCGATGCCGTTTTCTACACGGTGACCCGGACCGGCCCCGCGGTCCTCTACGCCATGCTTGCGACCTGCATGGGCTTCGTCGCCATGTTCGTCTCCAACGTCCCCATGATCCGCTCCTTCGGCCTCGTGGCCATCATCGGGATCTTCACCTGCTACTGGGTTTCCTGCATCGGCATGCCCACCCTCGGGCTCCTCCTGAAGTACCGACCGAAGGAACCGGCGAAAGAGGTCTGCTACGCCGTCGGCACCGATGCCTGCGACACCGCTCTCGGGCCCCGGGCCACTGACCGGGGGGACGGGAAGACGGACGGGAAAAAGAAGAGGATCCCGGGGTCATTCTCGTACGGCCGGTTCCTCACCGATACCTCGGTGAAGATCGCGAGGAACCCGGTGCCGGTCCTCCTCATCGCGGGCCTCATCGCCCTGGCCGGGTTCCAGCTGGACGCCTCCATCCCCATCGAGAGCAACGAGAACGCCTTCGTCCCGCCCGACATGCCGGCAAAGATTAACATCGACAAGGTCACCCGGATCCTCGGGGCCACGAGGACCGCCGACTTCTCGGTCCGGGGCCGTCCCGTGACCGACCCTGACACCCTGGCATGGATACAGGAGTTCCAGGATTACGAGCTCTCGCGACACCCGGAGCTCACCGGGGCAAGGAGCATCGTCACCCTCATCCTCCCGTACACCGGGGGCAGGCTCCCGGAGACCCGGGCCGAACTCGATGCCGTGCTCGGCGGGATCCCCCAGGAGACGAAGGACGAGTACCTGCAGGGTTCCCTCGGAGGGGTGATCCAGTTTTCCACCATCGACCTCGAGATGTCCCAGCAGGAGACCCTGAAGGAGCAGATGGTCCGGGACATCGCCTTCCTCGAGCCTCCCGTCGGGATGAGCGTCACCCCCACCGGGAGCTTCGACCTCTACACCACGCTCCTCTCATCCCTCGCCCGGTCCAAGGAGATCATGACCCTCCTCGGGTTCCTCTTCGTCTTCCTCTTCCTCGTCGTCGTGTACCGCCACATCCATGCCGTCTCGCCCATCATCCCCATCGTCCTCATTGTCGGCTGGAACGCAGTCGCCATGTCCGCCCTCGGGATCGCCTACAACCCCATCACTGCGACCCTCGGGTCCATGACCATCGGCGTGGCCGCGGAGTACACCATCCTCGTCATGGAACGGTACGGGGAGGAGGAGGAGAGGCTCCACGACCCCGTCGCCGCCATCCAGGAGAGCGTCCACCGGATCGGCACCGCAATCACCGTCTCGGGCCTCGCCACGTTCTTCGGCTTCTCCGCCCTCTGCCTCTCCACCTTCCCCATCCTCTCGAACTTCGGCGTCACCACCCTCATCGCCGTCGCCTTCTCCCTCGCGGGCGCCATCCTGATCATGCCCGCGGTGCTCTCGGTGATGGGGAGGGTCGGGGAGCGGCTGGAGAAGAAAGCCCGTCGACCCGGGTCCGACGGTGTTTCGTGAGCTGACGACTCCCCGGCACCGGGTGGAGGATGCCGGTCCTTATCCGGTTCCGATGAGCGACCCCTTCGGCCCTGCCGCCCGAAGTGAGTTTATAAACCCCGTGAGCCAACGTTCTCCTATCCAGGCATCCCGGGGGACTCCCGTGAAGCAGGTCTTGTGGTGGCTGATTGCCGGATCCAGAGGCGGGGTGAATCGCGCCCGGATTATCCTCGCCCTCCATGGCCGGCCCTATAATGCCAACCAGCTGACCCAGCGGTGCAACCTCGATTATAAAACGGTCCGCCACCACCTGGATGTCCTGAAGAAGCATCAGCTGGTCAGCTCGATGGGGGAGGAGTACGGAAGCATGTATTTCCTGTCTGAAGAGATGCGATCGAGATACGACGAATTCCTGGGGATCTGGAGGCAGATCGAGGTTCCCGCCGAACCGAATGAGGGATGAGCATGGAGAAAAAGGATTTCGTGTGGATCATCCTCGTCTCGGTTATCGCCGTCGTCGTCGCGAGTTTTGCCATCCCCCTCCTCGTCAGGGCACCCCACCCCCAGGGACAGAACCCGGCACCTCCCCAGGGCGGGCAGGACGGCCAGCCCTCCCAGCAGCCCCAGCCGGCGGCCCCCGGGCAGGAGGAGGCGAAGCAGCTGAAGACGCTGATATCCTTTGTCAATATCGGGCTCATCATCCCCCTGTTCGTCATCTACGGCGGGATCTACCGGAGGCTGAGGAGTTCCTTCACGCTCGGCCTCATGGCGGTGATCTTTGCCCTCGGGATCTACGCGGTCACGTCGAACCCCCTGATCGTGAGCCTCCTCGGCGGTCGCACGGGGGATGTAGGACTTTTCCAGATAGTCCCCGATCTCTGCGCTTCCGTCGCCCTGATCATCCTGATCCGGATCAGCCTCGAGTGATCCGGATCTGGGTGTAATTTGGGTATAATTCTGGCATTTCCTTATCTCTTTTCTTAATCCACGGGATTATAGACCTTTAACGGTTAATGGAAAGGTGCTTGAACCCATGAGTATATCCAGGAAAACCGGGCCTGT
The DNA here is from genome assembly GCA_035506435.1 of Methanomicrobiales archaeon. GTDB lineage: Archaea > Halobacteriota > Methanomicrobia > Methanomicrobiales > JACTUA01 > JACTUA01. The sequence goes on from DATJPK010000006.1 coordinate 18,170, forward strand.
CCTTGCCTCATTCTGCATCCTCGTCCTCCTCGTGACGGGGGCGGGAGCCGCAGGGACCGGCGGGAGGTATACGATAGCTCAGACCCTGTCTGACCAGGCACAGGAGAACACCATCGCCTTCGATGGGCTTGCCTTCCTGACCGGCGACGCCTGCAGCGACACCTTCCTCCCGCCAGGGAAAGTGGCCGACTACGCGGGCTTCCAGTACCTCCGGGACAACGATGCCACGGGGATGGGGCACAACACCGACTTCGTCACCCGCGCCTCGGACAACGTGCTCTCCATCCTGGATCCGGACCAGCTCGCGGCCTTCTCTGCCCTTGCGGATGCGGAGGCCCCCCTCTCCAGCCGGTACGCGTACATGCGGTTCCCGCTCATGGCGGCATTCCGCGACGAGCTCGCCGGGAACCTCCCCGCGGGGGCGAGCGGGCTCGATGAGGCGGCCGTGAAGGCCTACTCGGCCCTGCTGTACGATGTCGACGCGAGCATCAGCCTCGGCCGGGCAAAGACCTATGCCCAGGTGATCCGGTCGCTGAACAGCACGCAAAGGGCGTACCTGGACTCCATGAAATCGGAGGGCATGGCCGATTGGCCGATCGTGGACGCCTCCGCGGCCCTGAACGCCGGAGGGCGTGGCAGCTCCGTGGCCCTGCGGACCTACGCGAGCGAGATGTTTGCCTGGTACGCGGGCTCGGTGGATGCCGACGTGTACTTCTGCCCGGAGCGACAGGGGACCTACTTCGGCTCGTTCTACCTGAAGGACCGGCCGGCGATGGGAAATCGCGGGTACTCCATCAGCACGTCGCTGACCGGTGACTCGGGAGCGGATTTCCTGGGCATCCTCACCGATACCCAGAGGCCTGCCATCACGGGCCTCGTGGACCTCCAGCGGGCGGACCTGAATGACATCGTCTCGACCCGCACGGCCGTCGCCACCGAGCTCCGGAAGGCCCTCGCCGGGGAGACCATCGATGAGAGCACCGTCCGCTCCCTCTCGGCGCGGTACGGGGAGCTGGACGGGGAGATATCGTTCCTGTACGCGACCCACTTCGCGGAGGTGGGGAAGACCCTCACGTCGGCTCAGAATGAGAAGCTCCAGGACCTCCGGAACCTGGACGGGTACACGTGCGAGGGAGCATATCTCTACTCGCAACAGATCGCCATGCCCGCGGATATCCCGACGGACTTCCTCTTCGGTGTCGGGAGCTACGACGCCAGCCGGGTAGACACCTGGATCGAGACGCAGCAGCAGGCCTCCGCCGCCAGTGAGCATGGCGCAGGGAACGGTGTCCAGCAGAACGGCTCCGGCCAGGGACAGGGTACCGGGCCACAGGCAGGAAACGCTTCCTCCCCGGGCCAGGGATCCGGCCAGGGGCAGGATCGCCGGATGCCGGTCGAAGAGGTCATCTCCCGGCTCGGTTCGACGGGCTACGATGTCAGTGGGGCCCGACAGTACCTGGATGCCGGCGACCGGGATGGGGCAAAGGCCTGGCTGGACACCTTCAGGCAGGAACACCCGGGTATTGTCGAGGCTATCGAGGGCACTCAGGCAGGGGGGCAGCAGGGCAGGAAAGGGGATACCGGAACCTCGCAGGAAAGGAAACCGGACCGCGGGCAGGGGGAGGTGGCCGCCACAGGCCCCCTTGATGCCGTCACGGGCTGGTTCTCCCGGTTGTGGAATTCATGGTTCGGGGAAGAGGGGGCAAAGCCCTCTCACGGTGGCCAGGGGCCGTGACAGGAATCCTCAGGGAGCCTCATCGGTGAATGAATACGATAGAGGGAACATGATTCTCGGGCTGATCCTTCCTCTGTTTATCGCCTATACCGGGATATACCTGAGGATGCACAACCCGTCAGCACTCATCCCGATGATGACCGTTCTCGCGCTCGGGCTGCAGGGGATCAGGTCCACCGCCGTGATCGGGGCGATCTTCAGTGCCGAGATGGGTAATTTCCCCCTCTTTCCTGACTTCTTCAGCATGATGGCTGTCATCATCCTTCTCGGGATCGGTCTTGAACAGTCCCGTGATCATTTCCGGACCCTTCAGATTGAATGAGGAGAGAACATGAAACCGAATTGGGGGCCCGGCCTTCTGGTTATCCTGTTTATGATTGCCGTGCCTGGAATGCTTTTTGTTTTCTATTCGTCCGGGTTAACCATCCCTGGGATGAAGAGCACCGAACCGCATACTTCTACCACACCAGGAATTTCGGCGTATTCCCCGCACGTGCCACCTGATGTGGCGGTGAATTCATGCGTCGGGAAGTCCCCGGGCGACACCTGCCGGTTTATCGACAAAGACAATCCTGTGCGCGGATCCTGTGAGGACAAAACCGGAGTGCTTTCGTGCGCTCCCGCAAGAGCGCTGCCGGAGACCGCCACACCATCTGTCCCCACACCGGGGCCGGATACCCGGCCTGGACATGATCCGCCAGGTGTGACAAACGGAACTTTCTCGCTGACGAGCGATGCCGGCGCTGATGAAGGTACCATGCCCGCCGAATACACCTGCGACGGCTCCGGTTCTACGCCGGAATTATCCTGGTCGGGCGCCCCGGCCGGTACAGTCGGGTTTGCCCTCATGATGACGACGCTTCCCGGCGATGGGACTGCCAGGTGGAACTGGGTGCTTTACCGTATACCGGGAAACATGACCCGCCTGGAAAAGAACAGCACGGGGGTCGGCGTCCTGGGATCGGGGAGCCATGGCACGACCATGGAATACGATCCCCCCTGCTCACAGGGGCCCGGGCCCAAAACCTATACCTTCACCCTGTATGCCCTTTCAGAATCTCCAACGCTGCCCGCGCGCCCGGAGCTGGTCACCGGCCCGGTTCTCGCGAATGCGATATCATCCATAACGCTCGACAGGGCATCCCTGGATCTGAGCTATACCCGGCCATGACGGCTGGTCGGTTCGGAAGGGCAGGATATGCAGTTTCTTAAATGCCATCAGGACCTACCGGTTGAAGGAGGGGAGGCTGTGAACATTCATGCCTGGGCCGGCGCGGCGGTCGGGGGATTGATGCTCATCGCCCTCTGCGCTGGTTGCACCTCGCCGGGGACATCCGGGGGACCGGTATCGGAATCCGCTGCCCCGGCAGCCGGTCATCTCACGTATCCCATCGTCGACACCGGGCAGGCCGCCTGCTATGACAACCGGCAGCAGATCCCGTGCCCGGCGGAGGGACGGGACTTCTCAGGCCAGGACGCCCAGAATACCGGGAACCGGCCTGATTATGCCGTCAGCGCCGACGGCCTGACCGTCCGCGACGGAGTCACCGGGCTCACCTGGCAGCGATCGCCGGACACCAACGGCGACGGGTCACTCACGAGGGCCGACAAGCTCACCTGGTCCCAGGCCCGGGCGCGCCCTGCCACCCTGGATGCCGCCCGCTTCGGCGGGTTCACCGACTGGCGGCTGCCGTCGGTCAAGGAACTGTACTCCCTGATCGATTTCCGGGGCACCGACCCCAGCCCGACGGGTACAAGCACCGCCGGGCTGGTGCCCTTCATCGATACCCGGTATTTCGGCTTTGCCTACGGGGAACCGGCCGAGGGCGACCGGATCATTGACTCCCAGTACGCCTCGGCCACCGTCTATGCCGGCGGTGGACCCGGCGGGGGGACAAAGCTCTTCGGGGTGAATTTCGCCGACGGGCGGATCAAGGGGTACGACCTGGCGGGGCCCGGTGGTGCGGAGAAGACCTTCTTCGTCCTGTGCGTCCGGGGGAACCCGGAGTACGGGGTCAACCGGTTCACCGACAACGGGGGCGGGACCGTCACCGACGCGGCCACCGGCCTCACGTGGACGAAGGCGGACAGCGGCACCGGCATGGACTGGCAGGATGCCCTCGCCTGGGTCCGGGAGAAGAACGCTGCCGGGTACCTCGGCCACGACGACTGGCGGCTGCCCGATGCCAAGGAGCTCCAGAGCATCGTCGATTACACCCGTTCCCCCGAGAGCTCCGGATCCCCGGCCCTGGACCCGGTCTTCTCAAGCACCGGGATAAGGAACGAGGCAGGACAGCCGGACTATCCCTACTACTGGACCGGCACGACCCACGCCTCGGCGAACGGGGCGGGCGGGGCGGCGGTCTACATCGCCTTCGGAGAGGCGCCGGGGTACATCGGCGGGGCATGGCGGGATGTTCACGGGGCCGGTTCCCAGCGCAGCGATCCCAAGGCCGGGGATCCGTCAGAGTACCCCCGCGGTCGCGGCCCGCAGGGGGATGCGATCAGGATCGATAACTTCGTCAGGCTCGTCAGGTGAGTCTCCGGCCTGGCACTCGCACCGTTACCCGCCAAGGACGATCGTGATCCCCGCGATGATGATCCCGACGAGGGAGGTCCCGAGACCGGAGGCGAACCTCGGGAGAGGCTCCCTGTCCCGCGCCCGGGAATACCCCACGCCGAACAGGAGGAGGATACCGGCGAGGTTCGAGACCCTGAGCGCCAGCTCGACGTCGGGCACTACGAAGAAAGGGACAACGATGATGAGGCCGGCACCGAGGGACAGGATGCACGTGCCGAGTACGATGACGAGGGCCTCGTTCGCGGACAGCCTCTTCCCCGCCTCGACCCCGGCAAGGAACCCGACGAGCTTCCGGTAGAGCTCCAGCCGGTGCTCGCGGGGGATGGTCCGGAGGATGGTGTCGTCCAGCTGCTCGCCGACGAGCGATACCGCGGACCCCTGCGTTCCGGGCGACTTCGAGAACCGGACGATGGTGTTCTCCCGCCGGAGAAGGTATCCCCGCTCCCAGGAATAGAACAGCCCGTCGGCGAGGCCCCAGGCCGTGCAGCAGGCGAGGGCTGCGAGGATAGTCCGCCCGATGTGCTGCCCGAGGGACGCCGGGTCGGTCCTCAGGATGCTCGTGAAGGTCATGGCGATGATCACGCCGTAGATGACCTCGGCCCCCGCCCAGTACCTCCCGATGTAGTCAGCAAGGGACACGCCGCCGGTCCCCCCTTCATGCCGCGCCGGGGTATGCCCGGGTATGGGAATCCACCGCCCTCATTTCATGGTTTCCTGCATCCTTTTCAGGAGCTCGAGGTCATGCTCGTCCCGGTAGGGCTTGAGGTCCAGGTCGCGAGGGATACGGGTCAGCCTCTCGTCGGCCGCCTCCTTGATGTACCGGTCCATGAAGTCGCTGTACTCCTTCCAGGAAACCCCGAACGCCCTGACCGCCGCTTCTTCCTCGCGGAGCGCAAGCTGGTGGGCGTGCTGGTACCGGAGGCCGAGCGTGTCGATGACCGCCTTTTCGAGGGCCTCGTGGAGGACGAGGAACTTGTCCGTGTACACGGCCTTTCCCCTGCTCTCGAACGACTCCGGCAGGTGCCGGTCGATGTAGATGGTCTTCCCGTCCCTGCTGTACCCGGCGAGGTACGGGATGTCCCAGCCCCGGTCGAGCTTCGCGCGGGCAAGGATGTCCTTCACGGCCCGCTCGAGCATTTCGGCCGACACGAGGGTATCATCCCGCTGGATCCGTTTCATTCCCTCCCTCCACCCGCCGATGTCATGTCTGCCCCGGCCGCCGGCGGCCGTCCTCCTTCCCGGGCATCCGCTTCCCGGCACGGGCAAGCCGCTTCCCCGTCCCGAACGCCTTTTCACAGTCCCCGGGGAACACCTCGCGGCGCCTCCGTGCCTTGGCCGCCGGGTCGAAGGCGGATGACTCGTACTTCGAATAATCGTCGAACTGAAGGGTATCGGTGACGAGGAGCGTTTCGGACGACCCGAAGACCCTCGCGAGGATGAGCTCGGTCAGGGTGAACTGTGCCCCGAACCCCATCTCCTTCACCCGGCGCTCGTCGGCGCCCATCGTGTAGATGAACCCGGTCGGCATCTTCCGCGGGAAGAGCGTCGACCTCGCGGAATCGTAGACGAGGTACGGGAAGACCAGCCGCTCGAGGAATGACCGCATCTCGCCGGTCGCCGCCCCAAGGTAGATCGGTGAACCGAGGACCAGCGCATCAGCGCCGTGGATGCTCTCCAGGAGCGGGGTCAGATCGTCCTCCACCGCGCACCGGCCGTAGCTCGGGCCGCCCTTCAGCTTGCAGGCAAAGCAGCTGGTGCACCCCCTGAATTCCAGGTCATAGAGGTGGACGAGCCCGGTCTCCGCCCCCTCGGATTCCGCTCCCCGGAGGGCATGCCCGAGCAGCGTCGCCGTGTTCCAGTTCTTCCGCGGGCTTCCGTTGATGGCAAGGATCGACCCCATGGATGTCACCTGTTTTGTTCCCGTGAGAATTGCGACGCAGGTCCAAATACCCTTGCCTGATCGGTCCTCCCCGGGCGGGCCCCGGGGAACCCTTACCCGGTGAACGGGAGCAGGTCCCTCTCGAGGTCTGCCGCGGACCGGTACCGTTTCCCCGGCTCCTTTTCAAGGCAACGCAGGATGATACCGTCGACCGGCCCCGCGTCCGGGTTGATAGCCGACGGGGGGACGGGTACATCGGAGAGGATCCCATGGGTGATCTCGGCTATCCCGTCTCCCCCGAAGGCCGGCCGGCCCGTCACGAGCTCGTAGAAGATGGCCCCGAGGCCGTGGATGTCGGTCGCCGGGCCGACCGGCCCGTACCGCTTCGGGTCGACCTGCTCCGGAGCCGCGTACCTCGGGGAGAACCCCTGCACATCGGTGACCGTCGATCCCGTGAGGAACCGGGAAAGGCCCCAGTCGCCGATCTTCGGTTCAAGGTCCCGGGTCAGCAGGATGTTCCCGGGCTTCAGGTCCCGGTGGATGATGCCACGGGCATGGGCATAGGCAAGGCCACGGGCGATCCCTGCGACGATACGGGCGGCTGTCTTCAGATCGACTGGCTTTCCCAGTTCCTCCAGGGACCGGGGCAGGCACTCCATTTCGACATAGGGGACCGGGAGGATGTTTGCCCCGAGGATGGGGAGGATGTTCGGGTGCGACAGGCCTTCCCAGGCCCGCATCTCCCTGAGGAAGGCCTTCCCCGTCGCCTCGTCGAGGGCGAGCGGGACCTTGACCGCGACCACCCTCCCGTCCTCCTTCCTCCGTGCCCGGAAGACCCTCGACAGGCCGCCGGTGCCGATGATCACCGGATCGGCGAAGCGCCCGGAAAGTTCACGCGGAAACGGCGAAACGGTCTCCGACGTCGCCCGCGCTGGCACCTCCCCCGGAACCGGGACGCATGCCCCTCCACCGGCCGCGCCTCCTTCCTTCGGGGTGGCAGGCCGGGTGATGTTCCCCCTGTACTGCCACAGGGCGATGAGAAGCGAGCCGAGGATCACCCCGGCGAGCGCGAGGGGGACCATGCCCTTCCGCAGGGATGCGACGGGGGCCCAGACGGCGAGAAGGAGGAGGAGCACCGTTGCCGCGACGGACAGTGCGAGGTGGACCTGCAGGAGGAGGCGGGAAGGACGCGACCGGAGCGCCTTCCAGGCAAGGCCGAACGAGGAAAAACCCACGTAGGCGAGGCCGATGCAGAGAAGGATCCCGCCGATCCCCTCGCCGGCCCTCTCGAACCGGAGGCCGAGGGCGCTCGCGATGAGGGAGGACAGGAACAGGATGAGGACGCCCGCGAGCCCGTGACCGATAGCGATGGCGGCCCTTTCCCATCCCCGGAGATTGCAGCTATACCCCGAGGACCGCCTGATATCTGCCCAGAAGAGCAGGACGAAGGCAAGGGCCCCGAGCCCGAAGACCGCGAGATCGAACCGGAGGAGGATCGCGGGAATGCCGGTGATGGTCGCGGCCGGGCAGGTTTCGACTGCAGTCTTTCCCGTTGATCCCGGCGTGCCTGCTCTTCGGGGGGCCGGCAAGGAGGGCGAACGGTCATGCAGGGGAAGATCGGCCAGCACCGCCACCGTCCTGTCCTCCGGGTCAGGTCCGGCGGGCATGGTGCGTCGCTCCGTCGCCTGCCGGTCGTTCCGTGCCCGAGGGAAGATCGAGAGCCGGGGGAATGGCAAGGATGAGCCGGGCGGCGGAGTTGCCCTTTCCGAGTTCCAGCACGTCCCCGTTTCTCAGGCGGGCCCCCTCGCCCTCCGCGAGCTTCGTGCCGTTGAGAGAGGACCCCCCCGTGCTCCCGCAGTCCTCGAAAAAGACCCCCCCTCCCACCCGTATCTTCGCATGGGGCCGGGAGACGCGGGTCACGGCCTGGTACGCATCGCCGAGGATGATGTCACGGGCCGGGTCGCCGGCACCGGGCAGGCCCGGGTCACGCCGGCCGATCCTCGTCTCGCCATCCCCGAGGGTGAAGCCCTTCCCGTCCTCCGGGCCCCCCATGAGGATCACCATGGGCCGTTCCCCGAGGAGTACCCCGCTCACGCCCCCCTTCACCGAGCTGAGCTGCCGGTCGAGGTCGCGGTCGAGGGCCGTGATCCTGAGGTTCGAGAAGACCCCGAGGGTCCGGATGATGGCCTCGAGGCTGCCCGGGACAACCGAGTATTCCCAGACCGGGTGGACACCCTTCGAGGTCTCCCTCCCGATGCCGGCCTCCTTCCTGATCAGCCCGATGGAGAGGAGACGGTCGAGGTGCTTCTTGGTATTTTCATAGCTCGTCCCGATCTCCCGGGATATGGCGGTCGCATCCATGGGCTTCGTTGCAAGGAGCCTGAGGATCCGGAGCCTCGCGTTGCTGGAAAGGACGTCGAGGTACCCGGAAAGCTCATCGATGAGGTCCCGATCCGGTAACCCGGCGATGGTGTCAGATGCCCCGTCCCTGCCCATGGAAAAATTTTCTCCCCCGTGGATTATTAGCCTGCCGCTGGACCGGGGACGGACCAGTCGTCGATTGGGAACCGGTTGTCTCCCCCTTGATCGAACGAGGGGTGAAGGAGGTTCCGGAAAAGAAAGATGGCAGGGTCCAGGCCCTGCATGCGGTGATGGATGGTTACAGGCTCAGGGCCTGGCTGTCGTCGGTAAGGCCGGCATCGGCTGCGGTGGTGGTCGTCGCCGCCTTTGCCCCGCGATAGTGATCCCTGATACTCTGTTTCACTTCCTGAGCGAACTGCTTCCATTGCGACAGGAGCTGCTGGTTGATGGTCTTGAGGGCATCCCGGTCCTGGTTCGTCAGGGCGGTGTCGAGCGCCCCGCGCTCGCCGCTGATGGTCGCGAGCGTGGCCTGCGGCTGGGTCGTGTCGATGCCGTACTTGTCCAGGATCCCGATGATGCTGTTCGCCCGCTGGACGTTCAGGTCGAAGTGCGCGAGCCGGTACTGGTGGTGGTTGGCCCAGAGGTCAGCCTTGAGCTGTGGATCGACCGCTGCCTTCCCGGCTGCGTTCCCGTCCGCCTGGGCTGCCGATGCCGGGAGCGCCAGGGCTGCGACGATGACGAGGCCGAGGATTGCCGTTGCGATGATATTTCTTGACATGGTTTTCCTCTCCTTTGCATTCTTCGGGTTGTTACCCTTGATCACCCATCGGGCCGGTTTGCACATATATTCCCAGAATGGCCACGGTTGGTGGATGGAAGGGGCGGGTTCATTGGTCGAACTCGCTGGTTCAATGGATTCACAGCCAGAGAAGGGGGGATATTCATCTTCGACGAGGCCATAAACTCCTCTCCGGTCACGTGACACGAAGCGTTCAGGGCGGATGGCTGATGGTATGGGGATCGATGGATTGGCAAGGTAAACCGCGCCAGGGAGTTGGTTTACCCGGATGGGACTCCCGGTGGTATCTCCCCCTCCTGCGGGGGAACCGTGATTTCATGCGATTTTTCGATATGGTTTCGCCAGAGCCGGCTTCTGTAGGCATCGAGGTCGACCTGGAGGAGATACGTGCCGGGTTCCAGCCTGCCGAGGGTGACATCCTTCACCCCGGGCTCATCCAGCTGGTCAATCACCTTTCCATCGAGTAAAACAGCACAATAGAAAAACTGCGGTGGCTTCCTGAGCTGTGCCGATACCCGGATCATCTTTTCCTCGCCGCCGGCGGAAGGCAGCTCCTCGATGGTAACCTTCGGGGCCAGTTGATGGACCTGCCGGTGGAAGCCGATACCCGCAAGCATGATGAGCACGATGACAAGGGGAGAAAAATACACGACAATATTCGGGATACTCTGCCATATATCGAGGTAATTCGGGACCCCGTCATGATCGACATCGTTTGCCCAGTCAGAGGCATTCACCGCCGCGTAATACGCGTCCATGCATTTCCCTGACGCGAGGAGTGTTTTTGCGTCCTGCAGGAGCACCCGCGCGGTTGCCGGGTTGAACGGGGCATTATCGCTGATGTCCTTCGCGGCCAGGTCGATTGCATCGGGAGCACCGCATTCGAACTGGACCGATACGTTTGCCCCTTCGTAGGGGATGGTGATCTCTTTCGTGAGGTTCCGGTACCCCGGGGGGCCCTGGAACAGGAACACGTACGTCCCCTGGTAAAATTTACCCTGAAAAGGTGTCCTGCCTATGGGAAGGCCCCGGAAAAAGATCTCCGCTCCCGAAGGGCTGGAGAGGAGCGAGAGCGTCGCGTTCGTCGGCACGAGCATCGCGTTCGTGTCGTAGGTCTTTGCCGCGACCACGTCGAGGATGACTGACCAGTCGTCAAACCCGTACTTCACCAGGGAGACCGTGTGCGTCCCGGGCTCGATCTTGCGGATCGTGACATTCGATTTTCCGACGTTCACCGTGTCGAGGTACACGTCCGCACCCCGGGGGGTCGAGTTCGCGGCAATCGTCCCGGTCGTGGGTATCTCCTCGAGGGTGCACTGGAGAGTTTCCGTCGCCATGTCCCCGACGTATACCGGGAGGACGCAGTCGTAATAACCGGGGTATTTCACGGTCACCGTGTGGGGTCCTTCGAGAACGCCGGTTATCGTGGTATTCGTCCTTCCCCTCAGCGCATTATCGAGGACGATCGATGCGCCCGGAGGATCGGAGATCACCACGATGTTTCCCAGTTTCGCTCTCAGGTCACAGTACGCGGTCGCGATTTCGCCGCTCTCGACATCGATCAGCTGCGTGCAGTTCTCGTAATGGGGGAGCCCCCATTCCACGTCGTGGATCCCGATGACAACGTTCTCGAGAATAATGTTCCGGGTGGCCTTCCCGATGCTCTTCCCGTCGAGAAAAATATCGGCCCCGAGCGGGTGCGACGAGATGATGAGAGACCCGGTCTCACCCGGGGTGACGGTATCACCCTGGGCGAGCGAGTGCTCTATACCGGGAGCAAGGAACAGGAGAAGGAGAAGGATCATCCCGGTGAGTTCCAGGCGGAGGAATTTCGGCTTCATGTGACCTGCTCATCCCGCGTCTCTCTCTATCCGGATCAGCCCCGGGTATCGGGGAGCATCAGGAGAATACCCCATACATGCCCCCGGAAAATATGGGTATGGTGAAATCCGGCTGGTTGATTACCTCGATAAACCCCTCCCAGTCCTTCGACGACTGGTTAAAGTGGCCTATCAGGCCCTTCCTGTCGGCAAGCTCCGGGGTGAAGATCCTCAGTGAACCCTGGATGCGGCTGTCTGCCGGTTCGATATCGATGATCCTGGACTCGTTGAGGTAGTAGGTCTGGTTGTCGAAGACGGTCGAATGTCCGCCGGTAAACAGATCGGGGGAAATGACAGACATCCCCTGGTAGACATCGGTCCCGTTCGTGAGGTTCACGACCGCGAGGGTCTCCCCATTGACCGAGAGGGTGTCGGAGGGCAGGGCGCGGGGCGGCCACCAGCCGAGGGAAAAAGTAATTCCCCCGACGATGACGGCAACAATGAGGACCAGGATCCCGAGCGAGATGTATTTCCCGCGCGAGAGCTCCCGCTCCACCGATCTCTCGTCCTGCAGGAATTTCCCTTTCATCGATCCCGGCCCGGTCTCCGGTTTCATCTCTCCGAGGGACCCGGACATCCGGTCGGCCTCGCTGCGGAGGCTGCTGATCCGCTCCATGAAAATGCCGACGACCGCGGTTCTCAGGGGATCCTTCAGGGATGGCAGGGATGGCTGGACGAGCCGGAAAAACTGTTCCAGGTCCCCGGAACGTTCTGCATTGATGGCCGCTTTCAGGTCCCCGAGGTTAAACCCCGGGCCCGAGACATACCGGTCCCACGGTCCCGTGCTCCCGGTCACGAGGACGGAATGGATGGCCTCCCGTGCAGAGAGAGGAACCGGGGGACCCGGCGGGGAGGGAACCCTCCCTGCCCCGGGCTTCTCCAGCCCCGGGAGCCCCTTCCAGGATTCCCGGGTGAGGAACTCGGCAAGATCCTGTTTCGATGAGAACCCTCCCCGGGCCAGCTTTCCAAGGACAACATCGCTTCCCGATTTTTTGACGAGCCGGGTCCAGGTCTCCCCGGGACCGGCCGCGGCAAGGAGCTGCCCGCTGTCGAGGTTTGCATCGAATGCCGTGTTGAGGGGCCTGTTGGGCCCGACGAGGAGGTCGGCGTCGACGAAGCTCAGCCGGGAGATGACCAGGGTGTACCCGAGGGACCCGAACGGCCCCAGGATGGAGGCAACCTCCGAAACAAGGCAGACGGCCCGGAAGAGATCCCTTGACTCGACGCAGGCCTGCCGGCCCGCGAGGATTTTCCCGGCGACGACCCGGGAAAGGTCACCGACGGCGGGGAGCGGGGAATCCCCCAGGGCGTTCATCTTCTCCCTCACCCCTTCCCCTCCCCAGGCACCGAGGATCTGGTAGTCCAGCCCCTCGAGATACCCGAGGGCAGACGGGAAAAACCGCTTGAGGATATCGGGCAGGTCAAGGCCCTGGACGGTCTTCCCGTCGCGGTATTGCAGGGTAAAGACGCGGGAATCGTTCCTCCCGCCCCTGACCCTGAGGTTCACCACGGACCCGACGGTTACCTGGGTTGCGGAGATGTTCAGGTAGAGGGCGACGTCGCTGTCGGCGAGTTTCCTGATGAGCTCCGGGAGGTCCTTTTCGATGACCTCGAGATTACCGGTTTCGTATTCGCCGTCGGTGGTGAAAACCCCGTACCCCAGTGACACGTCCCTCCCCCCATCATGCCCCGAACTGGAAGATCTGGCCGAACCTCCATGGCTGTAACTTGAGCGGGGTGGCGGCCTCGGTGCCGAGGGTGAGGGCATTCCGGTCGCTGCTCACGGCGAGGAAGCTCAGGTTGATGTCGCTTAAGTGGTTCTCGAGTGCACGGTACGTCGCGATGTCGTTGAGGAGCGAGTGGAAGTATTCCTCCACCTTTCCCGCGGTCTCGGAATTTTCCGGTATGTCGGGGAATATCTTGATCTCGTACTTCCTCAGCATGTGGACGAGCTCGTTCGGTTCCGCCGCCGGCCCGAGGTTCTGGTTCACGATGCGGTCCGACTTCGTTACCACAACCGCGTACTTCTTGTTCGCGCCGAAGAAGCTCGTGAGTTTCCATCCCTCGATGTCCCGCAGGATCCGGTAGTACTGCCCGAACTCCTTTGCAAGTTTCTGTTTCCCGCTCGGGTCGAGGAGCTTGTCACCGTCGACGAGGAAGATCACCTTCCCCGCGTGGAGGAGGTGGGAGTACAGGGCCGAGACCACGAGGCTCCGCCGGAATTCCACGTCCCCCAGCTTGTCCCGGTGGTTCTTCTTGATCTCCCGGTAGAACCTCTTGCTCGCAATTCTCTTGTTCACGTCGTGCAGGGAGATGTTGAAGGTCTTACTGAGGAAGATCATGGCCTGCTTGAAGTTCTGCCCGGTGAGGATGTCGTAGTGCTCTCCCGAGTAATCCACCATCTTCCACCGGATGGGGGTGATCCGGTACCCCGCGAACGTCTTCCACCCGAGGAGCTCGTAGATCCCCATCACGTAGTTCGGCGTCCGGCTGATGATCTCCCCGAAGTGGGCCTTCGAGTACATGTTGTCCAGCTTGAGGTTCTCCTCGTCCACCTCGTTCTCGGAGAACACGATGCTCTCCTCCCCTTCCCCGCCGATGTTCAGCTGGGTGATGTACTCGTAGAAGCCGAGGAGGAAGTAGGTCTTTCCCGAGTTCCTCGGCCCGAAGATGAAGATATCGGATGCCTTCACCCCGACCACCGAGTAGAGGAGCAGGATGAAGAAGAGGACGATGATGATGAGACCGATACCGTAGAAGAAAACATTCTGGATCAACAGGTCCAGGTACCCGGGGGACCCGGCCTGGATTTCACCTATCCTGATCATGAAGCTGGAGACGAAGAAGCTCAGGATGAGGATGAAGAACACCGAGAGGAGAGCCTTCGCGCTCATGGCAAGGACGTCGAAACGGTTCCACCGGATGACATAGACCATGAGGAGGAGCGCGGCGATGAAGCCGCTCCAGAGCCCGTAGATACTCATCGTGTTCCCCTCGGAAAACTTGGATATCCCGAAGATGACCGTGAGGCTCGAAAATATGATGAAAAACAGGATGCCGCTGATCCGGGAGTCCGGCGATACGAGCATCCCGGCGGCGATGACGATGAAGAAGCCGGACAGGCTGTAGAGGACGAGGTACAGGAGAGGGGGGATCGAGGAGATCTGGTACACGGCCCGGAGGTAGATGAAAAGGACGACGGTGCTGATCCCCAGCACGACGGACCCGATGAGGACGTCCCGCCGTTTCCGGTTGTGAATGATCATCTCTTCACTGCCTCATTCACGTCCTTCACGGTGTAGAGTTTCAGGACCTCCTGGATGGCCTTCCGGCGCTCCTCCTCCTTCCCGAACCGTTCCATGTTCGCCTTCTCGGCCGCGTCGACCTCCCGGAGGAGGGTCTCCCTGCTGATGTACTTCCCCTCATGCAGCAGGAGGACGTGGTGCAGCAGGTTGTTCCGGTTCCGGTCGTACTTCTCCCAGTACCCCTGCCCCGCGATGAGGGGGGAGACATTCTCGAGGAAGGTCGCGCTCCCGAAGAAGGTGATGGCCACGTCCCACGGCCTCGAGTAGTTGTGGGAGACCACCGCGAGGTCGTTCAGGTTCCGGAGGGAGAGGGTGTTGATCGAGAGCGGCCGCCGGATGTTGTCCGACTCGTTCACGATGCTCGAGGACACGGCGCGGGACGTCGAGGAAATGACGAGGGCGGCCTTGTCGAGGCACCAGTTGTTGTTCCCGTACTCGATCACGAACTTGTTGAGGCCGAGCATGTCGGCCTTCACGATGTCCTTCGATTTCGAATGGACGAGGTTCACGAGCCGGGCCACCTCTGCGAGCCCCTCGTCGCTGCCGTCGAGGGCTCCCATGTCGGCCCCTCCCTCGATGAGGGGGAGGACCCGGGGGTTGATCTCGCCGAGGCGGGACCGGAACACCCCGCGGATCGTCTCGATCCCGGTTTTCTTCTGCTCGTCCACCTTTTTCAGGCCCTGCTCGAAGAACCCGAGGTGCAGGTTGTAGTCATGCCTGAAGGGAACGGTATCCGCGATGACGCGTTCGACCTCTGCGTAGAACGAGAGCCGGTGGTCAAGGTTACTCTCGTCCTTCGCGAGGTCGTTCCTCTCCTGTTCCTTCCTCGCGGTCTTTTCCGGAATGGTGTTCTTCCGGAGGAGGATATCACCGAGCACCTTCCTGAACTCGTTCCTGATACCGTCTTCGTCGCCCTTCTCGAACGCCGGGGCAAGGAGTTTCACTTCCTCGTCGGATAACTCGAGTTTCCGCGCGAGGTCGGCCTGGATCCGGTTCTGGCTCTCCGCGGTCTTCCCGCGGGCACCGCCCGACATGAACCCGGGCTGGAACTCCATGAGCATCTCGCTCCGTAGAATGATGGACCCCTGGGACTGCCGGGCGATCCTCTCGAGGTACTCCGCGCTTGTCGTCTTCTTCCTCTCGTACTGCTGGAGGGTATTTTCCTCCCCGGTGAGGCCGTCGATGGTGCGTGTCAGGCCCCGGGTTGCCTTCCTGAACACCGAGATGGGTTTTTTCTCGACCTCGGTACGGAAGGCATAGTAGAAGTACTCGGCATAGGCGCCGGGAAGCTTCCTCAGGATCTCCCGGTACTCCGTGGTGATGGTACCCTCGGGCAGCTTGTCGATGATCGCCTCGATTTCCGTGACCCTGGCCATCTCGAGCCATTTCTTCCGGTTGTAGCCCGGTGGCTGGGCATCGTTGAACTTCCCGTACTCCCGTGCCACCGTGTTGCCCATCGCGGTGAACTTCTCGATGTACAGGGCCTCGTTCCTCTGGGCTGCCTGGAACCGGTTCCGGTTCTCGGTGTAGAAGGCGATGAGAGGGGCCTCCTCGTTTGCAACAAGCGCCACCTGCGCCTCGATCTTCCGCCCCTCCTCCCTGATCTCCTCGAATTCATCGGACTTGGCCTTCAGCCTCTTCCGGGTATCGAGGAGTTCTCCCCTGAGGGTGGCCTTCCGCTCGTTGATCTCCGCGGTGGCCTGGGCGATGTCGGAATCCGCCCTCGCGACCCTCAGGAGGGCATTCCGGGCCACCTCCTCCTCGATGCCGAGGATCCTCTTCTGGTCCTTTGCAAAGGTCTCGGCGAGGTTGAGCGAGTCGCGGATCTTCGCGTACAGGGTCCGGTCTGCCTCGTGCTCGAGATGCTTGTTCTCGATCTTCATGAAGTTCGAGATCTTCTGGACGTACTCGACGAGCTTGTCGTAGACATCGATCTTCTCGAGGACCTTCAGGTCGGGAGGCATGTTGTTCTTGATGAAGGAATTGATTTCCTCGGGGGTCTTGTACCGGAGGAGGGATGCCATCTCGTTGTCCCACAGCTTCCTGAGCCGCTCGATCTCCTTCTTCACGACGAGGATATCGGTCGTCGTGACCGCAACCTCGTCGGGCTTCCGGATCTGCTCGGGGAACTGGATGACGATCCTGTTGAGCAGGTCGTCGACGACGCCCAGGGTCTTCGAACGGCTGACCCGGATGTCCTCCAGTTCCTTTACGATTGACTCGAACTGCGTCTTCAGCTTCTTCAGTTCCTCGATGGGGTACTCGATGACGTGGGCGTCCCCGACGATGAACCCCGTGTAGTCCTTCTTCGCGTCGATGATGTCGGCGATATCCGAGTGGGGGAGGTAGAAGGCGTTGATGAGGAGGTACGGGAAGGCATTGTCGAAGTCGATGACCTCCTTCTTGTGGTCGAGGCCCGGCTTGTATCCCGTCGGCCCCAGGGGCGAGAGGACGATGAAGTTGAACAGCTTGTCCTCGGTGAGGTTCAGGTATTCCAGTTCGAAGAGGGCGATGGCCGCGTTCAGCTGCTCGTTCACGGTCTCGTCGATGGACGGCAGGATGGCGAAGAGCCAGATCTTGCTGTGAGTCCCTTTCCGGTCGTGGATGTACCGGGCGAGGTCGATGAACATCCCGGCGCCGGTCCCTCCCCCGAGGCCGACGACGATGGCCGTGTCGCCGGATCCCTGGAAGGAGGGGAACTTGCTCGTGCTCTGGGTGATGGCCTTGAAAAACACCGCCTTCGAGATCGCCCGCCGCCGGTGCACTCCCCCGCCGAAGTCATTCACGATGTTCGGGTCGATTTTCCTCAGGTTGTCATAGGTCCAGGCCGGCGGGTCGTGCATCCACCAGAACTTGACCTCGGGCCTGACCCGCCGGCTCTTGATCTGCGCGATGACGTCGGTTGCGGTGAGCGCGGTCGGCTGTTCGACCTGGGCGAGATCGGGCAGGTAGTAGTACCCGTACTCGACCTTCCCCCCGAACCCCTCCTGGGCCTGCTGAAGCTTGAAGATCCGGTTCCTGATGTCCTTCTCGATCTGGATGTCCTGGGGCCTCTGGTTGGTATCGGTATCCATGATGTAGATGCTCAGGGTCTTGTTCTCGTTCAGGAAATGCTTCAGGAACCATTCATGGTCGCAGAGATGGTTGACGAGGCCCTTCCCGCACCCCCCGATGGCCACTATGGTCAGGTCATTTGGCATCTGGAATGGTTTTGACTCGTTTACCATCGTTCAGTCCTCCCTGTCTGTGTCTGTTTCATCCTCTCCACTCCTCCCTTTCCCCTTCCGGAATCCCACCACGTACCCTCCCAGCCCCACGACGATGACAAGGAGGATGGAAAGGGCAGCGATGTAGAGGAGGGGGACCTGCGCCGGCCTCTGTTCCGCGTAGGTGAGGAGGTTATCGGCCTCCTTTGAAAGTCCCTCGTCATGGACGGCCTGGATTATCGGCCTCAGCTGGTCATCGCTTACCGCCCGAATCCGGCTGCGGAGGGTATCTTCCGCCGGGATGTCGATATCAAAGGTCTGTGTCGTCGCCGTCCCGACCACGTCCCCGTTCCGGTCGAGGGTGGTGAACCGGTAGAAAATGTACCCGGTTGTCTTGGACGGCTGTTTCGACAGCACGACCCCGTCGCATTGCTCCACCTTCGTGATGGTGGGGACTTTACCCGAGACCGTGACCTGGACGGGAGAGGTGTAACCCTCCGGCAGCGTGAGGAACACCTTCTGTTCGTTGAGGGCCTGGTCCGGGTTCGAAATATTGAATTGCCCGGCGTTCTCGATGGACCAGAGGGTCACGTTCCCGTAATGCACGAGATCCGTTTCGAGCTCGATTGTCGATGTCTGGATGGGATAGGCATCGATGGTGTACGACAGTTGAATCGGGTTTCCTTCCACCTGTGTCGTATTCAGGGAGGTATCCGGGCTGGCGCAGGCCACGCATGGCAGGACGACCATGCACGCGGCGAATGCGATGACCAGGTATTTCCAGATGGACCCCTTGAGATCGGGCATACATTCCCCCTTTTTCAAAAGGGGTATTTAACCCTATCAATGAAAGAAAAAATATGGAAGAATCCGCCGGTACCGTGATGGTTTCAATCCATTCCGGGGCTGACCGATGGCCCAAAGTATGGTGATGTACGCAAGGCGTTGTTCCCGGACGCCCCTCTGTCTCGGTAAGGAGAAATTCACCCGCCGGGCTGTTGCCGCTGCCACATCAGGAGAGGGGTAAAGCGAGGCCGATGTACTCCGGGGGGCACCATCACCTTCGTCCTCCGCTCTCAAACCAAGCCTTAATACGGACCCGGAGAAAAAAGGGCCATGATGTGAATCTATGCAGGCCTTTGAAGAGAACCTCGGCTACCATTTCAGGAATCCGGCTCTCCTCACCCGGGCGCTGACAAGGAAGGCTTTTGCGAGCGAGGAGCGGGAGAAGGGCAGGCAATACGAAGACCAGGAGATCCTGAGCACGCTGGGGGACGCGGTGCTCAAGGCCGCCTTCGTAGACCTCCTGGTCAGGGCCCATTACCCGACGCCGGACGCGATCACCCAGGCGAAGAAGAACCTGGAACGGCATGACGCCCTCGCCGGTATCGCCCTGCAGATAGGGATAGGACCCTCCATCCTGCTCGGGGCCGGGGAGAAGAAACAGGGGGCAGAGCAGGAACCCTATGTCCTCGCCGAGACGCTCGAGGCGATCATCGGCGCCATCTACCAGGATGGCGGGTGCGAGGCTGCACGCCAGGCGGTGATCCGGTGGTACAGCACGCGGATCAAACCTCACCCCGGGTAAAATTTCCCCCCTCCAAGGGCACGATATTCCGTCTCTCGCACAGGGGATGACTACTTCCCCCGGGACGACCAATACTACCCGGTGACTTGTTCACAGAGACGAAGAGATTCCGGCCGGCACCTCCCGCATCCATGACGAACGATGGAAGGGCCCATGGGGAATCCGGCCAGATTGATTTCTCCCCGGACCCTGTGTTCACTGGTACCGGGACGT
Organism: Methanomicrobiales archaeon; assembly: GCA_035506435.1. Classification (GTDB taxonomy): domain Archaea; phylum Halobacteriota; class Methanomicrobia; order Methanomicrobiales; family JACTUA01; genus JACTUA01. The sequence continues at coordinate 37,717 of DATJPK010000006.1, forward strand.
CCCTTGAGCGAAAACAAACCCAATACCGAGGCCTTTGTGCCTGATAATGCCCATATCATGATCCTGCAGGAAGTCGCGGCCTGCCCGAGCTGTTCCATAACCCACGTTGTTGAGAAGCTGCTCCCCGGCCACAGCGAGAGCGTTGTCCGCTCCCGGGTCCGGCAGCTCCTCGCCCTGCGGTACCTCGACTGGGGGAAGTCCCCCCTCGAGATCCGGCTGAGGCTCACCTCCCAGGGCCGCGTGGCCCTCCAGCGTACGCCTGCCGGCTGACCGGTCCCGGTTTACCCGGCGGCGTGTTTCTGATCGCGGGCGGGGCCCGGCCGGACATCCCCCGTACTTTCTCCCCAATGATTCCGGGAATCCCTGTGCACGGGGGATACCACAAGGGTTATCTCCCCCCCCTTCTGGTTCATTGGTACAGCAGCCCGGGAACAGGCCCGGTGGGTGGAAGGCCTTGATCTCGACCCGTTTTTACCGGATCTTTGACATCGGGCGGGAGATAGACCTCGCCTGGCTGGAGCGGGAGCTGGCCCGGGATTACTTCACCGCGAGGACGAGTTTTCTCCGGGTGAAGCAGAAATCCATCATGATCGAGGACCCGCCCCTCACCATCCGGATGCACCCGATCCACGTGGAACGCGGGGGCAGTTCCTTTGAGTTCGCGGTGGTCGCGAGGGTCTATGATATCGGGGTTATCAGTTTCTGTTTCAACCATGAGGACCCCGACGCCGGTTTTTCCCGGCTCGAGGAGATGGCGATCCTGTTCCCGGAGCAGGAAGGGCTCGGAGACTTCTATGTCCAGTATCTCAGCACCCTCGGGGGAATCATCGGGCCGCACATCAGGGACTTCGCCATCGATCCGGATTTCTTCGAGGACTACACGGTCTACGTGACCGATACCCGGGACGATTCCATCGACCCGGTCGCGCTCCTCGTGGGGGAACGGAAGGCCATTTCGCCCCAGATGAGGGAGGAGATCCTCCGGAATTCCCTCAGTTACACCCCGGACGACCTCGCGGTGCTCGCCTGGGACTCGGCCCTCCTCTGCAGCCCGGAAACCTCGACAGACCTCATCGACCTTATCGAGTTTGCCAACGTCCAGGCCCTCGAGCTCCGGTATTACGACCGGGAGCTGACCCGCCAGATGGAGAAGATGTACGACGACATCGAGGAGGCCGAGCACCTGTCACAGTTCTTCCGGATGCGCAAGTACCACGCCATCATGGCAAAACAGATGGAGACCTATGCGGGGATCTCCGAGATCATCGAGAAGGTCAACAACCTGATCAAGGTCACGGAGGATGTCTATTATGCCCGGGTCTACGCGACAGCGCTGAAGGTGCTCCGGAGCGGACAGTGGAGCGAGAGCGTCAGCCGGAAGATGGACGTGATCCGCGAAAACTACTCGATGCTCTCGGACGAGGTCCGTATCCAGCATTCACACTTTCTCGAGTGGGTGATCATCATCCTCATTGCCCTTGAGTTCTGCTTCGCTATCTGGCAGATCCTGAGGTGAGGAAGGCATTCCGTCCCGGAGGAAAGAGGATGAGGAGTTTTAAACCGACCTTTCCCAACCCTGGCCCATGTCGACGAGTGGCCGGACTTCAGTGACTGCGAAGGTCACCGCGGCATGGATCATCTTCGTCGCCTCCACCCCGGTAACCTTCGCCATCTGGGCCTTGAAGGTATCAAGCACCGGCCCGGAAGTCGCGATGTTCTGTGCCTTCAGGTAGACCCGGATACCCTTCCAGTCCATGAGGGTTGCTCCCGGCTCCATGATCAGGTACACGGCGTGGGGATTCTGCTGGAGATTGGCCAGCGAGCGGTTCTTCCCAAGCCCCATAACCACGGTCTTCTCGTCGGTCATACGGGGCGAGCCGAAGATGCCTGCATCTACCTTACCCGCCTTGTCTGCGGTGCTGAGCGTTCCGACCCTCGGTGATTTGTTGAAATACTCCATGAGGTTTGATGGCATGCAGTAACACCCGTTTTTGTTGGATTCTGCTATGGTGGATGTTAAACGTTGTGGAGGGCAACTTTTTATGGAAGCCCCAGCCGGGACGCCAGGAGGGTTAAAATGCTGAATAGGGGCCATTACGAGACTATCTTCCAGTGGACTGACCACTGGAATCTTGAGCGAACATGAGTGGATAGTTTGATTTAGATCCTTTTTTTATTGTCGACGAGAAGCCATTCACTATCCGACGAAGCTCCGACGATAAGGCACTCTTCGCAATCTTTCCATGTGGCATTCCAGTCCTGATTTTCAGCGTTAATAGCCCTGTTCATACTAATGATCGTTAAGGGCGGAAGGCCCGCGCGCCTCCCTCCAACAATCCAACCCTGAAATACCAGGATACGTTTCCTTCATCATGGACCGCGACCCGGAACCTGACCTGTGGTTCATCGTTCTTCAAACCTCGGCCTTCTCACGGAAATCTCGGATAAATCAAAATATTTATTCTCACAGGGTTACGAGAACCTCATCATTCTAAAAGGTGTGGCGAATCAGAAGAGCAAGCCGGGAGGAAGGTGAGAAGAATGGATTTAATCAAGATTTTAACTGGAGTCTTACTCCTTTGTACCCTCATTGTATCAGTACAAGCGATGAAACCGCTCTGGATTAGTGCTGGCGGAGGCAGGTCGGATCCTAATGCGATATATAGTGTCGCGATCTCATCAGACGGGACCTTTATTGTCGGGGCTCAAAATGTGATCCGTTTCCTCGACGACAAGGGGAATGTCGTGTGGGGTGGACAGTCAGCCCTAACGAACAGGGTATTAATCTCTGACGATGGGACTCATATTGCTGCAGGGACAACCCTGGGAATTTTATTACTTGACCGGACAGGGAAGACCATCTGGACAGACTCTTCGTATCGACATGTGACTGAGATTTCAATGACGGGAGATAGCCGATTTATCGCTGCGTTTGGAGGCACCACATCCCTTTATGATAGTGGAGGGAATGTGCTATGGCGAAATTCAACGCAAGGGCCAACGGATCTAGCCGTTTCACCGGATGGGTCGCAGGTTGTCATCGGTTCACCCTCCGGTTTAAAGGGTCTGGATCGAAGCGGATTTGAAATGTGGAGCCTTCCGACGACAGAAGTGATTCAGGTCTCGTATTCACACGATGGATCGTTTATTGCTGGGGCAACAGGTCATAGAGTCAGCTTCCTCAACCCCAACGGAAATCTCCTCTGGAACTACCAAACCGGCGGAACTCTCGCAAAGATTGCCATCTCCGCCAATGATGCCTACATTGTGGCAGGAGGCAAGGATAAAAAGGTCTACCTGCTGGACCGAAATGGAAAGCTCATGTGGAGCCATGAGTTAGGGGACCCGGTAAGCACGGTCGCAATATCAGGCGATGGTTCCTTTATCGCCGCGGGAAGTAACACCGGGGCCGATAAGAGAGTCTATCTCTTCAGTAAAGCGGGAGATGTCCTGGGGACTTACCAGACGAATGATTGGGTCATTGATGTTGCTCTCTCCTCGGATGGTTCATCCCTCGCAGCGATTGATGACGGGAGCGTCTATTACTTTAAAACGGGACAGGTAATACCGACTCCGATCGTACAGACAACACAGACGGGCACGGTGATTCCCACATCGGAGGCAGCCGTGGTCCAGGCACCTACGGGAGCGACAATTCCACAGACCCAGGCTACCAATTCAGCAGCATCGCCCACAACCGCATCCAGTCCGCAACCAACAAAATCCGGGGAAGTTCCCGTTGAGACTTTGTTGTCGGTGGGGGTGTCCTTAGTATTCACCATATTGATAGGTAAGAGAAACCAAAGGACATAGGAATGGAATATTAATATCCTCATTATATCATTTCCGTTTGAAATATGGTAAAGGGACTGCTGCAAAGGATAATACAAATTATTTTTTCCTGAGCATTAATGCAAAAAGAATGGTAAAACCCGCTAAAAGTATCCCAAACCCCGGGGCCTTCGTTGTGGTTGGTAATGCCTGAAGAGTACCTGAAACACTCATGATAATGCAAAAGAATTACTCAGTGTAATTGCACGAAAAAAGACGGAATGGGGATTAATCGTTCATCCCCATGTACGGAAAGATATCGATAGATATGATAATCCTCATCTCAAGCGGCTAATCTTTGAAAAAATGCATCATCTTCTCATGGCCTATCCCGTACCGCGCAAC
>DATJPK010000007.1:0-15398 GCA_035506435.1 Methanomicrobiales archaeon
GCCGGCCGGTCAACTCCCCGGGGGTCGATGACCTCCTTCCCCAGCACCTTGATGAAGTCCGCGAGGGGCTGGAGGAGCGGCGGGCCGACGCGCTGCTGCATCCTGGCCGCGACCTTCCGGTCCAGGTACGCGAGGAAGAGGGCGTAGGCGGCGAGGAAGAGGAACCCCGGGAAGACGAGGACGTAGAGGAGGAGGAAGAACGGGTCCATCAGGCCTCGCCCCCGGTGTCCTTCACGACGGTTATCCTTGACGTGCACGAGAGGCGGGGACGCGCCCGGCCTTCCCTGTCGACGACCGCCATGCGGGAGGTGCACGAGAGGCAGGGATCGATGGCGGCAACGATGACCGGGATGTCCGCTATGTTCTGTCCCACGAGGGTGACGGCCACCGAGGTCCAGTTAGCAAGGGTCGGGGTCCGGATGTCGATCCGGTCCACCCTGTCGGTCCCGTTCGTCCTGATGTAGTGGCAGAGCTCGCCCCGGGGAGCCTCGTACCGGGAGAGGATCTCCCCCCCTGCCGGCGCCTTCTTCGGGACATCCACGGTGACCGGCCCCGCGGGAAGGTGCTCGAGGCAGTACCGGATCATGCCGAGGCTCTCGACGAGTTCCCCGATACGGACAACGGTCCTCGCGTAGACGTCCCCCTCGGTGGCGGTCACGACCTTCCAGGGGATTTCGCCGTAGGCGATGTACGGGTCGTCCTGCCGGACATCGTACTCCACGCCGCTTGCCCGGGCGGTGGGGCCGACAGCCCCGTAGCTGATGGCCTGGGCCCGGGTCATCGTCCCCACGCCCCTGAACCTGAGGAGCAGGGTTTCCTGCCGTTTCACCATCTCCAGGTACTTCCGGAGCCGGTTCTCCAGCTGCGGGAGGAACGTGAGTGTCCGGGCGACCTGGGACGGGGAGAGGTCCCGCCTCACCCCGCCGATGATGTTCACTCCGTAGTTCACCCGGTTCCCGGTGAGCTCCTCCAGGATGTCCTGGACCACCTCCCGGTCCTTCCAGGTCCACATGAAGAGAGTGTTGAAGCCAATCTCGTGGGCGGCGACTCCGAGCCAGAGGAGGTGGCTGTGCATCCGCTCGAGCTCGGCGACGATGGTCCGGATGTACTGGGCCCGGGGCGGGGCCGAGACCCCCATGATCTCCTCGATCCCCTTCGCAAAGTTCGTCCCGTGGGAGTGTGAACAGATACCGCAGACCCGCTCGAGGAGGGGAATGGTCTTGTTGAAATCCCGCTGCTCGGCGGCCTTCTCGATCCCGCGGTGGTTGTACGAGACGTCGAGCTCCAGCCGGACGATGGTCTCGCCGTCGGCAACCACCTTGAAGTTCACCGGCTCCTTGAGGGCCGGGTGCTGGGGCCCGACGGGGACCGTGATCTCGACCACCTACTTCACCTCCTCCTTTATCCCGCCGTAGAAAGTCCCCTTTTCCGGCTTCCAGTCCTTCCGCATGGGGTACTCCTTCTCCGGCCAGTCCTCGTTCAGGATGATGCGCTTGAGGTTCGGGTGGCCCGGGAACACGATCCCGAAGAGGTCATGGATCTGCCGCTCGTAGATCCCTGCCGCCAGCAGGATGTCGTGCACTGACGGGACTGACGGGTCAGCCCGCGGGAGGTTCACCCGGATGGAAATGACCGTGCGGTGCTGGCCGGTGAGGTGGTAGGTAAGCTCGAAGGCTTCGCCGGCATCGGTCACGCTCATCTGGATGAGGCGTTCGCAGGAGAGGGGGCCGAGCGCAGCTTTGAGCGCGTCCCGGGCCTTCTCCCTCGCGGTCACCACCTGGATCCGGTTCGACCTGAGCTGTGCCACCGGCCCGAAGACCTCCAGGACCTCCTTCGCCCGTTCCAGGGTGAGGGGTTCCGTCATGGTCCCACCTCCGCCTTCCTGCCCTCCCCCGCCGGTTCCCCGGGCGGGGCGGGCTGCTTCTTTCGCCATTCCTTTCCCCCGCGGGCGACGTCCTCGCCCATGAGCCGGAGGGTTTCGACCACGCCGTTGATGATCTCGTCGGGCCGGGGCGGGCAGCCGGCCACGTAAACGTCCACCGGGACGACGTCCTCCACCGAGTTCAGGACATGGTAGAGCCCCTGGAAGACCCCGCCCTGGCTTCCGCAGGCCCCCATGGCAATGACGTACTTCGGCTCGGGCATCTGCTCGTAGATCCGCCGGAGCCGTGGGGCCTGCTTCCTCGTGACCGGGCCGGTCACGATCAGGATATCGGCATGGCGCGGGGAGCCCTTCGCGAGGATGCCGAAGCGCTCGACGTCGAAGCGGGGAGTCAGGGTCGCGATGATCTCGATGTCGCAGGCATTGCAGGCGCCGCTGTTGAAGATGGTGATCCACGGGGACTTCAGCCGCGCCCACGTGGCGAGCCGCTCTGACAGGGACATGTCCGTCCTCTCAGTCATCTGTCTTCCTCCAAGATAGCATCACTGCTCCCACCTCAGTACCATGACGGCGACCGCGATGATGGCGAGGTACCCGATCGTCGCCCAGAGGCTCGCCGAGGCCGGTGCGGTGGCGATCACGAGCGCGGCGACATGGGCGAGCGTGAAGAAGATGGCGACGTAGAAGAACTGGTACGACGGCTGGTAGGTCTGGGCCTCCCAGGCCTCCCCGCCGACGTACGGCATCCGTTTGTCGCCAATGTCAGCCGGCCGGGGGGCGATCCTCCGCGCCCAGAGGTAGACGAGGAGCCCGAACCCGAGGGCCACCGCGTAGATGACGAAGGGGGAGAGGAGCAGGTCTGCGAGGGCCATTCAGGCCACCACCCACGGGAAGTAAGCGGCGGCGCTCCCGAGCCACCCGGATATCGCCCAGGGGAAGAACCCGAGCATCACGGTCACCACGGCGAGGAGGGCGACCGCGATGACTCCCGCGAGGGGGATCCTCCGCCCGTCCGCCCCGCCATGGCCACCGAAGAGGACCGTAGAGAGCAGGGGGACATAGTACCCGAGCGAGAGTGCGCTGTTTGCCGCAAGGATGAGCGCGAGGGCCACTCCGCCCCAGGTAAGGGTCGACATCCCCGCGAGGAAGATGAGGGCCTTTCCCGCAAAGCCCGCGGTGGCCGGGACCCCCACGAGCCCGAGGACGAAGATCGAGAAGGCGACCCCGACGACCGGGTTGCGGCCGCCCGCTCCCTCCATCCGGGCCGTCTCCGTCGAGCCCGCCGATGCCGCGAGGAGGTCTGCCGAGAGGAACGCCCCGCCCTTCATGAGCCCGTAGGCCACGGCGTAGAACAGGCCCGCAAGGATGCCCGTGGCAACCCCGTACGTGAGCCCTATCCCGAAGGGCAGGAGGATGTATCCCATCTGGGCGATGCTCGAGTACGCGAGGAGCCTCCGGACGTCGGTCTGGGCGAGGGCGAGGAGGTTCCCCGCGGTCATGGTGAGGACGGCGAGCACGATGAGGAGGATGCCGGCAAGCGCGGAGCCTCCCCCGGCCGGGAGGGCCGCGAGGGAGAGCACGAGGGCGAGAAGGGACCCTGCCTTCGTTGCCCCCGCCATGACCGCTGTCACCCCGGCCGGTGCAAAGCTGTAGGCATCCGGGAGCCAGGTATGGAGGGGGACGACACCGAGCTTCACGCCGTACCCGACAGTGACGAGGGTCGCCGCGGCCGCGAGGAGAACGGGGTCGGCCCCCGCGAGGGCCAGGGGGAGGTCGGCGATGGTGAGCGTGTGGCCGGCGAGGTAGAGGAGGGCGACCCCGAGGAGGGCCGTGAGGGTGCCCGTGACCCCCTGGAAGAGGTACTTCACCGCGGCCGGGATCGCCCGGGGCTCCTCCCCGTGGAGGTAGGCGACGAGGGCATAAGAGGGGATTGCCGAGAGCTCCACCGAGACAAAGAGGGTAAAGAGGTCACGGGTGAGGCCGGCCGCCGAAGCTCCCGCGATGGCGAAGAGGAGGAGCGGGTAGTAGAGCCGGAGGGGACCGCGGGGGTCGAGGCGTCCCTGCGAGGCGAGCGCAGCCGCCGCCCCGAGGAAGGTCACGAGGAGGGCAAAGGCGATCCCGAGGGGGGACGGCTGGAGGATCGGGCCGGGGATTGCCGACGGGCCGAAGGAGCCGGTCACCCCCGCAGCGAGGAGGACCAGGAACACCGCCGCAAGCCATGCCGCAGAGAAGGTCCCCGTCCACCGGAGGTTCCGGGCGGGGAGGACCCTCGCCACCAGGTACGCGAAGACGCCGCCGATGGCGATGAGGAAGGGGGAAAGGGCCGCGAGGTCTGCGAGGATCATGCCCCCACCCCCTTCGTGGCAAGGAAGAGGATGACGACGAGCGTCACCCCGAAGAGGAGGAGGTTCCAGTTCACGTCCCGTCCCTCACCCCACATGCCCCTCCTGCCGAGGGCGATGAGCCCGGCCGCGAGGTCGAGCACGGTCCGGTACACCCAGCCGAAGATCTCCCAGAGCACGCCCGAGAAGTCGACGACTGCCCTGCAGGCAGCCGCGTAGAAGGCGTCGAAGTCGACGAGGCCGGTGTCGTGCGGCTCGAGCAGCTTCTTCCCGATGGTGAAGAAGAACAGGGCCGCTGCCCCGAGGACGGCGAGAGTCGTGAGCGTCTGGGTGGGGTCGTAGGCGGTGTAGGTGACCGGCGCGGGGAGGATGGCGTAGAGGAGCGGCGGGTAGAGGCCGATGGCCACGCAGAGTGCCGCCGTCCCGGCCATCGCGATCTGGGCGGTGAGCGGGGGATCGGATGCCGTCGGGAGATCCTCCTTCGCCGGCCGGTGGAAGGCGAAGTAACCGAGCTTCAGGAACGAGAGGAAGGTCCCGAAGGAGGCGATCTCGAGGAGCGCCCAGAGGAGCGGGCTCGTCTCCTCGGCGGCGAGGATCACCATCCCCTTGGAGACGAAGCCGTTGAAGAGCGGCACACCCGAGATGGAGAAGGCCGCGATCCAGAAGGCGACCGCGGTGACGGGCATCTTCTTCCAGAGCCCGCCCACCCTCGAGAGGAGGTTTTCCCCGGTCTTCCAGATGATCACGCCGACCGTCATGAAGAGGAGGGCCTTGTAGAGGATGTGGTTGAAGACGTGGGCCATCCCGCCGTTCAGGCCGAGGAGGCCGACATCGCTCGACCCCGAGAGCCAGCAGAAAAGGCCGACGCCCGCGACCATGTACCCGACCTGCGAAATGATGTGGTACGAGAGGAGCCGGCGCATGTTGTTCTGAAGGACCGCGAAGCTCACCCCGTACACTGCCATGAGGGCCCCCATGTAGGCGACGAGGATCGTCGAGGGCTGGGCGCGGGCGAGGAGGTAGACCGCGAGCTTCGTCGTATACACCGAGAGGAAGACGCTTGCCGCGAAGTGGGCCCGGGGGTAGGCGTCGGGCAGCCACGTATGGAGGGGGATGAAACAGATGTTCACCCCGATCCCGAGGAGGATGAAGAGCGCTCCCCAGGAACCGACCCCGGATCCGCCGAGGGCCGCGAGCGGCCCGACGACCGGCGATCCGCCGGACATGATGAGGAGGGCGATCCCCGCCCCGAGGAGGGCTCCCCCGAGGGCGTGGAACAGGAAGTACCGGAAGCCCGCCCCGACGGCCTCACCGCCCTCCTGCCAGATCAGGATGGTGGAGGTGACGGCCATGAGCTCCCAGAAGACGAGGAGCGAGATCCAGTCGCCCGCGAACACCGCCCCGATGGAGGTGCCTGCATAGAGGAGGGCGAAGAGGTGGAGCCGGGGATGGTCGATGGTCGCGGCATAGAGGACCGCGAGGAAGGTGATGAGGGCGAAGATGGTCCCGGCAAGGTACGAGAGGGCGTCGACCCTGAGGAGGGTCAGGGTGTAGCCCATGAAGGGGACCTGCCAGAGGGAGACCCCTGCCTGGGTCGCGCCCGCGAGGTAACCCCCCGGGATGAACAGGACGTCGAGGAGCGCGAGGCCCGCGACGATGACGAGGCCCGCCTGCCGGGCCCTGCCCCTGAGGAGGAGCACGAGCGGCCCGCCGATCACAAAGACGAGGAAGGGCGGGATCACGAGCGATGTCGAAAGGCTCCCGAAGCTCATCATCGCGGTCCCCGTCACGTCTGCGGCCATCCGTGCGGCGATGGCGAAGGGGCCGTACGGGATCGCGGGGAAGAGGCCGAAGAGGAGCCCGCAGCCCGCAGATGCGAGGATGGGCAGTTTCAGGGTCGGCCGCGCGCCGGAGCCCGTTCCCTGGTACGCAGGGAAGAAGGCCCGGATGATGATCGGGAGGAAGTAGGCGAGGTTGAGCACGCTCGACGCGGCGAACACGAGGAGGATCCACCAGTCGCCCGTGCTCCATGCCCCGACCGAGAGGTACCACTTCGAGACGAAGCCTGCCATCGGCGGGAGGCCCGCCATGGAGAGGACCGCGAGGGTGAAGGCCCCGAACTCCCACGGCATCCGCCTCCCGAGACCGTCGAGCTCCGAGATCTTCGTCTTCCCGGTCTCAACAGCCACCGCGCCCGCGACGAAGAACATCGCGAGCTTCGAGAAGGCATGGGCCGCGATGGCAAACCCTGCCCCGAGGACGGCCGCGGCCCTTCCCGCGTCGGAGACGCCGGTCATCCCCCCGGGGAGGAGGATGGCGGCACCGAGGATGATGTACGAGAGCTGGCTCACCGTGGAATAGGCGAGCCGGAGCTTGAAGTCGTCCTGCAGGAGGGCAAAGAGCGACCCGATGACGATCGTCACGACCGCCGCACCGATGACAATGTTCTGGAGCCCGAGGTTCCCGACGAGGTCCGGCCCGTAGAGGTACAGGAGGAGTCTCAGGATCCCGAAGACCCCGGCCTTCACCACGGCGACGGCGTGGAGGAGCCCGCTCACCGGCGTAGGGGCGATCATCGCCGAGGGGAGCCAGCCGTGGAGGGGGACGACCGCCGCCTTCACGGCAAAGCCCGCGAGGAGGAGGAGGAAGGCGAGCCGGGCGAACTGGGGCGCGAGGGTCGCGACCGAGGGGGCCCCGCCCGCGACGAAGTCGAGCGAGGCACCCATCCCGGCGAGGAGGAACGTCCCGGCGAGTACCGCGACCCCGCCCGAGAGGGTGTAGATGAGGTACTTCCTGCCGGCCGCGAAGGCCTCCGCGGTCTCCTTGTGGACGACCAGCGGGTACGTCGCGACGGTGAGGATCTCGTAGAAGATGAAGAGGGAGAAGAGGTTCGACGAGAGGGCAACCCCCATCGTCGCCCCGATTACGAGGGCGAATGAGGCATAGTACCGGGCCTGGGCATGCTCCTGCAGGCCCCGCATGTACCCGACGTTATAGACCGTCGTGAGGATCCAGAGGAAGGATGCGAGGGTGGCAAAGAGGAGCCCAAGGGCGTCCCCGTGGAGCCGGATGGCGAACCCCGGGAGGATGGTGAGCCCCGGGGTGAGCGTACCTCCGGATGCGAAGAGTGCGGGAAGGGCCGACGCGGCGAGGAGGAAGGTGATGACCGCGGTCACGAGGGAGGCGGCCTCGCGCTCGTTCGGCCGGTTCCTGAGGGCGAGGATTGCTGCCGCACCGAGGAAGGGCACGGCAACGGTGAGGGTGAGGGCCCAGGAGTTCGCGTCCATCTAGGAGGCCCCCTTTCCGGCGAGGCCGGCCATGGCCGCATCCAGGCTCCCCGTCGTCTTCTTCACGAGTATCACGAGCGCGAGGGCCACCGCGGCGACCACCGCCTCGATCGCGATCAGGGTGAAGACCACCGCCTGGGAGACCCCGGTGTCGCCCGCGGCGAACCCGGCGGTGATGAGGAGCAGGCTCGCTCCCTTCCCCAGGAACTCGAGGCCGATGACCATCCTGATCAGGCTGCCCCTCCCGGCCAGGGCAGCGATGCCGACGCAGAACAGGCCGAACGCCGCGGCGAGGAGTGTTGCGGTGAGGGGGCTCATGGAGACCCCTCCCTGGGAGCGCGGGAACCGAGGAACAGGAGGACGGCTGCCGCCCCGGCGAGGAGGATGAAGCCCTGGAGGATGACCTCGGGCGCCCTCAGCTCCCAGAGAGCGATACCGACGGCGGTGATACCGGGATCCGCGGCAGGGAGGGAGGGGGCTCCCGGGAGGATGGTCGCGGCGAGCACGAGGAGGAGGAGGATGCCGAGGAGCGCCCCCGCGGCTGCAGAGGTCCTCATGACGGCACCTCAAGCTCCTCCCCGCCCGCGAGGAGGATGGCAACGAGGAAGAGGACCGCGACCAGGCCGGCCCCGACGGTGAGCTCGAGCGCCGCCGCGTACGGGGACGCGAGCAGGTAGAAGATGCCCGCGAGGAATGAGCTCGAGAGTGCGAACGCGACCACCGCCCGGATCAGGTTCCTTTCCCAGACAGCGATGATCGACAGGCCGACCGTCGCCACCCCGAGGACGGCGAAAAGCACCGGATCTGACACCATGATGAAGAACAACCTCCCGCGCCGGCCTGCCCGGGGAGGGGCGGGCCGGGCTCCTCTTTCGGATGCAGACTATCGGTTAGAGAGAGAGCTTAAATTTGTTATTATTTATCATGAAGAATCCCGCAGGGCCGGCGGGACAAACGCCGGCAGAATACCATTCCGGGAACGCGGCGGGCCTTTTTTCGGGAACGTGGCCCAATCCTTCCCCACCGCCGGGGGAAGAATGGATACCCTTAAACCATCGGAGGAACCACTACATTGCACTATCCGGTCAGCGGATACTCCGAAACGTGAGGTGAAGATCTTGATCTATCCCCATCTGATCATCACTGTTGTCGTGAGCCTCATCGCTCTCGCAGTCGCGGCCCTCTTTGCACGAGAGGTGCTGCAGGCAGATACGGGAACCCCGAAGATGCAGGAGGTTGCCGCGGCCATCCGGGAAGGCGCAGAGGCCTTCATCCGGCGGCAGTACACGACCATCGCCATCCTCGGGGTGGTCGTTGCCATCCTGCTCTTCCTCGTCTACGTGATCGTTGGTGACATGGACACCGCGTGGCACACCGCCGTGGCCTTCATCTTTGGAGCCTTCTGCTCCGGGCTCGCGGGGGTCATCGGGATGTGGATCGCGGTCCGGGCGAACCTCCGCTCCGCCGCTGCGGCGCGGACGAGCGCCGGCAGGGCCATCGTGCTCGCCTTAAGGGGCGGGGCGGTCTCCGGTCTCACCATCGTGGCGCTCTCCCTGCTCGGCGTTTCCATCATCTTCACCGCCTTTGGCGCGAACCCCCAGGACACCCCGTTCCTGATCGTCGGGTTCGGCTTCGGCGCCTCGTTCATAGCCCTCTTCGCCCAGCTGGGCGGCGGGATCTACACGAAGGCGGCCGACGTGGGGGCTGACCTCGTGGGCAAGGTCGAGGCGGGCATCCCCGAGGACGACCCGCGGAACCCCGCGGTCATCGCGGACCTCGTGGGCGACAACGTCGGGGACTGCGCCGGGCGTGGCGCCGACCTCTTCGAGTCCACCGCGGCCGAAAACATCGGTGCCATGATCCTCGGGGTCGCCCTCTACCCGTACTTCGGGGTGAACGGGATCCTGTTCCCCCTCGTTGCCCGTGCGCTCGGCCTCATCGCGACCATCGTCGGCATCCTCGCGGTCACCGAGAAGGGGGCCGAGAAGGGGAGCCCGATGGACGCCCTGAACCGCGGCTACTACATCTGTGCCGCGCTCGCGACCCTCTTCTTCCTCGGTGCCTCCTACTACCTGTTCGGCCCCCAGTACTACCTGTGGTTCTTCGCCGCGGGGGTCGTGGGCATCGTTCTCTCCATCGTCTTCGTGTATATCACCCTCTACTATACCGACTACGACCACCGGCCGGTTCTCGAGATCGTCAAGGCTTCGGTGACGGGCCCGGCCACGAACATCATCGCAGGTTTTTCCGTCGCCCTTGAGTGCACGGCGATCCCCGCCATCGCCATCGGGATAGCCCTCGCCCTCTCCTATTCCCTCGGCGTCTGGAGCGGGATCCCGAACGGCGGTTTCTACGGGACGGCAATCGCGACGATGGGGATGCTCGCCACCTGCGCGTACATCCTCGCGATGGACACCTTCGGCCCCATTGTGGACAACGCCGGAGGGATCGTCGAGATGAGCGGGGAGTCGGAGGAGACCCAGAAGAAGGTCGCCCGGCTCGACGCCGCGGGGAACACGACGAAGGCCCTCACGAAGGGGTATGCCGTGGGCTCCGCGGCACTCTCGGCGTTCCTGCTCTTCTCGGCATACATGGACAAGGTGACCGAGCTCGTGTCGAAGACCCCTGGGATGGCGGACTACGTGTTCAACGTCGTCAATATGGCGAACCCCACGGTCTTTGTCGGTGCCCTCCTCGGGGCTATGCTCGTCTTCTTCTTCTCAGGCCTCGCCATAAGGGCCGTCGGGGAGACGGCCCAGTACATCATTCTCGAGGTGCGCCGCCAGTTCCAGGACAAGGGGATCCTCGAAGGGACAAAGAAGCCGGACTATGCATCCTGCGTGGACATCACGACCCGCGGTGCCCTGAAGAGCATGGTCCTCCCGGGCATTGTCGCGGTCGCGTTCCCGGTCTTCGTCGGGATCGTGCTCAGGCACGAGGCCATGGCGGCCTTCCTCATGGTGGCGACCATCGTGGGGATCCTCATGGCCCTCGTGCTCAACAACGGCGGTGGCGCCTGGGACAATGCCAAGAAGTTTATCGAGACCGGCCAGTTCGGTGGGAAGAAGTCCGAGGCCCACAAGGCGGCGGTCGTCGGGGACACCGTCGGCGACCCCTTCAAGGACACCGCCGGCCCCTCGCTCCACGTGCTCGTGAAGCTCCTTGCCACGACGACGCTCGTGCTGGCTGCGCTGTATATCTGAAGATCAAAGGAATATTCTCTTTTTCTTTCGCTTCGGTTTCAGGCAAAGTCCATGACCTGCGGCTCCAGGGTCTGAAGGTCGACCACCACCGCCCGGCCCGGCGTCGGGGTGATGTTCACCTGTTTCTGGAACTTCGTCTGGCCCTGCCAGCAGCCGGCGTTCACCCCGAGCACCCCGCGGTACCTCGTGATTCCACTCGTGTGGACATGGCCGGTGTGCAGGATCTCGGGGACCGGATCGATGACCAGCCGGTCCCTTGGCTCAGGGGAGACGGGGGTCCGCCTTCCGTAAACGGGGGCGAGGTGCCGGCGCTCGAGCATCTCCACCATCATCTCCTCGGGCCGGGAATACGAGGCGCGGGGGATAAGGCCGATCATATCGTCGATGGACCGGCCATGGTACATCAGGACCCGGACGCCCTGGAGGGAGAGGAGGGCCGGGTTCTCGACAAAGTGACAGTTGCCGGGGAAACCCTTCCTGAAGTCCGGGGGGATCGCCACCTGGGGCTCCGACGGCCTCACCACGTCGTGGTTCCCGGGCGATATAACGACGGCGATTTCCTTCGGGATCCCTGCCATGAGCTCCGCGAGACGCCGGTACTGTTCGTAGATGTCCCGGATGGTGAGCTCCTCCTCCTGGCCAGGGTATACCCCGATCCCGTCCACCAGATCCCCGCAGACGAGGAGGTATCCCGCCCCCGAGGAAGGAAGCCATTCGACGAACCGCTCCCAGGCCCCGTCAAGGAAGGTGGATGAGCCGGCATGCACGTCAGAGATGAGCACCGCCTTCCCCGGGCGGGTGCTCGTGAAGGGGGCATGGGTGAGGGGGACATCGGGCCGCACGAGCTGCTCGGCAAAAAGGAGCCTCCCGTCCTGGGAGAGGCGCCCCCTCGCGCCGATGACCTCGTCGGGGAGCAGCCGCTCGGCCTCGGCAAATCCCTCCCTTCCCTTGTTGAAGAGCACCGGTATCTGCCCGGTCGGGTCCTCGAGGTCCACGAGCCGGTGGCCGTTCGCGGTCGTGCGCACGTCGAGCACCATCCCCGTGACCATGCACTCCTCCTGCCGGTACCGGGTGCTGCGGGTGAGGGCCTCGATGGGGACGGGGTTCACCCGCGACCGGAGGATCTCGGAGAGGCGGGTGTACCGGTCCCGGAAGTAGGGGAAGAAGTCCTCGAACCGGTTCTTCTCGGGGGAGTCTCCCGCCTTCCCCGCGATCACCTCGAGATCCGGCTCGGGCAGGAACCGCTCGCCGTCACGGACCGGGGAGAGGTCGGGGATGTGCACCGCAGACACGACGAGGGTGCCGTGCGGGACCCCCGCCAGGATCTTATCAAGAAGATGTGGATCGTTTTTCTCGCGCAGGTAGGAGACCACGTCGGGGTGCACCTGGAGTTTCGCCTCCAGGAACCGGCGCACGATCTCCCCGTCCGCAAGCATCACCGTACCATATGATCCTTCGGGTTATTTCTTCTTCCCTTCTCCACGGGGGGGTGAAGAGCGGAACGCGTTACAGCGCCCCTTCGGGAGAAAGCGGCCTGTCCATGCGGGTTTTCTCAATCTAAAAAGTTTATGTAGATATGCCGCGTACCACGAGTACGGCAACCCCATGGTAAAAGAGGTTCCTCGCGGGCGGGTAAAGGCGGCGGTGAAGGCGTTCCGGGAGAGCGACCACTGGGCGGTCGCCCTCGGCCGGGAGGTCCTCTGGGTCGTGGCCGTCGTGGGCGGTATCGCCCTCCTCCTCTACCTGGTCTGCGGGACCTGGCCCGCGGTGGTGGCGGTGGAATCGGAGAGCATGGTCCCGAACATGCAGGTGAACGACCTGGTCTTCGTCGTCCAGGAGGACCGGTTCGGGCCCCTCCAGACCTTCGAAGCAGGAAGGAGCTCGGGATACATGAAGTTCGGGAACTACGGGGACGTCATCATCTACCGGCCGAACGGCGCCCCGAACATCCACCCGATTATCCACCGGGCCATCGCGTACCACGACGCCGCATGGTTCGAAACAAATCTCCATGTCACCGAGACCCATGCCGGCTACCTGACCCTGGGCGACAACAACCAGATCTTTGACCAGCAGTCATCCATCCAGGGCATCGGTCCCATCCAGCCGGTAAAGGACGAGTGGATCGTGGGAAAGGCGCTCTTCTCCGTGCCCCTCCTCGGGTACCCGACCCTCCATTACCCTGAGTTTGCCGCTGCGGTCATCATCCTCCTCATCATCCACGAGGTGTACGTCTCCCGGGCTGACGATGAACCCGAGGAGAAAAAGCGGAAGAAGAAAGGGAGGAGGTGAGCGCCATGGCAGGTGTCAGGACCCTGATCAGGGACGTGTCGGGCGGCCACCGGCTCACCGAAAAGGAGGCCGCGCTGCTCATGGAGGCGACGGGCAGGGATGTCTGGGCCGTCGCAGCATGTGCAGACCGGATGCGGGAGGACCGGGTCGGCGAGGCGGTCACCTACGTCCGGAACCAGAATATCAACGTCACGAACATCTGCGTGAATGCCTGCGGTTTCTGCGGGTTCTCCCGGAAGGATGGAGATCCCGATGCCTACTTCTTTGACCGGGCCGTGGTCCAGGCGAAGGCGGCGAAGGCGCGGGAGAGGAACGTCACCGAGATTTGCACGGTAAGCGGTCTCCATCCTGACTTTACCGCGGATTCCTATGTCGACATCCTGACCTGGATCCGGGAGGCGGCCCCGGGGGTCCATCTCCACGCGAGTAACCCGATGGAGGTGGCCTATGGCGCGAGGCAGAGCGGCATCTCCACGGCAGAGATGGCCCGCCGGCTGAAGGAGGCCGGCCTCGGGTCCATGTGCGGGACGGCCGCGGAGATCCTCGTCGACGATATCAGGGGGGTGATCTGCCCGGGGAAGGTGGACACGGCGACCTGGGAGCGGGTCATCCGGGAGGTGCATGGCCTCGGCATTCCGACGACGGCGACCATCATGTACGGCCATTGCGAGAGCGTGGCAGACCGGGCACGACACCTCTCGATCCTGCGCTCCATTCAGGACGACACCGGCGGGTTTACCGAGTTCGTGCCCCTCTCCTTCATACACATGCAGACTCCCCTCTACCGGAAGGGACGTGCGAGGGCCGGGGCGACAGGGCGGGACGACCTCCTCATGATCGCGGTCTCCCGGCTCTTCCTCGACAACATCCCGCACATCCAGTCCTCGTGGGTGAAGCTCGGGAAGAAGCTCGCCCAGCTCGGCCTCGTCGCCGGGGCAGACGACCTGGGCGGCACCATGTACGAGGAGTCCATTTCAAAGGGGGCGGGTGCGACGGACACCGAGTATCTCGACCCGGCAGAAATGGCGAGGATGGCGGGGGACCTGGGGCGGCCCCTCAGGCAGCGGACGACCCTCTACGAGCTGATCTGAACCAGTCCAGAGGGGCCCCTACCCCCCGGACGATCCCGGCTCCTGATGGACCCGGGATCTAGTCCTCCGGCCTCAGGAGCCGGACTATCTTCTGGCCCATCTTCCCGGCGGCCTGCATGGCAGCCCCGTCCTCGAGCACCTCTCCCGCGAGGTAGCCCTTCCCCACGACATGCCCGAGGTAGGAGAACTCGTGGGAGCTGAAGAAGCCCTCCATCGTCTGCAGGGCCCTCTTCGCCCCCGAGTCGGCATGGACGGCGACCCCCACCGCGCTCCTCCCCGCGAGCTGGCGGTCGTGGTACAGGGAGTACGTCCGGTCGATGAAGTTCTTCACCTGCCCCCCGACATCATAGTAATACGTGGGCGACCCGAGGACGAGGACCTCGCAGTCGAGGACCTTTTTGATGATCTTCTCCCAGTCGTCGTTCTTCACGATGCAGGCATGCTCCTCCTTGCAGTTCTCGCAGCCGAGGCAGGGCTTGATGACCTTGTCCGCGAGGGTCACGTACTCTGCCTTGATACCCGACTCCTTCACCGTGTCGATGATAGCCTTGACGAGCTTTGCCGTGTTCCCGTCCTTCCGCATCGAGCCCGAGATTCCCACGACTTGCATACCCTGTCCTCACCTTACTCCTTCTTGAGGATTGTGCTTACCGGGGAAAGGCCAAGGGATGCCATCGCCCCTGTCACCTCCCGGGCGGGGCCGGTATTGCGGTGGAAGAGGTGGCTCGGGCAGCCGCAGTCGCTGCAGCCGAAGGAAGGTATTCCCCCGTTCCCGAGGGCCCGCGCGAGCCGGCATTCCAGGTCCTCGTCCGTCGGGCCGCAGACCACGGACCGCAGGGAGAAGAGCGGCGAAACCAGGAGGTGGTCCACGTGCCATTTTGGAGCACGGTCCCGTGCAAGGGCGAGGCGGCAGTGCCTCTTCACCCGGGCAAACCCCCCGGGCCCCCTTGCGGAGCCGACGTAGATGTGCCAGCCCTTCCTGAACCGGACCTTCCCGAGGCCGCCGATGACAAGGGAGCAGGCAGGGTTCGAGAAGAGGAGGGCGTAGATCCCCTTATCCATGCAGGTCCCTGACCGCCCCGAGCGCCGCGGCGATGTGCCGGCTGCCCCCTTCCCGGATGGGATCCCCGTGGCCGGGGTAGATCCCTTTCACGGTGAAACCCGAGAGCTTCTGGATCGAGGCCTTGAGCGAGGCGAGGTTCCCCCCCGGGAGGTCGTACCGGCCGAAGGACCCGTGGGTGAAGACGGTGTCTCCCGAGACCAGGTTCTCCTCCTGCTCGTGGTACAGGCAGATGGAGCCG
>DATJPK010000008.1:0-20710 GCA_035506435.1 Methanomicrobiales archaeon
GGGCTATGCGAAGGACTCCTTTGCGGTCGAGACGCTCGCCGGGGTAATCCAGGTCACCGCGAAGTACGACGAGGAGCAGGAGTTCTCGGCCACCATCGGGATGCCGGTGCCGAAGTTCGACCGGAAGGACATCCCGGCGACGGGCGAGGGGGAATACAAGGAGGAAATCCTCGAGTACACCGTCTACGCGGTGAACACCGGTGTCCCCCACGCCGTGGTCATCGTGGACGAGGTCGGGTCGGTGGACATCGGGGATCTCGCACCTGCCATCCGGAACCACCACACGTTTCCGAACGGGGCAAACGTGAACTTCGTCGAGAAAAGCGGGGAGAATACCCTCCACATCCGGACCTACGAGCGGGGCGTTGAGGCCGAGACCCTCTCCTGCGGCACGGGGGCGATGGCCTCTGCCGCGGTCGCCCGGAAACTCGGAATGGTCGGCGACACCGTCCACGTGGAGACCGTCGGCGGCCCCCTCACCATCAAGCTCGGGGAGAAGAACGAGATGGAGGGCCCGGCACGCACCGTCTTCACGGGCTCTCTCGGGATCTGATCCCGTCGCCCGTCATCTCGTAGAAGAAGCTCCCGCCCGCCGGCAGGGACCGGTGCTTCTCGAGCACCGCCCGCCGGACCCCCTCGGAGCCCTCGAGCCGGATAATGGCCTTCGACAGGTGGGCCATCGTGGTCCCGCCGAGGCCGGTCGGCACGTTCCTCGTCACGTCCATGTACACCTGGTTCGTAACGAGGACGGGGATCCCGTACCTCCTGGCAAGCCCGAGCAGGAGGAGAAGCTGCCGTGCGAGCCTTCGCTGGGCCTCCTGCCCGCTCGTGAGCTCGGTGCGGTAGAGCGCGGTCGCCGAGTCGAGCACGACGAGGCCGACCCCGCCCTTCTGGAGGAGCCGCTCGGACTCGGCGATCATGATGCCCTGCTGCTCGAAGTCGACGGGCTCCGAGAGGAAGAGCCGCTGCGCGAGCTCCTCGGCCCGGTCGCCCGCCACCTGCCGGAACCGCTCCACCGAGAAGCCCTCGGTGTCGAGGTAGATCACCGACTCGCCTGCCTTCAGCCGCTCGACGGCAGCAAGAAGGGCGAAGCTGCTCTTCCCGCAGCCCGGCTCGCCATAGACCTGGGTGATGGACCGGCTCTCGAGGCCGCCCCCGAGGAGGGCGTCGAGCGCGGGGATCCCGGTGGAGACCCGTTCCCGCCGTGGTTCAGCCGCCATCCCGTCCCTCCCGGGCGACCATCTGCCACGCCGCCTCCCCGGCTCGCCGGAGGACCTCCCTCACCGGGATCCCCTTCGCATCCGCCCAGGCCCGGGCCTCCTCGAACTCGGGCTTCACCGAGATGATCCGTTCCCCGAGTGAACCCACCTTGACGGCGATATCCCGGGTCTCCTTCCCGATGACGATCGGTACCCGGATCACCCGCCGGGAGGCGATGAGCCGGTGGACCGAGGGGATCACCCGGATCCCGAGGGTGCCCAGCTCCTCAGCGAGGACAAGGGCAAGAGGGCCCGTGAGGGCAGGGTCGGCGATGACCCGAACGAGCTGGCCGCTCCGCCCCTTCTTCATCATCGCCGGGATGACGGAAGCGTCCCGGGCACCGGCGTCCATGAGCCGGGCGATGGCATGGGCGACGACCTCCGGGCTCACGTCGTCCACGTTCGTCTCGAGGATCTCGACACGGTCATGCTCCACCTCCCCGGCCTCGATGAGGAAGACCCGGAGGAGGTTGGGCATGGTCCCCGATTCCCGGCTCCCTGCCCCGTACCCGACCCCGAGGATCTCACCGGGCGGCACCTGCGAGGAGGGAAGGGTCGCAAACTCCGCGAGGAGGGCCGCCCCGGTCGGGGTGAGCAGCTCCCCGTCCTTCGGACCCGGGTAGGCAAGGAGGTGCGAGGAGGCGAGGAGGGCCGCGGTTGCCGGCGCGGGCACGGGAAGGGTCCCGTGGGACCCGGTGATGAGCCCCCCTCCGAGGGCGATGGGGAGGACCGCCACGTGCCGGACGTCGAGGGCGTGGAGGGCGGTGCAGGCCCCGACGATGTCGGCGATGGCATCGTCTGCCCCGACCTCGTGGAAATGAGCCACTTCACCATGGACCTTCTCCTCGGCCCGGTGGAGGTTCCGGATGACCCGCTCGGCCATGGCAAGCGCCGGGGCCGGGGCGTCTGCGGCCGCGAGCCTCCCGAGGACCTCGTCGAGGGAACGGGGACTTACCTCCGCACGGGTCCTCACCCGGAGGGCGCGGATCCCGTTCCGCTCCGCCTCCTCGACGACGGGCTCCTTCACCACCGAGGCCATGGCACGGAGAACCGTTTCCCGGTCTGCCCCGAGGTGGAGGAGGGCAGCTGTGATCATGTCACCTGAGGCGCCGTGGAACGGGTCGAAGAGGAGGGCCCTCATACTGAAACTTATTATCCTCTGTACATCAATTTAAGGTGATGCCTGAAGTATTCCTGAAGGTCGACACCGCGTACCCCGAGGACCAGGGGGCGGGGAAGGTCAGGCTCGACCCCGAGACGATGCTCCAGCTCCGGCTCTCGCCGGGGAACATCGTCCACATCGAGGGCAAGCGGCGGACGGTGGCCAAGGTCTGGCGGTCCATGGTCTCCGACTGGCACCAGGGAAAGGTCCGGGTGGACAACTTCACCCGGGCAAACGCCGGCGGGGTAGCCATCGGCGACCGGGTGAAGGTCTCGGCGGTCGAGGACGAGGTGGAGGCAAAGCGGGTGGTCCTCGCGCCCCCCGAGGACATGCCCCGCCAGTTCCCCATCAACTACCCGGGCGTCGCGAACCGGCTCATCGATTTCCCCGTGGTGAAGAACGACGTCGTCCCCATCCCCATCGGGCTCCCGTTCGTGCAGGCCCAGCTCGTGGCCTTCAAGGCGGTCCTCGTGGAGCCGGAGAACGCGGTCATCATCACGAAGAACACGCAGGTCGAGTTCTCTGACAAGCCCGCGGCAGGCTTCGAGGGGCTGAAAAAGGTGAGCTACGAGGATATCGGGGGCCTCAAGGAGGAGCTCCAGCGGGTCAGGGAGACCATCGAGCTCCCCATGCGCCACCCCGAGCTCTTCCAGAAACTCGGGATCGAGCCCCCCAAGGGGGTCCTCCTCTACGGCCCGCCCGGGACGGGGAAGACGCTGATCGCGAAGGCCGTGGCGAACGAGAGCCGGGCCCACTTTATCCCCATCGCCGGCCCCGAGATCATCTCGAAGTACTACGGCGAGAGCGAGCAGAAGCTCAGGGAGCACTTCGAGGAGGCGCGGCAGAACGCCCCGTCCATCATCTTCATCGACGAGCTGGACTCCATCGCTCCCCGCCGGGAGGACGTGACCGGCGAGGTGGAGCGCCGGGTCGTCGCCCAGCTCCTCACCATGATGGACGGCCTCGAGGAGCGGGGGCAGGTGGTGGTCATCGGCGCCACGAACCGGGTGGACGCCATCGACCCGGCCCTGCGTCGGCCGGGGCGGTTCGACCGGGAGATCGAGATCGGGGTCCCGAACGAGATGGACAGGGCCGAGATCCTGAAGATCCATACCCGGGGCATGCCGGTCGCGAAGGACGTGGAGCTTGGCAGGCTCTCGCAGCAGACCCATGGCTTCGTCGGGGCGGACCTCGCGGCCCTCGCCCGTGAGGGGGCCATCCGGGCGCTGCGCCGGTACCTCCCCGACATCGACCTCGAAGCCGACGAGATACCGGCCGAGGTGCTCGACCGGATGGAGGTGCTTGCAAGCGACTTCCGGGAGGCCCTCCGGGACGTCGGCCCCTCGGCGATGCGGGAGGTGCTCCTCGAGGTCCCCCACACGAGGTGGGAGGACGTGGGCGGCCTCGACGCCGAGAAGGAGGATGTCCGCGAGGCGGTCGAGTACCCGCTCACCCAGCGGGCCCGGTTCGACCGGCTCGGGATCGAACCGCCGAAGGGGGTGCTCCTCTACGGGCCGCCCGGCACGGGGAAGACCCTGATCGCAAAGGCCGTCGCGACCGAGAGCGGGGCGAACTTCATCCCGGTCCGGGGCCCCCAGCTTCTCTCGAAGTGGGTCGGGGAATCCGAGCGTGCCGTCCGGGAGATCTTCAAGAAGGCCCGGCAGGTCGCCCCCTCGATCATCTTCTTCGACGAGCTGGACGCGCTCGCCCCTGCCCGGGGCTCGGCCACCGACTCCCATGTCATCGAGAGCGTGCTCAACCAGATCCTCACCGAGATGGACGGGCTGCTCGAGCTGAGGGGTGTCGTCGTGATGGGGGCCACGAACCGGCTTGACATGGTGGACCCCGCACTCCTCCGGACGGGCCGGTTCGACCGGCTCGTGTACATCGGGGAGCCGTCGGAGGAGGACCGGCTCAAGATCCTCTCCATCCACACCCGGGGGATGCCCATCGCCGGCTCGACGCTGGACGAATTCGTGGCAGCGGTTCGCCACCTGACCGAGACCGGCCTCGAGAACCTGCTGGAGCCGCTCGGCACCGGCAGGAAGATCAGGCTCGCCGACGTATCGGGAAACATCCGTGCCCCGCCGGCCGGTGAGGAGCCTGAAGGGCAGAAGCCCGAGGGAGAACCGCCAGGCCAAGGGCCTGGTGGTGAACGCGAAGGGCAGAAGCCCGAGGGAGAACCGCCAGGCCAAGGGCCTGGTGGTGAAGTGCAGGCCCCCCTGAACGGGAAGCGGGTCCTTGCCGTCCTGTCGGCCCGCGGGCTCAGCATCGAGGACCCGGCCAGGGACGCCCTGCTCCGTGAGATCGCGAAACAGACCGCGGGGTATGTGGGGTCAGACCTCGAGGGGGTCTGCAGGGAAGCGGGGATGCTTGCCATGAGGGAGGGGGCGCAGACCGTCGAGGCGAGACATTTCGCCGCGGCCCTCGAGAAGGTCCACGCGATGATGAACGAGAACGTGCGGGATTATTACCGGCGGATGCGGGAGGTCTTCAAGGGCGGCCTCCCGAAGGAAGTCCAGCCGCCGGAGTACCAGTAGAGGGGATCCGGACCCCCGTTTCTTCTTTTTACGGAACTGGCAAGGTTTATCACTGCGCGGGGCGACACACTGGTGGGAACAGCCGAGCACGAATCCACCAGTGATACCATATGCCGGGGGGAACACCAAAGTCCGGCGGTACTCCGGATACCGCCGCAGCAGACAAGCGTTCAACGGGAATACCGAGCCTCGACCACGTCCTCTCCGGCGGGTTCCCGAAGGGAACCGTCATCGTTGCCGTGGGAACGGCGGTCTCGGGCATGGAGCTGCTCGGCCGCCAGTTCTGGCAGCAGGACGGGAACGGCTCCTATTTCATCACCGACGCGGAGCCCCTCCCGGGGATGATCGACGCCCGGGCGGTCTCCCTCCTCGAGAAGTTCCTCGAGCTGGCCCGGGGCGAACGCATCGTCGTGGACTCCCTCTCCTCGGTCATCCTGAAGAACGGGATCGACACCGCGATCAAGTTCATATCCATCTGCTCGAAGGACGCCGAGAAACGGAAGTCCAACTACCTCTTCCTCCTCTACCGGGGGGTGCACCCGATCGTCGAGGAGATCCGGGTCATGCGGGCCGCCGATATGGTCGTCGAGTTCCGGGAGGTGTACGAGGGGATCGAAAACGAGCATACCCTGATTGTCCACAAGGTGAAGGGCATGGACCTCCCGACCCGGGGCATCCCCCTCCTGATCAAGGAAAACGGGCTCGAGATCTCGACGACGAGCCGCGTGGTGTAAGGGAGGGTTCGAGAGAACCCGACCTTGAGCGCCCCGCCATCAGGCGGGGTGCGACTGGCGAGGGTCCATCAGGACCCGGGCTGGAGCGACCCGCCGTCAGGCGGGGTGCGACCCTTTCTAAAAAGAGGATTTCCACGACGAGTCGCGCGGTGTGGCCGCGGTGAACTCCACCCGGGCCTCCCGGGTAGCGTCCACCATCGCCTTCAGCTTCCCGAATGCCGCCTCCCGGGTGAGCATCCGGAGTCCGCAGTCCGGGTCGATGAGGAGCCGCTCGGGCCCGAATGCCTCGATGCCCGCCTGGATCCGCTTCTTGATCACCGCGACCTTCTCGACGGCAGGGTCGTTCGAGTCCACGCACCCGAAGCCCAGGAACCGGTCGCCGAGGTCTTTTCCCGAGAGGAACTGGAGGTTCACGTCGTTCCCCGCGAACTCGAAGTCGAAGCCCGCGACCTTCATCTTCAGGATCTCGTCGACCGCCCCGACGAGCCCCCCGCAGACGTGGAGGAAGACCGGCTTCTGGAGGAGCGAGGTGAGGATCTGGATGGCCTGCCCGCCGACGGCGAGGTCGGCAGCACCGGTGGAGAAGATGGGCTCGTCCACCTGGATGACCGTGACCCCTGCCTCCTGGAGGGCCTTTGCCTCGTAGGCAAGCGCCTGGGCGAGGTCGAGGGTCAGGTCTGCCCGGTCCCGGTAGGTCGGGGTCGCGATCTGGAGGGTGTGGGCGAGGGTTGAAGGGCCGGTGACGATGCCCTTCACCCACGGGTGCTTCGAGACGGCATACCGGGTGTCGGCGACGGTGATGGGCTTGTCCGGCGGGAGCACCTTCCCCACCACCTGCTGCCCCCGGATCCCCGGGAGCTTCGAGGCAAAGGCGGTGATCATGTCGCCCCGCACCTGCCCGTCGGAGATGATATCGACCCCGGCCGACAACTGGTCGGCTACCGCGGTCTCCACCGCCGACTTCAGGGGATCGAGGAGTGACCGGAACGAGGGGCTCTTCACGACGGGGTAGCTGCCCACGACCGTGGTCGGGAGGACCTTGTGGATCAGGATCATGGCACGAGCCGGTGACGGTCCCGGGGAAAGATCACCGCCTCCCTGATGTTCGAAAGCCCGAGCATGGTCATCACGAGCCGTTCTGCGCCGAGGCCCCAGCCCGAGTGGGGGGGCATGCCGTACCGGAAGGGCCGGAGGTAGAACTCGAAGGAGTCGGCGGATAGGCCCTTGGACCGGATCTGGTGGACGAGGAGGTCGTGCTGGTGGATCCGCTGTGAGCCGCTCGCAAGCTCCATCCGCGGGTGCATGAGGTCGAAGGCCCGGGCGAGCTCCGGGTTGTCCTCCCGGGGCATCGCGTAGTAAGGCTTGATGGCCGTCGGCCAGTCCACGATGAAATAGTGCACTCCCATTTCCTCGCCGAGGGCCTTCTCGGCCGACGCCCCGAAGTCGTCCCCGAACGCGAGCGGCTCCCCGGTCCGGCGTGCCGCGATCTCGATGGCGTCCCGGTATGCGAGCCTGGGGAAGGGCTTTTTCGGGACCTCGAGGTCGATACCGAGCCAGGAGATCGGGTCGGGGCAGGTGTCGGCAACCCGCCGGTACGCATCGATCACCAGGTCCTCGAGGAGTTCCATCACCTGCAGGTCGTCGGCAAAGGAAACCTCGATGTCGATGGAGGTGGCTTCGTTCAGGTGCTTCGTCGTGTTATGCTCCTCGGCCCGGAAGATGGGGCCGATCTCGAAGACCCGTTCGAAGCCCGCCGCCATCATCATCTGCTTGTAGAGCTGGGGGCTCTGGTTCAGGAAGGCCTCCTTCTCGAAGTACGCCACCGGGAAGAGGTCGGTGCCCCCCTCGGTCGCGGCGGCCACGAGCTTCGGGGTCGCGATGTTCACGAACCCCCGGGAGGTGAGGAAATCCCAGACCCCGCCTATCACGGCGGACCGGATGAGGAAGACCGCCGCGACCCGGGGCCTCCGGAGGTCGAGGAACCGGGAGTCGAGCCGGGTGTCGAGCTCGGCGGGCACCTTTTCCACCACGTCGAGGGGGAGCGGGGACGCGGCCGGCGCGAGTATCTCGAACCGGTCGGGGATGATCTCCCTGCCGCCGGGTGCCTTCTCGATGGCCTTCACCGCTCCCTCGATCCTCACCACCGACTCCCGTGCGAGGCTGGCGAGGGCCTCGAGGACGGGGGCAGGGGCCTTTTTCCGGTTCACGGTGACCTGGACGATACCGGTCCGGTCCCGGACCAGGCAGAAGGTGAGACCGCCCAGGTCCCGCTTCTCGTGGACCCAGCCGGTGATCTCCGCCCGTCCGCTTGACGGGGTGATGGATGCAATGGGGCTCGCCATGTTCAGATACCTCCTATATTTCCGCTGAAAAGGTAAAAGGTGTTGGTATTCGGGAATGTCGGGACGTTCACCATCCCGGACGAACGGGTGGACCCAAAACGTCCTGGTATCTCTCCAGAAAATCGGATGGGTGGCGGCGGGGGGCGGCGGGCGGGGCTTTGTCGAAGCTTCTCGAGCCGGAAACCGGGACGCTCCTTGTGCAATCCGGTACAAAAACGAATAATCAATAAAATATACTTTAAGACAAGATAACTTGAGGATGATGCCACCCACCGCGGGTTCCACCCCGGACGAGATCCTTGCCATCGCACTCCGGAAGCTGGACCTTTCCCCGGGGAGCATCTTTGCCGATATCGGCTGCGGCTCGGGCAGGGTGAGCATCGCCATTTCGCCACTGGTGAGAGAGGTCTATGCCGTCGACCGGCGGCCAGAGGCTATCGCGTATGCGAGGGAGCAGGCCCGGGCGGCCGGTAGGAAGAACATCACATTTCTCGAGGGAGAAGCCCCCGGGGCCCTCGCAGGCCGGCCCGCCCCGGACCGGGCCTTCATCGGTGGATCCCGGAACCTCCCCGAGGTCATCGGGGCCCTCGGCGCAGCGGGGACGGGGCGGATGGTCGTCTCCTGCGTCCGGATAGAGACCCTCGGGGCTGCCGTCGCCGCGATGCGCAGGCTCGGCATCTTCCGGGAGTCCCTCCTCGTGCAGGTGGCGCATTCCCGGGACCTCGCCGGCGGCACGATGTTCTCCCCGGCGAACCCCGCCTACCTCGTCATCGGGGGGCGGTGACCGTGCTCATTGGCCTCGGACTCGGGCCGGGTGACCCCGAGCTCCTCACCCTCAGGGCAGTGAGGCTGCTCCGGGAGGCGGACGCTGTGTTTGTCCCCGGCGGGATCGCGCAGGGCCTGGTCGCCCCGTACCGGGACCCCGAGGTACTGCCGTTCCCGATGACCGGTGACGAGGAGGCCATCAGGCACGCCATCGAGGACGCGGCCGGAAAGATTGCCCGGGTGGCGGGGTCGGGGACAGCGGTCTTTGCGCTTCTCGGCGACCCGAACGTCTACTCCACCTGGGCCCGGCTCCTCGCCGTGGTGCAGGAGCGGTACCCGGCCATCGGGTGCAGGACCGTCCCCGGCGTTTCCTCGGTCACCGCCTTTGCCTCGGTGGCGGGGATCACCCTCTCCGGCGGGTTCTCGGTCTCCGACGGGAAAGGAGAGCGGGGCCGGATCCTTCTCAAGGTGCGCCGCCCCCGAAAAGAGGCGGAACGCCTCGCCCGGGAGGGGTTCACGGAGTTCATCCTCGTCGAGCGAATGTTCCTCGACGGGGAGCGGGTGTACCGGGGAGAACTCCCCGAGCGGAGCACCTACTTCTCCATCCTCTATGCGGGGCGGTAAGGATGGGCTCTGAACCTGTCTTTTTCGTCGGGGCAGGCCCGGGGGATCCCGACCTCATCACGGTGAAGGGGCTTTCGCTTGTCGAATCGGCCGAACTGCTCGTGTACACCGGCTCGCTCGTGAACCCCGATCTCGTTGCAAAGTCCAGGGCGCCCGAGAAGCTGGACAGCCACGGGATGGGCCATGCGGATATCATCACCCGGCTCGAAGAGGCGGCCCGGGCAGGGAAGCGGGTCGTCCGGCTCCACAGCGGCGACCCCTCCCTCTACGGTGCCATCGTCGAGCAGATCCTCGCCCTCGAGGACCGGGGCATCCCCTCGGTCGTTGTACCGGGGGTCTCCTCGCTCTTCGCCGCGGCAGCGGCGCTCGGGACCCAGCTCACCCTGAAGGGGGTCTCCGAGTCGGTGATCGTCACCCGCCCGGCCGGGGAGACTCTCGAGGAGGACCGGATCCCCGAGCTGTCCTCGCTCGGAGAGACCCTGGTCATTTTCCTGGGAGGGGACCGGATCTCCGACGTGGTTGCGAAACTCAGGTGCCCGCCGGATACCCCTGCGGCCGTGATCTACCATGCCTCGTGGGACGACCAGAAAATCGCGAGGGGCACGGTGGCCGACATCGCAGGAAGGGCTGAGGCGGCGGGCATCGGGAAGACCGCCCTTGTCGTCGTCGGGAAGGTGGTCGAGCCCCGGACCTCGGGGTTCAGGAGGTCGCACCTCTACCCATGACCGGCACCTGCATCATCGCCCTGCCCCGGTTCATGAAAAAGGCAGAAAAAATTGCCGGCCACCTCGGGGCGGAGGTCATCCCCTACGGCCCGGATGCCTTCCGGTCCGCGTTCGGGTCGTACTCCGCCATCGTGGCCGTCATGTCGGCAGGCATCGTCGTGAGGTCCATCGCCCCGCTCCTCAAAGACAAGTGGCAGGACCCGGCAGTCATCGTCGTGAGCCCCGACCTCGCATGGGCGATCCCCGTCGCCGGGGGCCACCACGGGGCAAACCGGATCGCGAAGTCCCTCGCCGGGCTCGGGATCCGGCCGGTGATCAGCACCGCCACCGAGACCGAGGGGAAGATGTCAGTCGAGGCGGTGGCGGACGCCCGTGGCCTGCAGGTGCTGAACCCCCCCTCGACCCGGGCCGCGAATGCTGCGATCCTCGATGGCGAGGTCCCGGTCTACCCCGTTGCCGGCCCTGGAATCGTCATCGCGGGGCCCGGGGTCCCCGTCCTGCTGAAGCGCGGGGAGTACACCGTCGGGCTCGGGTGCCGCAGGGGGCTTTCGGGGGAGACGATCCTCGCCTCCGTGAAGACGGGCCTTGCGGCGGCCGGGATCTCCCCTGCCGATGTCTTTGCCTATGCAACGACGGTGAAAAAGATGCGCGAGAAGGGGCTTGCCGATGCCGTCCTCGCGCTCGGGGGGACCCTCGTTTTCCTCGGTGACGATGCCATCCGTGCCAGGCCCGGCCCGACCCCCTCCCGCGCCGGGCTCCTCGACCTGCCGGGGGTGGCCGAGCCCTGCGCCCTTGCCATCTCAGGGAGAGGGGTTCTTGTGGCCCGGAAAAAGAACTATGGGGGGGTGACCCTTGCCATCGCGCGCTGACCGTGACCCGGGGCCGGGCCCGGGCCCTGCCGGGACGGGCAGGCTTGCCATCGTCGGGATAGGGCCCGGGAGGCTGGACCAGATGACCGGGCGGGCGAAGGAGGCCATCGGGGCGGCCGATCTCATCATCGGGAACGGCACCTACCTCGACCAGGTCGCCCCCCTTCTCGCCGGGAAAGAGGTTATCCGCTCCTCGATGGGGAAGGAGGTGGACCGCGCCCGGCAGGCCGTCGAGCTGGCCTGCTCGAGGTCGGTGGTCATCGTGAGCGGGGGCGACCCGGGGGTCTATGGCATGGCCTCCATTGTGCTCGAGGTTCTGGAGCACTCGGGCCTCGATATCCCCGTCGAGGTGGTGCCGGGTGTGACCGCCGCGACGGCGGCTGCCTCCCGGCTCGGCGCCCCTCTCTCGGGAGATTTCGTCGTGATCAGCCTCTCTGACCTCCTCACCCCCCGCGGGGAGATCGAGCGGCGGCTCGGCCTCGCGTTTGAGATGGGGGTCCCGGTCGTGCTCTACAACCCGAGGAGCCGGGGCCGGAGGGACCACCTCGCTGCCGCCTTCGCGATCGCGCTCCGGCACCTGCCACCGGAGACACCGGTCGGGTTTGCCCGGGACGCCTACCGCGAGGGCGAGCACCTCGCGGTCGTCACCCTCGGGGATGCGGCGGGCAGCACCGGGGAGGCGGACATGCATGCCACGGTCATCATCGGGGGGCGCGGGAGCAGGATCTGGAGGAGGAACGGCGGGGCGGAAGGCATCATCACGCCGAGGGGCTATGAGAGAAAATACCTTTATTGAACCCGGGGCGCGGACGAGGGCGGCAAGGGAGATAGCGGAGCGGAGCAGGGCAATTGCCCGTGCGGCCATCGGGGACCGGACGCCCGAGGACCGGATCCGGCAGCGGTGCGCCATCGCCGTCGGGGACCTCGCGATGGCCGGCCTGCTCAGGTTCCGGAACCGGCCGGTCCAGGCCGGCCTCGGGGCTCTCGACCGCGGGGCAGCAATCATCGCCGATATCCGGATGGTCCAGGCGGGGATCCTGAAGACCGGGCACCGGAGCACCGTCCTCTGCGCCCTCGACGCAGACGGCCCGCCCGCCCGCGAGGGCACGACCCGCACGGCCGCCGGCTTCCGGGCGCTCGAGGACCGGCTCGACGGGGCCGTGGTTGTCATCGGGAACGCCCCCTCCGCCCTCTTCGCTGTCTGCGAGCTCATCGAGAGCGGGCGGGTGCCGGCCCTCGTGATCGGGACCCCCGTCGGGTTCGTGCAGGCCGCCGAGTCAAAGGAACTCCTCCGCACCATGCCCGTCCCCTCCATCTCCACCGAGGGGACCCGCGGGGGGAGCCCCGTCGCGGTTGCCGCGATGAACGAGATCATCACCGTGCACATAGCCGGGAGCGAGACATGAGGGACCCGGTCACCGGTTTCGAGTATCCCGAAGAGTGGGTGGAGGCCTGTAAAGACCCCGCCCTCCTTCCCGACGTAGAGCGGGGGCTCGCCCTCCTCACGGCCGACGGTACCGTGCTCAGGCGGGGGTTCACCACCGGGACCACGGC
This sequence comes from Methanomicrobiales archaeon, assembly GCA_035506435.1. Lineage (GTDB taxonomy): Archaea > Halobacteriota > Methanomicrobia > Methanomicrobiales > JACTUA01 > JACTUA01. Next base: position 12,575 of record DATJPK010000008.1, read on the forward strand.
GGCGGCGGCCTGCAAGGCGGCGATCCTCTCCCTCGCGGGCGACGTGGATGGGGTCGCGATCACCCTCCCCTGCCTGATCACGGTGGACCTTCCCGCCCGGGGGAGGGGAGGCACAGGCTCGTGCGTGAAGGACGCGGGAGACCATCCCTCCGACGCAACGGCAGGCCTCGTGTTCATCGCCGGGGCCGAAGGAGCGGATGAGGGACTTACCCTTGAGTTCGGCGAGGGGATCGGCAGGTTCGGGGAGGAACTCCCCGGCCATGACCCGGGTGCCCCCGCGGTGAGCGAGACCGCCCTCTCCTCCATCCTCGGCGCCTGCCTGGAGGGGCTGGAAGGGGCCGGCTGCCACGGCGCGCGGGTCCTCCTCCGGGTCCCCGGCGGGAAGGAGGCGGCGGGACGGACCCTGAACCCGAGGCTCGGGATCGGGGGCGGGATCTCGGTACTCGGGACGACGGGGTTCGTCGAGCCCTGGGACGAGCACCTGGTCGCATCGGTCCTGTCGCGGGTGCGGGCCTCGGACTGCCCGGTCCTCACGACGGGAAGGACCGGCCTGAAGTTCTCCCGGCTCCTCTTCCCGGACCGGGAGGTCATCCTCGTCGGGGGAAAGATCCGCGAGGCGCTGGAGGCGGCCGGGGGCGAGGCGATCCTCTGCGGCCTCCCCGGGCTGATCCTCAGGGAGCTCAACCCGCGCATCCTCGATGGGACCGGGTGCCGCACCGTCGAACAGCTCCTTGCCCGGGACGGGTGGAGGGAGGCGATCGAGCCGACGCTCGCGGACTTCCACGGGAGAATGCCCGGGGTGCGGGTCGTCCTCTTCGACCGGTCGGGCAGGGTCCTCGGAGGCATCCCGTGAAGATTGTCGGGGTCGGTTGCGGGCCCGGCATGCTCACCGAAGAGGCGATCCGGGCACTCCGGGAGGCACACCGGGTCTATGGCTCCCGGCGGGCCATCGAGATTGCACGGCCGCACCTCCCCCGGTCCTGCGAGATCCATGAGATCCGGGACTACTCAACCCTCGAAATCCCCGGTGACGCGGTCCTCCTCTCCACCGGCGACCCGATGCTCGCGGGCCTCGGCGAGAGGGAGGGCGAGGTGGTCCCCGGCATCTCCTCCCTCCAGCTCGCCTTTGCCCGGCTCAGGCTCCCGGTCGTGAAGGTGGCAATCGTGGACGGGCATGGCCGGGACCCCGGGCAGGCCATTGCCGAGACCGTTGGCGAGCTCCGGAGGGGGAAGATCGTGTTCCTCATCCCCGACCCGTCCTTTCCCCTCGGGGATCTCGCGGCCGCGCTCGCGGGCGAAGGGATCTCCTGCAGCATCGCCCTCTGCGAGGACCTCGGGTACCCGGCCGAGCGGATCGTGCGGGGCACGCCTGCGAACCCGCCCGAAATCCGTTCGAGGCTCTTCTCTCTCGTCATCGGGAGGTTCTAAAGCAAGTTTTATGTAGTTAAGACAAGCTAGCTTGTGTAGGTGATATGGATGCATATCATGGAAGGTTTCCTCCCATGGCAGTGGTGCCTCGTATGGTGGATCATTGCCCTGCCCTTTGTCATCATGGGGATCGTTGAACTCAGGAAATTGATACGGAAAGACAGGGAGTTCCTGCCGCTGCTTGGGGTCTCAGGCGCCTTCATCTTCATCCTGTCCGCGCTCAAGCTGCCCTCGGTGACTGGCAGCTGCTCGCACCCGACCGGTACCGGGCTTTCGGTGATGTGTTTCAGGGTCTCCATCACCGCCCTGATCGGGGGCATCGTCCTGCTCTTCCAGGCGCTCCTGCTCGCCCATGGAGGGTTGTCAACGATGGGGGCCAACATGGTCTCGATGGCAATCGGCGGCCCCCTGGTCGGTTACTGGGTGTACAAACTCCTGAAAGACACCTCGGTCAATATCTACGTCACCGTATTCCTGGTAGCGGCGGTCGCGGATATCGTCACGTACATCATCACCTCCTTTGAACTTGCCGTTGCCTACCCCGCCGCGGCCGGCGGGGTCGTCACATCCTTCGTCACGTTCTTCGCGATCTTCGCGATCACCCAGGTACCGCTCTCTATCATCGAGGGACTCGTCCTTGCGCTGGTCTTCAAGTACATTATCCAGCTCAAACCGGATCTCATCGAGAAACTGGGCGTGTTCTCGAAACAGCAGATTGACGGGGCCCTTGGGGCAACCGTCCAGGTTCCGGCCGGTACGGTGTAACCCATGTTCCAGAACAGGAAACTCGAGATCCTCACCTTAATCGGACTCGCAGTCTTCGTTGTCCTCTTCATCATCGTGAGCGGCCAGTCGGGACACGAGTTCAGCGGGTCGGATGATGTCGGTTCAGCGAAGATCGCGGAGATAACGGGAAGATCGGTCGAAGACTTCAAGCCGCTGATCCCCCAGTATGTGCCGCCGAGTGGCGAGATCGAATCGACTCTCTTTGCCCTGCAGGCGACCTTCGGCGGGGTAGTGGTCGGACTTGTCATCGGGTACTGGTACGGCCAGAGAAAACGCCCCGGCAACCCGTAACTGCGATGTTCGAAACACTGCTGGATGATATCGCGCAGGAGAGTGCCTTCAGGCATATCCACCCGGGAACCAAGCTCCTCCTCGGTCTTGGTTCCCTCGTTATCTGCCTCGTTTCGCCCTCGCCGCTGGTTCCACTCCTCTCCGGTATCGTGCTCAGCTGCGTCCTGGTCATCCCGGCACGTGTTTCACCGGTTATCTATGGCGAACTCCTCCTGGGGCCGGCCGTCTTCACCGTCATTAGCGTGGTTCTCCTTTTCTTCCTTCTCGGAGGAGGCGCGGTAATCTGGCGATACCACCCGGTGCTCTGGATCGACCTCACCCTCACCGAAGGATCCCTGCGGGAAGGCATACTGGTCCTGTGCCGGGTCTTCGGGTGCTCGGTCTCGCTCTTCTTCATCACGCTCACGACGCCGATGACCGATCTCTTCAATCTCATGAAGCGCGCCCGGGTCCCGGTCGAACTCATCGACCTTATGATGATCATGTACCGGTACGTCTTCATTTTCTACGAACATGCAAAGGAGATTTATCTGGCGCAGAAGATGAGGCTCGGGTACGGATCCCCGAAAGAATCGCTGCGGTCCTTGTCCTCCCTCTGCGGTATGCTCTTCATCACCAGCTGGAATGCCGGCGAGGACCTGATCCGCGCCATGGACTGCCGCTGCTATGACGGTGCGTTCCCTTCATTTGGCCAGGTAGAACCGGTACGGGCGCGTTCGATTATACCTGTCGTCCTCTACCTTCTCATTCTCGGAGTGATCGGTTTCATGGCATCCGCCAGGATCGTGAAGCTGCCATGAGCATCATCCTTGAAGCCCGGGACATTCATTTCCGTTACCCCCGGGAGGGGCGGGAAGTAATCCGCGGGATAAGTTTCCATATCCGGAAGGGAGAGAAGATTGCCCTTGTGGGGCCGAACGGAGCCGGCAAGTCGACCCTGCTCCAGATGTTCAATGGCATGATCCGACCATCCACGGGTACGATGCTGTTCGACAACAAGCCGATCCGGTACGATTCCGCCTCCCTCCGCGATCTCCGCCGGCGCGTCGGCTACGTCCTGCAGAACGCCGATCGCCAGCTCATCGCTCCCACGGTCTGGCAGGATGTGGCCTTCGGCCCGTCGAACCTCGGGTATGACGACGAGATGGTGGGGAAGAAGGTCGCCGATGCCCTCAGGCACGTCGGTATCGAGGGTTTCGGCCGGCGCCCCCCGCACCAGCTCTCGGGCGGCGAGAAGAAACGGGTCGCCATTGCCGGGATCCTGGCCATGGACCCTGACATCCTGATTTTCGATGAGCCGACGAGCGATCTCGACCCGGCCGGTTCCGAGGACATCATGGAACTCCTCGAGGAGCTGAACCACGAGGGCAGGACCGTGATCATCTCCACGCATGACGTTGAACTGGCGTACCCCTGGGCCGATCGGGCAATCCTCCTCCTGAACGGGGAGATCCTCCGGGAGGACCGGCCGGAAGTGGCTTTTGGAAGCCCCGGGCTGGTCCGGAAAGCCCACCTCTCGGTCCCGGCTCTGCTCGACCTGTCCCTGGAACTCGGCCGGCGCGGGTATTCCCAGCCGGAGCGGAAACCCCGCAGCGTGCTGGACATGGTGGAGATCATCGAGAACCTGCTCCACGGCTCCCGATGGAACCGGGTTCCGGGAACGATCACCGTCTGCAATGTGGACGAGGACAGGAGATCCCTTGCCTCCTGCGTTGCATCCCGTGAAGATCTTGCCATCGGGACCATGGGCACCCGGGCAAAACAGCGGGCGCAGCAGGAACAGCTGCCCGTTGAGTTCCACTACGGCGTCATCGACAAGTGCATCCTCCGGGCCCTGCGGGGAAAAGACTCCCTGATCCTGACGACGAACAGCATGGCAGGCCGCGTGACCCTGCGGGTGGAGGCTTATTGCAGGGAGAGCGGGAACACCATCGCGGTCATCCCCTTGAAACCGGCAGAACAGGAACCACCAGCGGCCACCAAGGGGAATGCCGGCGAGGGTGAAGGCGGGTATGAAGAATGACCACGAACTCCGGGCAGGGCATCTCTCGGTACCCCCATCGACCGTCGAGAGCGAGGGGGCTGACGGGCCGCCGATGTCGCACCGGGGTGCATGATCGTGCCCGGGCGCGAAGCAATCCCCGCACGACCTCCTCCATCACATCAATTATCTCCCGGATGCCACCATTCATGGGAATCAGGCCACTACTTCGGGATCCCTCCATCACCGGATTCCGGAACATCGCCATGACGAGCTTCCTGGCCATGCACACTGAACTGCCTCTCCTGATAAGGTTGAGATCCCCCCTCCAGGCAGGTATGCCGGCGGCGTGGTCGGCCGAGTCGAGCGCCGGGTCGCCGCCCATTGCGAAGAGTCCGGGACCTGGATCCCGGTGCAGGAGGTGAGGGGACCGTGAGCCGCGCCATCCCCCGGATCGTCATTGCAGGCACCTGGAGCGGGTGCGGGAAGACTACCGTCGCGCGGGGCCTCATGGCCGCATTCACCGCCCAGGGGCTCCGGGTCCAGCCCTTCAAGGTGGGGCCGGACTTCATCGACCCCTCCCACCATACCGCCATCTGCGGCCGGGTCTCGAGGAACCTTGACCCGTTCATGATGGGAGAGGAGGAGGTCGCCCGGGTGTTCGCGAGCGCCTCCCGGGGGGCCGACCTCGCCGTTATCGAGGGGGTCATGGGGCTCTTCGACGGGGTGGACGGGGGCCACATCGCGAGCACCGCCCACGTCGCGGAGCTGCTCTCCGCCCCGGTCGTCCTTGTCGTGGAGCCCAAGGGAATGTCGGGGTCGGTCCACGCGGTCATCGAGGGATATGCGGGGCACCGGCAGGCCACCCCGCCCGCCGGTTTCATCTTCAACCGGGTAGGGAGCCCGCGGCACCGGTCCCTCATCGAGGCCGGGCTCCGCGGGCGTGCCCTCGGGTGGGTCCCGAAACGGGATGACCTCGCCCTCGGAAGCCGGCACCTGGGCCTCGTCATGGCCTCCGAGGCCGCCCCCGACCCTTCCCAGGCAGGGGTGTTTGAGGAGTGCTGCGACCTGGACGCGATCCTCGACATTGCCCGGGCTTCCCCGCCGTTCCCCGACCCGGGCGGCCCTGAGCCCTCGCGGGCTCCCTCAGTCACCATCGGGGTCGCCAGTGACGCCGCCTTCTGCTTTATGTACCAGGAGAACCTCGACCGGCTGGCACGGGCCGGGGCCCGGCTGGTGTTTTTCAGCCCCCTCGCCGATCCCCTCCCCGGCGTTGACGGGCTCTACCTCCCGGGCGGGTATCCCGAGCTCCATGCCGGGGAACTGTCGGCATCCCGGTTCATCGGGGAGCTCGGCCCGGCCTGCGCCGGCGGGATGCCGGTGTATGGCGAGTGCGGCGGGCTCCTCGCGCTCTGCGAGTCACTCTCGGCGGAGGGCAGGGAGTTCCCGATGGCGCGGGTGCTCCCGGCCCGTGCAGAGCTGACCGGGAGGGTCCAGGCGCTCGGGTACGTGGAGGCCCGGGCGACCTGCTCTGCCTCTGCCCTCTCCCCCGGCCTCTCCTTCCGGGGGCACGAGTTCCATTACTCCCGCGTCGAATGCGGGGGCGATGCCCGGTTTTCCCTCGAGCTTGCGAGGGGGAAGGGGATCTTGGGGGGCTGCGATGGCCTCACCGAGTGGGACACGGTCGGGGCGTACACCCACTCGTACTTCACCGACGCCCTCGCGGAGGGCTTCGTCGCGGCGGCGGAGAGGCACCGGAAGACCTGAACCGGGGATTTACAGGGGGGGACGCCGGGAAACGCACCCCGGGCCCGGCCTGCCGATCATTTTTTCGGGATGTTCCGGTCGTTGAAGGGGTCCCGCTCCCGCATCTTTGCCTTCAGTTCCTGGATCTTCTTCAGGGCCCACTCGCCCCCCTGCCGGGTGTTCGGGTCGGTGTTCTTCTGGAGGGCGGCCTTCAGGGGCTCGAGGGCCATTCCACCGAGCTTCACGAGCACCCCCGCCGCCTTCCACCTGACACCCTCGTCGTGGAGGGCCGCGATGAGGGGCTCGACCGAGGGCTGCCCGATCTCGAGGAGGGCCCATTCCGCCTCCATCCGGACATGCCACTCGGGGTCGGAGAGGGACCTGATGAGCGAACGAACCGCCTGCCCGTCCTTCATCGCCCCGAGGGCCCAGGCGCCCGCGTCCCTTACCGGCGTGTGGGCATCGGCAAGTGACGAGACGATGGGCGGGACGGCGCTCCGGTCGCCGATCATGCCGAGGGCGATCACAGACGCGGTCCTCACGTCGCCGTCCGGGTCGGCGAGGAGGCCGATGAGGGGGGGGACCGCCCGGGGATCGCCGATCTTTGCAAGGGAGAGGACCGCCGCGAGCCTCACCTGGTCCTCCTTCTCGGCAAGCACGGCGACGAGGGGCGCGACGGCCCGGGGGTCGACGAGGTCGCCGAGGGAGGTGGCGGCCGCCCTCCGAACCTCGGCAGGCCGGCCCGGGGCAAGGGCGCGGATGAGCCCATCGACGTCCCCGAGGAGCCTCATGTCCTCGACCGCTGCGGGGGTCATCTCCTGGTCCGTCATGTCGCCTGCCTGCCGCGTTCCATAGAGAGGATGGCGTCCCCCCTCATGAGCTCTTCCCCCGGATGAGCGCGAGGATCTCCCGGGCAAGGGCCTCGGCCACCGGCTTGTCCCGCATGAGGGTATCGAGCCGCTTCGCCCCCCCGACCTTCACCGTGTCCCTGATGTCCTGGATGAAGAAATCGACGATGTCCTCGTAGAGTTCGAAGGTCCCCTGCGAGGAGGGCTGCCTCCCCCAGGCCTTCATGAGCTCGGCCGCGGGCCCGCTCACCGGCCGGTCGCCGATGAAGGGGCTCACCGCGACGACGAACTTCTTCGCGAGGGCATCGGTGACACCGTCGCACTCGAGGATGGGTGCGATGGAGCTCACCGGGTTCGAGGGGCCGATGACCACCCCCTCGGACTTCGCGATGGCCCGGATCACCTCGGGGGTGGCCTTCGGGGGCCCGGCAAACCTCCTCACCACCTCCTTCACCTGCGGCCGGCCCCGGTGCTTCACCCAGTAGTCCTGGAAGTGGAGCAGCCCGAGATCGGTCTCTACCATGGTGGCGACGGGGGTGTCGGCCATCGGGAGGAGGGCTGCCTCGACCCCGAGCCGGCGGGCGAGCACCCCCGCCGCGTCGGTGAGCCGCATCCCCTTCCGGAGCATCTCCCCGCGGAGGATGTGGATCGCCCGGTCCCGATCGCCGATCCGAAGGCCCTCGTCGCCGCCCCACGCGGTTACCGCGTCATGGGTGGTGAAGGTGTCACCCGCGATGCCCCACCAGGTCGTGGTATCGGCGATACCGGCGAAGAGGTAGAGCAGCGTGTCAAAGTCGGGCGAGAGGTGGTTCCCCGAGATCCATGCGTCCTCGGCGGTGTTCACCACGACGGCGATCTCCTTGTCCGAAAGAAGGGCCCGCACGCCGCGGAGGAGCTTGGGGGTCCCCGTTCCTCCGGAGAGGAAGGTGATCATCACCCAATACTATTATCAATGAATATTTGATGATTCTTAAACGAAAGGCCGATGAAGTTCATCAAGGACCCGGTGCATGGATACGTCGGAGTGGATGCGGCGCTCCTCCCTGTCCTCGATTC
>DATJPK010000009.1:0-3459 GCA_035506435.1 Methanomicrobiales archaeon
TGGACATAGAGGGCCTTTTCGGAGGTGATCTCCTCCCGCGGGCCGTCGAGGACCAGGTTGTGGACCCCGATGGCCGGGCTCCCCGAGAACCCGCCCCTGACCGCCGATCCCGTCGGCTTCGCCCCGTACCGGTACGCGGTCTTCAAATCATAGGCAAAGGAGGTGAGGACCCCCTCCTTCACGAAATCGAGCCTCGCTGCCGGGACCCCTTCCGCGTCCCAGGCCGTGGCCCCCAGCCCCCGGGCAAAGGGATCGTCGCAGATGCCGATCCGGCGGTCCACGATCTCCTTCCCGAGCAGGGGCGCGAGCCGCGAGCGGCCGGCATGGACCGTCCGGCCCGAGAGTGCGGGGACAAGGATGTTCCCCAGGAGCTGGGCAAGAGCGACCGGCGAGAGGAGGATGTCGGACGGCCCCGTCTCCATCGGTTCCCCCTTTGCTGAATGCACCGCGAAGAAGGCGGCCCGTTCCCCGACCCATTCCGGATCAATCTCGAGGAACGGCGAGTGGGCGAACTCCGATCCCGTTGACTGCTCGCAGATGGTTTCCAGGCTGCAGCCCACCTCGGTCCTGTCCGCAGTGTACCGGAGCCCGTGAGAGTTCGCGATGGTCACCCGGGATCTCGCGAGCGAGCCCGAGCCGCTCGTGATCTTCGCCTCCGGATGCTTCGCGGCCCCATCGAGCATTCCCTTCAGGAACTCCCGGGCAGCAGCGGGTTCGGGGACCACCCGCTCGTCAAACGACGGGGCCTCCCGCCTGATCTCGGCCGGCCCGGGGAGGCCCTTCCATTCCTGGGGGGTGGCGAGCGCCATCGAGGATACCGCTGCCGCGAGGCACTCCTCCCATTTCTCCGGGGACGAGGTGGCGGAGGCCCCGATGCGGCCCTCCCCGATGACCCGGATGGAAAGCCCCCATTCCCGTGAACCGGTCGCGGTCGCCACCACCCCACGCTTCAGCTCGGCCGAGATCCCCTCCCCTTCGACGAGGTAGACCTCCACCTCCCCGGCGAGCTTTTCGCCCGCCTTCAGGATCCGGTCAATCAGCTCCACTGCCACCCACCACCGCGTCCGAGAGGAGGATATGGGGCGAGCCGTCGCTCACCGGCACCGACTGGCCGCCCTTGCCGCAGAACCCCTGGTGCATGACCCGGTCGTTCCCGCAGAGCAGGATCCCGTGGAGCGTCGAAAGGATCTCTCCCGAGAGGGAAACGTCCCGCACCATCCGGCCCTTCTCGCCCTTCGCGATCAGGTACCCGTATTCCGCGTTGAACTGGAAGACTCCCCTGCCCGGGTCCACCTGGCCGCCCCGGGACCCGACGAGGAGGATCCCGTCGCGGCACTCGGCGAGGATCTCCCCGGCCGAGGCGTCCCCCGCCTCGATGAAGGTGTTCGACATCCGGACGAGGGGCGGCTCCCCGGCCTCCGCCCGCCCGTGGCCGGCCATCCCGTTCCCGAGGGCGGCGAGGGTCTCCCTCGTGTGCATGTAAGCATTCACCTTCCCCTTCCGGATCATCTCGGTCCTCGCCGTCCTGCACCCCTCGGCATCCACCGGCTCGAACCCGAACTCGGGAAGGGAGGGATCGTCCACGATGGTGAGGATGGCAGGCCCGATCCGTTCCCCGATCTTCCCTGCGAGGACCGAGGAGCCCTCCTTCACGAGGTCCCCTTCGCTCGCGTGCCCGACGGCCTCGTGCGCGAAAACCCCGGCGAGCTCGGGGTCGAGCACGGCCCTCATCCGCCCGCCCTTCGCGGCCCCTGCGTCGAGGAGGGCGAGGGCGGTCTCCCCGGCCTTCACCCCCTCCGGCTCCCGGTGCCGGAGGTTGAACCCGTGGATGGTGTGGTGGCTCTCCCTCCCCATCTGGGCGTCCCCGTTCCTCTTTGCCACGGCGAGGACCGAGAATCCCGAGCGGGTGACACGGTGCCGGTTCTCGTAGCCCGAGCTGTCGGTGTAGAACACCTCCTCGGTCCGTTCTATGTACATGGCCCGGGTGGACGCAATCCCGGGGATCTTCGCAGCTTTTTCGATCTGCGAGAGGACGCTTGTTTTCTCCTCGAGGCTGAGCGTGAGGGGGTCTTCGTCCGGGCGGGGAACCCGGTGCTTGCCCCGGGGAGGGTCTGCGAGGTCGACCGGGTCCTCGGTGATCCGTGCGAGGGACAACCCCTCGGCAAGGACCCGGTCCATCTGCCCCTTCGAACCGGGATCCAGGTTGTTCACGGCTACGATGCCCCACCCGCGGGGACCGAGCACCCGGACGAGAGCGGCATCGGAAAACGAGGTCCCCGCCGATTCGGTGACGCCGTTGTCGATATCGACGTGAGTGGCGGTGGCCCGGACGCGGCGGACGTCGTAGAACCGGATCCCCTCGGGCGGCATCAGACCGTGGGGTTGGGGAGGGCAGAGTCCAGTATCTTTGCGGGGGCAGAGAGGGCCATGTTCTTGATCCGCGTGATGTACCCCTCCTTCTGCCCGGTCACGAGTGCATGGGTGAGCACGTCCTCGATGGTCTTCACCGGGATGACCTCCACCATGCCGCGGTACCGCTCCTCGATGAGCACATCGTCGACGTTCGAGGCAGGGATGAGCACCTTCCGGATCCCCGCCTTTGCCGCCGCCTCGATCTTGTAGGTGACCCCGCCGATGGGGAGAACGTCACCCTTGACCGAGAGGGAGCCCGTCATCGCGACGTTCTGGTTCACCGGGATCTTCTCTATGGCACTGATCACGGCGGTCGCGACGGCAATGGAGGCCGAAGGTCCCTCGACGCCGGAGTACTCGGTGCCGATAAACTGGATGTGGATGTCAATTTCCTTGATGTCCCGCCCGGTGTATTTCTTGATGATCGCCGAGACGTTGTTGATGGACTGCTTTGCCATCGACTCCTCGTCCTGCATCCAGGGCTCCTTGCGCTTCTGGATGATGCCCGTCGCGATCACCGAGCCCATTTCCTTGTTGATGGCGGGGGTGACCTCGGCGACGATGGGAAGGACCGAGCCGCTGTCGCCGCTCACCGAGAGGCCGTTCACCCGGCCCACCTCGGCGCCCTCGACGATGGTCAGGTCGTAGTCCCGGCTCCGGCGGATGAACTCGTCGGAGATCTGCTGCTCGATGGACCGGGCCGTTTCCTTTGCCTTGACCACGTTTGCAGCGGTGGTGACCTTCCCGCCCTCCTGCCGGGCGAGGTCGCCCGCGACCCGGATCAGGCCGCCGATATCACGGAGCTTGAGGGTGAGGTGGCCCTTGCGGTTCGAGCGCCTCCGTCCCTCGCGTATGACCTCCTCGATGGCGGAACGGTCGAAGTGCGGGATCTTCCCGTCCTTCTGGACCTCCTGCGCGATGAACCGGACGAACTTCCGCCGGTTCTCTGGCGTGTCCTCCATCGAGTCCCGGAAGAAGATCTCGTACCCGTAGCCCCGGATACGGGACCTGAGAGCGGGGTTCATGTTCTGGATGGCATCGACGTTC
>DATJPK010000010.1:0-25569 GCA_035506435.1 Methanomicrobiales archaeon
TCGCGACCACGTCCCCGGTATCCACGAAGATGTCAGTCACCTTCCCGTCCCTCGGGCTCGCGATGGGGTTCTCCATCTTCATGGCCTCGAGGACCATGAGGGGGTCACCCTTCTTCACCGCCTCGCCGACACGGACGAGGACCTTGAGGACCATGCCCTGCATGTTGGAACGGATCCCGCCCTCGATCTCGCCCTTCGGGGACTTCGCGGCGGGGGCTGCTCCGGCCTTTGCGATGACCGCGGTACCCCCGACCGAGACGATCCGGACCGAGTACACCTCGCCGTCCACCTCCACCTCCATCGCCGATGGCATCTCGGGGGCAGGGGCGCCTTGCGCGGGCACACGCTGGGGGAGGACCTCCTGCTTCTTCTCCCCCTTGAGGAACGCGGGGGCAATGGCCGGGTAGAGGATGTAGGTGAGGACGTCCTCCTCCTTTTTCACGAGGCCGGCCGCCATTGCCTCCTTTTTCATGCTTTCGTAGATCGGTTCCAGGAGGTCTGCGGGCCGGACGGTCACCACCTTCTCGTCGCCGATGATCTTCCGGCGGACCTCCTCGTTCACCGGCCCGGGGGGCTTCCCGTACAGGCCCCGGAGGTAGTCACGCACCTCCTTTGTCACGTTCGTGTACCGTTCCCCGCCGATGAGGACGTTGAAGACCGCCTGGGTTCCCACGATCTGGGAGGTGGGGGTGACGAGGGGCGGGTACCCGAGGTCCTCACGCACCCTCGGGATTTCCTGGTGAACGTCCTCTCTCCGGTTCAGCGCGTCCTGCTCCTTCAGCTGGGAGACCAGGTTCGAGATCATCCCGCCCGGGAGCTGGTAGAGGAGCACGTCGGAGTCCACCCGCTCGGAAATGGGGTCCAGGATCCCGAGGTACTTTTCCCGGATGGTGAGGCAGATGTTCCTCGCCTCCCGGAGGACGTGGAGGTCGATCCCGGTGTCCCGGTCGGTTCCCTCGACCGAGGCAACGATGCTCTCCGTCGGGGGCTGGCTCGTCCCCAGGGCGAAGGGGGACAGGGCCGTGTCGAGGATGTCCACGCCGGCCTCGATGGCCGCCTGGTACGACATGGGGGCGAGGCCCGCCGTCGAGTGGGAGTGGAGGTCCACGGGGAGCCCGGTTGCCTTCTTGATCCCGGTGACGAGTTCCCTCGTCGGCCCCGGCTTGATGAGCCCGGCCATGTCCTTGATGCAGATGGAGTCGCAGTCATGGCCCTTGAGATCCTCGGCCATCTTCACGAACTTCGGGATGGAGTGCACCGGCGATGTCGTGTAGCAGATGGCCCCCTGGAGGTGGGCCCCTGCCTTCTTCACCTCCTTCATCGCCTTTTTCATGTTCCGGACGTCGTTCAACGCGTCGAAGACCCGGAAGACCTCGACCCCCCGCCGGTGGGCCGCCGCCACGAACTTCTCCACCACGTCGTCGGGGTAGTGCCGGTAGCCGACCAGGTTCTGCCCCCGGAGGAGCATCTGGATGGGGGTCTTCGGGAGGGCCTCGGAAAATGCCGAGAGCCGGTCCCACGGGTCGTCGTTGCAGAACCGGATCGCCGTGTCGAAGGTCGCACCGCCCCATGCCTCCACCGACCAGAAGCCGGCCTTCTCGATGGCCCGGGCGAGGGGGAGGCTGTCCTCGGTCCGCAGGCGCGTCGCGATGAGGGACTGATGGGCGTCCCGCAGGGTGGTGTCCGTGATGTGCACTCTGTGCATAGTCCTCCGCAACGGGCCCGAATCGGCAGGCGGGCTCCGGGGTCTAAACCTTTGAAAAATGGATGGTGCAAGTATAAAAATTATCACTTCACGGTACGAGGGCGGCGAGGGCGATTCCCACGGCGAGGACTGCCGCGGGGACATCCCAGGGCCCCCGGTCGAACCGGGGGCAGAGGCTTCCCCCGTACCGGTATCCCCGGACGGCAAGGACGTCCCCGAGGTCCCGGGCCCTGTCAAGCTCCCTTCTCACGAGTATGGCGAGGGCAGGGATAAGGGCCCGGAAGGTGACCCGGCCGGACTTCTGGCGCAGGGCGAGGAGGAGCATTGAGAGGTCGCGGTCGAGGACGTCGAGCGACTGGACCGCCATCTCGCCGACGAGACCGAGCTCGAACCCGGCCCCGTTCCCGAGGGCCCAGCTCCCGACGTCCAGGAGCTCCCCGCCCTTCCGTTCGGAGTACGCCCATGACGCGACGAGAAGGATGGCCGACAGCCGGAGGAGATACGAGAGGCCGTCCCCGCCGGAGAGGGTGGCAAGGGCCGCGGTCGCGAGGAGGAACACGACGAGGCCGAGGGCGGGCCGCCACCGGTCGTGGGGGAGCCTCCGGGGGGTGGCGATAAGCCACCAGCCAAGGGCGAGGAGGGCCCCCGGGATGCTCACGAAGGCCGCGGCCGAGAGGGCGACCGTCGAGAGGAGGATCAGCCTCGGGTCCCGCACACCGCATCCCTCGCATCGCCGGGGGTTACGTTCGCCGGCACTTTGCCCTGTTCCAGGGCGGCCCGGATATACCGGGGTGGCCTCGACCACAGCCGGATCGCTTCGGGCACCCTCCCCAGGCCGGCCAGGCCGCCATCCCGGATCTCCCAGATCTCGTCCACCTTCGGCAGCTGTTCGTCCTCGTGGGTGAGGAGGATGGTAATCCCATTCCGCCGCTCGCCCAGCCGCCGGGAGAGTTCTGCCTTCCACCCGCAGTCGAGCGAGCTGTACGGCTCATCGAGGATCAGGAGGTCCGTCTCGCGGGCCAGGGCACAGGAAAGCACGAGGCGCTTCAGCTCACCGAGGCTGCATCGCAGGGGATCCTCCCCGCCCCTCCCGGCGAAGCCTGCGGCGGTGAGAACCGGTTCCGGGGAAAGGCCCCACGAAGCGACCTCCTCGTCGAGGGATCGCCCGGTAACGTGATACCCGGGGAATGGAAGGACCAGCATGCGTGACCTGATCCCCTCGCAGGTGATCCTCCCCGACGAAGGGGAAAGCCCTCCAGCGAGGGCGAGGGCGAGGGTGGACTTCCCGCTCCCGACCGGGCCCGTGACCAGGTGGACTCCCTCGCCGAAACTTCCGGATGCCCGGAGCCGGAACCCGCCCCGGGAGATCGCCACGTCTTCGAGGACGACCCTCACCGGGACCACCCCGCCGGGGGCTGGAAAGGGGTCCCTGACAGGGCGGCAAAAACCGCCGCAGGGCTCCCCGAGTGAACGACCCGGCCGCCCTCGAGGTAGAGGACGGAGTCCGACCGGGCCGCGAGGTCCATCCGCTGGGTCGCGAACACGACGTGGAAGCAGGACGCCCGCCCGATGATCTCACGGAGGGCACCGGCACTCTCCCCATCGAGGCTCGAGTCCGTCTCGTCGAGAACAAGGATCGCCGGCCCTGACGCGAGGGCGGTTCCGAGTGCGACCTTCACCTTCTCGCCGGTGGACAACTCCCCGGTCACCCGCCCGAGGAGATCGCCGATCCCGATCTCCGCTGCCACCGCCTCCACCCGTTTATCGACGAGGGGACTGGGGTCGTGCCGGAACCGGAGGGGGGCGGCGATCTCGTCGGAGACCCGGTGGAAGACCATATCCCGGTCCGGTTCCCCGCCGACCCATCCCACCTCGCGCAAGCGCGGCGGGAGCCCGTCGATGAGAATCTCCCCTGCCACCGGGAGATCGATCCCGGCGAGGAGCCGGAGGAGAGTGGTCTTCCCCCCGCCGTTCGGCCCGATGACCGCCACCCTCCCTTCGGGGATGAGGAGGTCCGGGATCGCGAGGATCCGGTGGACGACACCCCGGATGGTGATCACGCGAGCCTCTCCCCCAGGAGGAAGACCCCGGCCGCCTTCAGGATGTCACCAGGAAGGAACGGCAGGACACCGACCAGCACCGCGGCCGGGAGGGTGAGGCCGGCCGACAGAAGCAGCCACGCGACCCCGCAGGCATACACGGTGGCCGTCCCGGCCGCGAGCCCGGCGATACGGAGGACCCGCGACTTCCGCTCGTACGCGAGGCCCGCGATGGCGGCTGCCGGGATGAAGCCGACGAGAAAACCCCCCGACGGGCCGAGGAGAACCCCGACCCCGGAGAGGCCGGCGTGGAAGACCGGGAGGTTCAGGGCACCGAGGAGAAGGTAGAGGGCAGCTGGGATGACCGCCCGGCGTTTCATGACGGGCGCCGCGAGGAGGAGGAAGAAGGTCTGGAGGGTGACGGGGACCAGGCCGACGGGGATGGCCACCCATGCGCCGGCAGCGAGGAGGGCGATGAAGGTCGCGGACTGGGCGAGGAGGAGGGTCCGCTCCGGGTTCCCGTGCATGGTTCAGATGTGGCGGCAGTCCCCGGCGATGACCCGCTCGGTCGCCCCCGTCTCCTTCCTGACGAGGAGGGCCCCGAACTCGTCGATGTCCACCGCCTCGCCCTCGAAGCTCTTTGCAAGGGTGGTGATCCGGACCCGGTGCCCGAGGGTGGCAGAAAGGCTCCGCCATTCCCGGGCCATGGCCTCGAACTCGCCATCCTCGAGAAGGTCGTACCGGCGCTCGAACTCGCGGAGCACCGTCGCGAGGAGGGCCGACCGGTCCACCTCCTTCCCGAGCTCGGCCGAGAGGGAGGTGACGGTCGCCCGGAGGTCGGCGGGCAGGTGGTCAGGCGCGATATTCGCGTCGATCCCGATCCCGAGGAGGGTGTAGTTCACCGCCGCGTTCTCGGCGGAGAGCTCGAGGAGGAGGCCGGCCACCTTCCTGTCGCCGATCAGGATGTCGTTCGGCCACTTGATGAGCGCCCCGATGTCGAGATCCTTCCGGATGGCGCGGGCAACGGCGACGGCCGCGGCCATGGTCACCATGAAGACCCGGTCGATGGGAATCTTCGGTGCAAGGATGGTGGTCGTCCAGATCCCGCCCGGGGGAGAGGCCCATGCCCGCCCGAGCCTCCCCTGGCCGCCGGTCTGTTCCTCGGCGATGAGGAGCATGCCGTGGAGCCGGGCGGCGTCCTCCCGGCAGAGCATGTCCCGGGCAGCCCAGGTCGTGGACTCGGTCTTCGCGAAGTACTTCATCCGGCGGCCGATCACCTTCGTCCCGAGCCGGGCCTGGATCTCGTAGGGGAGAAGCCGGGTCGACCGCCGCTGGAGCTGGTACAGGTCCTTCCTTGGCTCGGCGATGGTATAGCCAAGCTGCCTGAGGTGGTCAACCGACTCGGCCACCTGGCTTTTCGGGATCCCGAGCGAGGCGGTGATGGTATCGGCGGGGGCGCTCCCGCCTCCGTCGTCGATGACCCTGAGCACCCGGTAGGCCGGATCGTCCACGGGGTCACCTCTTTGCGCCGACCTGCTCGGTGGGAAGGGGGCAGGGGTCCTTCCCGCAGATCTGCTTCATGATGGCGCTCTGGTGCTCCATGAGGGTCGCGAGGTCGAAGATGCCGGTGATATCGACGACGCCAATGGCCCCGACGGCCTCGCCCTTCCCGTCACGCACGGGGGCGACGGTCACCGGTACCCCTTTGTACGCACCGGTCTTCGGGGTCGTCCTCCGGATCTCGTTCATCCTGATCGCCTCCTCGAGGACGGGACCGGTGTATCCCTCGTCGAGGATATGCCCCTCCTCGATCCTGATGCCCGGGCGGTCACGGGACCGGGCGGTAACGGGGAGCCGGTTCAGGATATCGTGGAGGGCGAGGAGGAGCGGTTTCCAGTCCTCCGCCGTGGAGCCTGCCGAGATGACGGGGTCTCTCATGACCTTCCTCACCATCTCTCTCCCATCCCCTACAATAAGGCTTCCTCATCGCCGCAGGAGAAGGAGGCGAGGAAGGACCGGGAAGGGTACTCGTGAACGGTCGTGGCGAGGACGAGGCCCTTCCCCACGGCCTTCTCCACGACGACCGCCCCGCCGCCATCGGCGGTCGCCACGGTCGTCCCGTCGTGCTCCGGGAAGGTGCCGTCGCACGGGACAGTGCCGGGGTCGTACCCCTCGATGAGGCACACCCAGGGGCTCCCGGGGGCGAATGCGATGGACCGGACGGAGTAGTCGTGCCGGTAGGTGAGCCGGAACGGGAGCCAGTCGTAGGCATCCGGCCGCTCGTCGGCCGCCCCGAAGACGAGGATCCTCCCCCCGGCCTCGAGGAACCGCTCGATCCGGCCCGACGAGGCCCGGAGGGCGGGGAGCAGCCGGGAGTACTGCGGGTTCCCGAACCCCGTCGGGATGACGACCGCGGTGAACCGGCCCCGGTAGAAGGGCGAGGCGAGGAGCTGGGGGGTGACGAGCTCGCAGCTGGCGCCACATTCCTCGATGAGCCGGGTGAAGATCTGGGGCGAGTCCCAGAGGAACCCGGTCCGGCGGATCACCCCTTGATCACCCCGAGGGGGACGAGCTTTGCCACGAGCCGTGAGATCCCGACCGCGTCGACCACCCGGACCACCTCCTCGGAAGGCTTGTACACCGCCGGTGCCTCCTCGGCTATGGAGGCCTCCGACGGGGCCTTCACGATGATCCCCTGCTCTGCGAGCTGGTCCCGGATGTCCTTCCCCCGCACACCCTTTTTCGCCTGGGTGCGGGAGGTCACCCGGCCGGCCCCGTGGCAGGTGGAGCCGAAGGTCTTCTCCATCGCGACCTTCGTCCCGCAGAGGAGGAAGGACGGGGTTCCCATGGAGCCGGGGATGATGACCGGCTGGCCGGTCTCTGCAAACTCCGCCGGGAGGTCCGGGGAGCCCGGCCCGAAGGCACGTGTCGCCCCCTTCCGGTGGACGCAGAGCTGGGTCTCCTTCCCGTCGACGGTATGGACCTCCATCTTCGCGACGTTGTGGCAGACGTCGTACACGAGGGGCATGCTCTCTGCGGAGATCCCGTAGAGCTTCGAGAGCACCTTCCGGGTGAGGTCGGTGATCACCTGCCGGTTCGCCCAGGCATAGTTCGCCGCGGCGGCCATCCCGCCGAAGTAGGCCTTCCCCTCGGGAGAGGCGACGGGTGCGCAGGCCAGCTGCCGGTCGGGGAGGGTGATCCCGTACTTCTTCGTCGCGGTCTCGAGGGCCCTCAGGTGGTCGGTGCAGACCTGGTGGCCGAGGCCCCGGGAGCCGCAGTGGATCATGACGGTAACCTGCCCGCGTTCCACGCCCAAGATGGCAGCGGCTTTCTGGTCATAGACCTCCTTCACCTCCTGGATTTCAAGGAAGTGGTTCCCCGACCCGAGAGTGCCCGACTGGGGGAAGCCCCGCTGCTTCGCCTTCTGGCTCACCTGCGAGGGGTCGGCCCCCTTCATCGCCCCCCGTTCCTCGCACCGGTCGATGTCCCGGGCCACCCCGTACCCGTGCTCGACAGCCCAGCGGGAGCCCGAGACCATCATCTCCTCCAGCTCCCGGTTCGAGAGCCGGAGGGGGGCCTTCGCCCCGACGCCCGTCGGCACCGCGTCATAGAGCCGCTCCACGAGCTCCCGCCGGTTCGCGAGGTCCTTCACGGCGAGGGGGGTCGCGAGGAGCCGGACGCCGCAGTTGATGTCAAAGCCGACTCCCCCCGGGGAGATGACCCCCGTCGAGATATCAAAGGCCGCGACGCCCCCGATGGGGAATCCGTAGCCCCAGTGGATATCCGGCATGGCGAGCGCGTTCTTCACGATGCCCGGCATCGTCGCCACGTTCGCGAGCTGCTGGATTGCCCCCGGCTCAAGGCTCCTCCTCAGGCCCTCGGAGAGGAAGAACCGGCCGGGTACCCGCATGCCGGGGGTGAACCCGACGGGAACCTCCCACTCGAGGTCCGAGATCTGTTTTACCCCGTCACCCATACCATCCCTCACACGTCCGCGATGAACTCCAATACATAACTCTCGCCCTCCTCTTTAATGGAGAGGCCCGAGTACGAGATCCCCTTGATCTCCGCCCCTCCCCTGTGCCTTTCCCGGTCGAACTCCTCCCCCCTCGCGGTCGCGGTGAGACGGTTCCCCGCGATCCCGACCTCGAAGGTGCAGAACGCGATACCCTCGGCATCGGCAAGGAACAGGATCTCGGAGAGGAAGTCGGCAAGGAGCTCCTCGGTATCGTCTGCCCCGAGTTCGATCCGGCGCACGACCCCCGCAGGCCTGCAGTTCGGGGCCATGGTCTCGGAGATCGCCCGGGCGGCCTCGGCAAAGGCCCCGGCGAGGGAGGGAGCCCTCACCCTGAACCTGAGGTCGGCCGTGTGCTCGAGCACCTCGTAGGTCATAGGATCAGAACCGGCCCAGGAACCGGGGGATCATGCCGCCATGGATCGTGTCATGGTACCTCGCCTGGTACCGGGAGACGTAAACCGTGTAGTCACCCACCCGGATCCTGAGGTCGGAGGGCTTTGGCGGGTGGACCGTGGTGGGGAGGAGGATGGCCCCCCCGCAGGAGGTGCAGACCCGCATGTCATGCTGCCTCTCCTCCACGTAGCTCCGCACCTCGTCGGTCACCCGGATCCCGCCCGGGGGAAGCGGGTGAAAGGACCGGTCCATGGGGGAGGGTTGCACGGGTGGGTTAAAAAAGGTGGCGGGATTAATCCTCGTTGCCGAACGAGGTTTCAGGCGACGAGGAGCTGGGTCACGACGTCGGCGTACTCCTCCCTGAGCTCGTACACCGCGTAGTGGCTGTCGAGCGGCTTCCGGACATGGAGGATCCCGATCCGGGCGGCGATGATCCCCACCATCGAGGCGAGGGCATGGTAGCTCACCCGGAACCTGCGGGTGAGCACCTCGTAGATCCGGGGGATGGTGAGCGAGCGGAGCCGGACAAACAGCCCGAGGAGCTCGCGCCGGATACCCGTGCGGTCGCGGACCAGGTACCCCTTGAGCCGGCGCCGGATCTCCCTCCTGATGCCATCAGGGGAACCCATACGAGCCTCATTCCTCAGGGGTGTACTTAACCATTGTTATTTGAATTCCGGCGTCGTATGCCGTGACCCTGCATCCCAACTTTTTAATCCTCCGGCGACCCCACGATAAGGTATGGACTGGTTCTCGTACGACATCAACCGCTATACCAATATCAGGATGGTGGCGGTCCCGATGGCCCTCTTCGTCCTCTCGCTCGTGGTCATCGGCATGACCTACCTCTCGACCGGCCTCCCCGTCCGGCCGGGGATCGATTTCACCGGCGGCACCTCGGTGACCATCTCGACGAATGACACCCAGGACCAGGTCGCGGCCTACTTCGCCGGGTTCCCGCTGCAGCCGATCACCCGGGACGTCACCTCCCGGCTCTACCTCCTCAAGTTCACCCAGATGTCTTCCGACCAGAACCAGCAGCTTATCGATAAGATCAACGCCCGCTACCCGGACGCGAGCGTGGACTACATCGACTCGACCTTCGGGGCCACCCTGCAGGGGCAGGCCCTCATCGCTCTCCTCTTCTCCTTCATCGGGATGGCCATCGTGGTCTTCATCGCGTTTCGCACCTTCATCCCCTCCATCGCCGTGGTCTCCTGCGCCTTCATCGACATGGTGGGGACCGCCGCGGGGATGAACCTCTTCGGCATCGAGCTCACCCTCCCGACCACCGCCGCCCTCCTCATGCTCATCGGGTACTCGGTGGACAGCGACATCCTGCTCACCATGCGGGTGCTCAAGCGGCAGGGGAAGCTCGAGGACAAGCTCGCCGGGGCATTCCGGACAGGGATCATCATGACCTCCACCACCCTTGCCGCGGTGCTCTCCCTCTGGGTCGTCTCGACCCTCGGCCAGATCGAGATCGTCCGTGACATGGCGGCCGTCCTCCTCATCGGGCTCGTGCTCGACATCATCAATACCTGGATCACGAACGCGACCCTCCTCAAGTGGTACGCGGAAAAGAAGGTGGCCTGAATGGCGAAGCCGAAGAAGAAGCGGGAGGCGGAGGCGGCCGCGAAGGCAGCCCGCGAGCAGGGTCCCCCGAAGAAGGAGGGCCTTCGCGAGGTTTTGCGGGACTGGCGGGTCATCCTCCTGATCGTGTTCCTCGTGGGCGCCCTGGTTGCCATTTACCCCCATTACGAGAACGGGAAGTTCACGACCGCGCTCCAGTTCGGCCTCGACCTCCAGGGAGGATCCTGGCTCCAGATGTCCTTTGACTCCGAGGTCGTCGGGTTCACCTCCCAGCGGTCAGCCGACGACCTGGCCTCGTCGCTCTCCTCGGCCCTCGACTCCGAGGTCTCGGCGGTGAGTCCGACCCAGCTCGAGGTCCGGAAGCTGTTCACCAGGTCCGAGCTCGAATTGCTGCTCGCACAGCAGAATGCCACCCTCACAACGTACGAGCAGGGGGTCTCCCAGGCGACCGGGCAGGATATCAAGCGGATCCTCGAGCAGAAGATCAACACCCTCGGCACGAAGGATGCCCGGGTGAACCTCCTCACGCCGGTCGGCACGAACGTGGTCAAGTACGTGCGGGTGGAGCTCGCCGGGGTGGACATCAACACGGCCCGGAACATCGTCGGAAAGCAGGGCCTGTTCGAGATCCGGATCAAGACCGTCGGGAACCAGACCGAGCACGTGCTCTACGGGAACGCGATTACCTCGGTGGGGAACCCCCAGCAGGACCCGACGAGGATGACCTGGGGGGTGCCCTTCACCCTCTCCGAGCAGGGGGCTGCCGCGTTCCGTGCGGCGGCGAATGACTACGGGGCGGTGACCGACCCCGCGGCCCACCCGATCTCGATGATCCTCGACAATGTCACCGTCTTCTCGGCACCCCTTGACCCGTCGCTTGCAAAGGAGCTCCTCACCTCGGACGTGCAGCGGCTCTCGGCGAGCACCGGCTCGGGGACCGCGGGGATGAACCAGGCCCAGACCCTCGAGATCCACCTCCGGGCCGGGGCCCTCCCCGTTGACGTCGCGGTGGCGAACTTCGGCCAGGTCTCGGCCCCGCTCGGCGAGTACTTCAAGCTCATGTCCCTCGTCGCCGGGGTCCTCGCCCTCCTCACCGTCGGCTTTGTCATCTACTACCGGTACCGCGAGCCCTCCATCGTTCTCCCGATGGTGGGGACGAACTTCGCCGAGGTGATCATCCTCCTCGGTATCGCCCGGTTCGTCCAGCAGCTCGACCTCGCCTCCATCGCGGGCCTGATCGCGGTCGTCGGGACGGGGATCGACCAGCTCGTGGTCATCACCGACGAGGTGCTCCACGAGGGGAAGGTGCCCTCGCCCTCCCTCTACTTAAAGCGCCTTGGCCGGGCCCTCGCCATCATCCTCGTCGCGGCAGGGACCGTGGTCTTTGCCATGCTCCCCCTCGCCCTCATGGACCTCTCCACCCTGAAGGGCTTTGCCTTCATCACCATCCTCGGGGTGCTCGTCGGGGTCGCGGTCACCCGGCCGGCGTACGGGAAGATCATCATGGCAATCCTCTCGGGGAAGAGCTGAGCCGGGGACGCGGGACCTGCATGCCGGTCCGGCTGGTCCCCCTCTTTCGGGAGCTGTCCCCCGGAACCCTGAAGGGTCCGGGGACAGCCGTCGGAGGTTATTCCCTCACCACTACCGATGCAGAGGCATCGAACGGGTTTGTCCGCATCGCGAGGGAGAAGAGGTACGGGTAGTGGCCCTTGAGGTATTCCATGTAGTTCAGCCACTCGGGG
This sequence comes from Methanomicrobiales archaeon, assembly GCA_035506435.1. GTDB lineage: Archaea > Halobacteriota > Methanomicrobia > Methanomicrobiales > JACTUA01 > JACTUA01. The sequence goes on from DATJPK010000010.1 coordinate 11,491, forward strand.
ATGAGCCGGGAATATACCCGCTGGATGTCCCCCGAGAGGTGCTTCCGGTCCGGAGGGGGAAGGTCGGAGAGATCGGGCCGTGCCTTCAGCTCCTCGACCAGGTGGTCAAGGGCGAGGATGAGGTCGGTGAACTCCTCGTGCTCGAAGATCGCCGGGTTCTCGACGATCCTGAGCAGGAAATCCTCCCGGGAGGAGAGGAAACCACGGAGGGCCGGGAGGTCGATGAGGTCCTGGTCGACCCCGCACGCGTGGGCCTTCAGGCTGTCCCGTACCTCGCGGAACCGGCCGCTCTCCCAGCCTGCCCCGATGACAAGCCGTTCGCGGATGGCCCCGATCCCGGGGTCTGCCCTGGAGAACATGGCGAGGAGCGGCGTCCCGATGGTCGTAAAAAAGGCCCCGAAGAGCATGTTCATCTTCTCCCGGCGGGCCTTCCGCTCCCTCGACGCGAGGAGCCGGTCGATAACGAGTGTCACGATGAAGACCTCGAGGGGGAGGAAGGCGAGGTCCCCCACGAGGTAGATGAGGATGTGGTTCAGGTCCCGGAAGATCAGGTAGTGGGCGGCATAGATGACCGCGGACAGGGCGACGAGCCCCAGGCCCGTGAGGAGCATCCAGCGGGTTCCTTCCTTCATGGGCATGACGTTGCACGGTCTCCCTGATAATGGGTTCGCAGGACAGTTCCCCTGTCATTGCGGGTTCCGGGAACGCATGCATCTGTACAACAATCTTTATTTCCCCATGGGATCAGCTTCATTCCGGTGACTGAATGGGAAAGCCTGTTTTAATCGATTTTTACGCCGACTGGTGCGGGCCGTGCCGGCTCCAGACCCCGATCATCGAGGAGCTCGCCCGGAAGATGGGCGACCTCGTCGAGGTGAAGAAGGTGAACGTGGACGACCACATGGAGCTCGCGAACCAGTACCGGATCTATGTCGTCCCGACCCTGATCATCGAGAAGGATAAGAAGGAAGTGAAGCGGATCGAGGGGCTGACCGACGCCGGCTCCCTCGAGTCCATCTTAAAACCGCTCGTGGAGAAGCCGTGAAGGTCGGCATCGTCGGGGGAACCGGGGACATCGGCGAGGGGATGGCCCTTCGCCTCTCCCAGGTCCACGAGGTCATCCTCGGGTCCCGGGAGCTGGAGCGTGCCTGCTCCACGAGTGACACCTGCCACCTGGCCCTCGACGAGAAGGGCCTTCCCTGCACCTGCTCGGGGGTGACGAACCAGGACGCCGTCGACCGGGCAGAAATCGTCATCCTCGCCATCCCCTTCCAGCACGTGGCCCCGACCCTCTCCTCCCTCACCGGCTTCGGGGAGAAGGTGGTGGTCTCGCCCGTGAACCCCATGAGCCGGAAGGAGTTCTTCTTCTTTTCCCCGCCCCCCGAGGGCTCCGCGGCCCAGCTCATCCAGCGGCTCCTCCCGCAGTCGAAGGTCTGCACGGCCTTCAACAACATCGCCGCCGGGGCCTGGAAGGCCTTCGAGGCGCCGCTTGCGTACTCGGTGGCGGTCTGCGGGGACGACCCGGCCGCGAAGGCAACCGTGCTCTCCCTCGTGGGGAGCATCCCGCACCTCGCCGGCTTCGACGCAGGCCCCCTCGCGGTCTCCCCCATGGTCGAGGCCATCACCCCCCTCCTCCTGAACATCGCGAAGTACCAGAAGATGAAGGATGTCGGGATCCGGTTCGGCTGAGGGCGACCTCGCTGCCATCGGAAAAAGGGTCCTCGCCGAGGGGCTCGTTTCGGGGAACTTCGGGAACGCGAGCGTCCGCACGGGCTCCTCGTTCCTCGTGAAGCGGAGCGGGGCCTTCCTCGACGAGCCCGGCCCCCTGGTCCCCGTCCCCCTCGAAGGGGACATCCCGGCGGGGGCATCGCGGGAGTCCACCGTGCACCGGGCCATCTACCGGCTGACCCCGCACCGGGCCGTGCTCCACACCCATCCCCCGCATGCCGTCGCCCTTTCTTTCGATGCAGAAAAGATCGTCCCCATCGATGCCGAGGGGCTCGCCCTCTGCCCCGTGATACCGGTGGTGACGGGTGACCCCGGGTCGCAGCTGCTCGGGGACAGGCTCGCCCATGCCCTCCTCCACGGGAAGATCGCGATTGCCCGGGGGCACGGGACCTTTGCCGCCGGGAAGGACCTCGAAGAGGCGTACCTTCTTACAACGGCGGCAGAGAATGCGTGCCGGGTGCTCTTTTACCGCAGGCTGCTCGAACGGGCTCCCCGGAAATAAGGCCCGCGATCTCAGCCGGGCCGCCGGAGCTTCTCCCCGTACCTCTGGGCCGCCTCTGAGCCCCTGAGGCAGAAGGTCAGGTCGAGAAGGCCCAGTTCATCGACGAGCGGGCAGGAGGGGCAGATGCACCCGACGTCCTCGGTGATACAGCGGAAGCTCTCGCCGAGGACACAGTACAGGAGCTCGCCTGCACTGCCGGCACACGGGTTGTAGGTGGGGCAGTCCCCGCAGATGCATTTCCCTTTGAGCTCTGCCTTCTTCTTTCCGTCGAGGGACGTGTAGATCGTTTCGAACTGGTCCAGACGATACCACCTGTCCGTCAACAGGAGCGGGGTACACTTAACCCTGCCGATCCGGGTTCTTGGAGGGAACGCGGGGTCACCTGCGGAACATCACCCGGGGAACCCCGCCGTGGACCTTCTTCTGTTTCCATTCACGCCCGAGCACGCCCATGAACCGAGCGCCGATCTCCTCCTGTTCCTTCCTTGAAAAGTAAAACCAGGAATGGGGGAACACCTCGGTTTCCTCCCTCGACCAGTGGGAGCTGATGACGTCGTAAAAGGGGAAGATGCGGGGCCGCCACAACCGGTCCTCCCAGGGCGTCTCCATGAGGAAGTCCGCAAGCATCGCCATCCCCCGGTGTTCCTCTATCAGGACGAGCGTCATATCGAGGAGGTCAGGGTTCTTCTCCATGAGGGGGAAGATCGTCGCCTCCTCGGCCACGTGGTGGCAGAGGATGCGGTTCACGAGGAACGGGTACACCTCCTTCCGGAGCGGCACGTCGCCGGAGGTGCTGTTCCACAGCCTCTCGAACATCAGCCTGAAATCGTCATGGTCCCGCTTGATGAACTCCCCGATGGTGACCTCTGCCATGTATCCTCCTCCGTTCCCAGGCCCGGTTACCCAGGGGCCGCAGGTTCAGTCCAATGCAGGAAGGATGTCTATAAAAAAGTAACCCTGCCCGGCAGGCAGGGAAACCGGTTCTTCCCGTTATTTCTTTGGCTGCTGGAGGAGCTGGATCTCCTGCATGACCTCGCGGTGGAAGGAGAGAAGGATGTCGCTGATCACGCCGAACATGAAGATCTCGAAGCCCACCATGATCAGGAGCACGGTGAGGATGGTCATCGGGACGTGGGTGATGCCCTTGAACCACTCCATGACGACGTAGACCCCGACGCCCATGCCGGCGAGGGAGAGGAGGACGCCGAGGAGGCCGAAGTAGAAGATGGGGTTGTTCACCTTGGCGAGCCGGTAGATGGTGGTGACGATCTTCACGCCGTCGTAGACCGGGTCGAGCTTCGTCCGGGTCCCGACCCGCTTCCGGTAATGGACGGGGACGACCATGATCCGCTGCCCGTTCCGCACCGCCTCGACGGTCATCTCGGTCTCGATCCCGAAGCCCTTCTCCTTGAGCCGCATCGACCTGACCGCGTCCATCGTGAAGGCCCGGTAGCCCGAGAGGATGTCGTGGAGGTCGCTCCCGTGGGCGAACTTGAAGAGGAAGTTGATCAGGAGGTTCCCCGTGTGGTTCAGGATGTTGAAGGCACCCTTGTCGGCGGTGTTCAGCCGGTCGCCGATGGCATGGTCGAAGCCGAGGTAGAGCGGCCGGAGGAGCTTCTCGGCGTCCTTTGCCGTGTATGTCCCGTCCCCGTCGACGAGGATGACGTAGGGCTGCTTGATCTGTTCAAAGGCCTCCATGAGCGCGTTTCCCTTGCCCTTCCCGGACTGGGTCTTCACGGTGATGCCGAGGCCCCTCGCTATCTCGAGGGTCTTATCCGTGGAATGGCCGTCCATGACGAAGATATGGGAATAGCCGAGCTGCTGGAACTCCCTGATGACCGAGCCGATGGTGGGAGCCTCGTTCAGCGTCGGGATGAGTACGCAGACCTCGTCGGGGTTGACCTTCATCGGTATAGTATTTAAAATCCCCCGTCATAAGACCTTGCATGCACCTCGCAAAGCGGGGGCTGCGGGCGCTCGGGATCGCCGAGTCCTTCGAGGGAAGGACCCGGTCCACCCTGGCCGGGGTGGTGATGCGAAAGGACCTCAGGATCGACGGGGTGGCCGTCGCATCGCTCACCGTCGGGGGAATGGACGCCACCGAAGCCGTGCTCGGGATCGTCTCCACCCTCGGCAGGCGGGACATCAACCTCCTCATGGTGAGCGGGTCGGTGATCGCCTGGTACAACATCCTCGACCCCGACGCCATCTCGGAGAGGACCGGCCTCCCCCTCATCGTCGTGACCTACGAGGAATCGGACGGGCTCGAGGAAGACATCGCCCGCCACTTCCCGGGTGACCTCGAACGGCTGCAGGCGTACCGGAACCTCGGGGAACGCACCGCCGTCACGCTCGGGGACGGCTCCGAGGTGTTCATCCGGGCGACGGGGATCAGCGACGGTGATGCGGCGAGGGTGCTCCGGGACTTCACCCGGGACGGGAAGGTCCCCGAGCCGGTCCGGGTCGCCCGGCTCGTCGCCCGGGCGGCCATGCGGTGGCGGCGGGACGCTGCCTCCGGGTAGATTTCAGGCCCGTCCCCCGGAACCCGGCGACCGCCTTCCCCGTTTCCTGCGGAAGGGGAACACGGCCACTTCGCAGCGCTCGTCGCCCATGCACATGCTTTTCTCGTGCTCGACCGTGTAGGCAGGGTTGAGCGTCTCGACCGCCGAACGCGAATAGGCCCTGCACCCCATGCACACCCGCTTCGGGTCCATCCGGAGTTTCCGTGCTCTCGAAAAGGCCGGGCAGGCGTCCATCCGGATCACGCAGGAGTCACCCCCCGTGTCGAGGATCCCGCCGACGGCGAGCTGCGGGCCCTGGAACAGGACCGATATCGTGGCATAGGCCTCTGCAACCTCCCGGGCCGACCGGAGCGGGAACCCGAAGGCCCGGGCGATGGCCACCTGCTCGAGGCCTGCCCGTTCCCAGAACCCTGCCTCCATCCTGTCGAGAGACTCGCCGAAAGCCTCCCCCACCGTCCCGCGGACCGCGACCGCGTAGGCCATCGCGAGGTCCATCGCCCCGGCCGTCGCAAGCCGCCACCGGTTCTCGACCGGGACCCGTTCAATAGAAACCATCCTCTCTGCACCCCCGCCCGGGACACCCCTCGGTCCCGGGATCAGGGGATTCTCATGGGCCTGACGGGATAATGGTTACGGTTCTCAGGCCCGGGCCGTATCCTCAGATATGACGAGATCGGTCTCCTTATCGATAATCCTGACCGTTACGAGATCTCCGTCCTGCACGAGCCCCTCCTTCAGGTCGATGTAGATCTCCTCGCCGGGGTCCCAGGTCGAGGACCGGGAACCGGGCCCGCCGAGGTTTTTTACCCCGGTGTGCATCGTGGGGACGAAGTTCTTTCCGTTCAGGGTGGTTATGTTCGCCCGGATCGTCTCGTCGTTCCCGATAACGAGGGCTGATATCCGGTCGTTCTGCAGGGAGGCAGTGCCGTCATGGATGAGCCGGATGCAGCTGTCGTCGCAGGGCGGGGTAATGGGATCCCCCGGGGTGCGGATTTCGAGGATCCGGATGTACTGGAACCGGGACGGGTCAACCCCTGGCGGGGGGCCCGAGAGGACGAGGAGGTACACGAGGGCCGAGAGGACGACGGTGATCACGACGAGGAGCATCGCTCCGATGACGGGTGAAATGGCGGGGGAGCACCGGGGGAGACCCATGAACGGTACGGAGTAATTCCCGACGGTGATAAAGGTTGCGAATGTGGTCCGGAAGTATATTCCCGGATGCGCCGGATGGGCGCCGGAAAAAAGAGGATCCCGAGGGGTTCAGGTCTCGGTGTGCTCCTCGATGGCGAGCTGGTACATCCAGTCGAGAAGGAGGTTGCAGGAGGTGACGACGCACTCCCGTTCGCAGCAGATGCAGGGCACGAGCTCGGCCCCGGCGAGGATGAGCTTCGGGGTGATGTCCTTTTTCACCGCCCGGAGGGTGTAGGTCTTGATCCCGTCGCCCTTGAACTCGATCCGCTCGACGGCCCCGCTGTCAAGGAGCTTCTTCACGATCCGGGAGCACTTCCGGCTGTCCACCTTCAGGAGCTTCCAGAGCTCGCTCTGGAGCACTCCCTCGGGCTTTGACTGGATGAGCTTCAGTGCCCTTTCCTGGAGATCTGCCATGTTCAGACGACCGGCGAGATGGTCAGGATGTTGTTCCCGCGGATGACCACGGTACCCAGGCTGCGTCCCCTCTCGTTCCCGACGAGTTCGATGGTCTCGTCCATGTGGATGTTCAGGTACTCATCCACGCTGACGAGCCGTCCCTGGAACTTCCGGTCCTCGTCCTTGATCTCCACGGTGATTCTGGAATCAACGAGGGCGAAGACCTTCTTGATCGGGAGCACCATGCTGGTTGGCATCTTCGGTAATCTGGTAGGTGTCGGCATATTAATGTTTCTTACCGTTCTTCCCGAGCGAGGGGGCGTTTCAGCTCAATCCGGGCGGACCGGCGGAGTTTTCTTTCCCGATGTCCCCCCGGGGCAACCGGCTCATGCCGGTGCGTTCACCGCCGCCCGGTCTCCTCCGTTCCTGCTCGCTCCCCCGTGCAGGAAGCCCCTTTCCAACGGCGGTACGGGTTATGCCGGGCAAGTATTGAATAAGAATGCCTCCCAGATCTTCTCCATCCGGAGGACCGGGAATTGGAGTTTCGGAAGAAGGTCTTGATCCTCGGGTACGGGGCCGTCGCGAAGTGCACCCTCCCCATCCTGCTCAGGCACGTGAAGATACCGTTTCGGAACATCACCATCCTCGACTTCGAGGACAAGGAGGCGGCCCTTGCTCCCTGGACCGCGAAGGGGATCCGGTATTTCCAAAGGCGGATCACCCCTGAGAACCTCGGGGCCGTGCTCTCCGAGTACCTGGAGCCCGGCGGGCTCCTCATCGACCTTGCCTGGAACATCGACTGCTGCGAGATCGTGCAGTGGTGCCATGATCACGAGGTCCTCTACTCGAACACCTCGGTCGAGGTCTGGGACTCGTACGGGGAGCGCTTCACGGCAACCCCGTACGAGAAGTCCCTCCACCGTCGGCAGATGCGGCTCCGGGAACTCACGAAGGACTGGCCGGCCGACTCCACGACCTTCATCGTCGACCACGGGGCGAACCCCGGCCTCATCTCCCACTTCGCGAAGCAGGGTGCAATCGACATCGCCCGGAGGATGATCGCCGATGGGTTGGCACGCGACCCGGCCCTCCTGGAGCGGCTGATCCGGGATGGGAACTTCGGCGAACTAGCCCGGGAGATCGGCATCCGGGTGATCCATTGCTCGGAGCGGGATACGCAGGTCTCCCGGCAGCCGAAGGAGGTCGGTGAGTTCGTCGGCACCTGGTCCATCGAAGGGCTCCGCGAGGAGGGCACCGCCCCGGCCGAGATGGGCTGGGGCACGCACGAAAAGGAGGTCCCCCCGCTCGCCTACCAGCCGCCCGAAGAACCGAAGAACCAGGTCATGCTCGCCCAGATGGGGATCAACACCTGGGTCCGGTCCTGGGTGCCAGGCGGAGAGATCGTGGGGATGGTCATCCGGCACGGGGAGGCCTTCGGGATCTCGGACCGGTGGACCGTGTGGGAGAATGGGAAGGCCGTATACCGGCCGACGGTACACTATGCCTACGTGCCCTGCGACGCGACCATCGCCTCCCTGCAGGAACTCCGGGGCATGAACTACGAGCTGCAGCCCAGGCAGAGGATCATGTCGGACCGGGACATCGTCTCGGGGGCGGACATCCTGGGCGCCCTCCTCATGGGCCACCCGTACAGGAGCTGGTGGACGGGGAGCATCCTCTCCATCGACGAGTCGAAGAGGCTCGCGCCCGGCGAGAACGCGACGACCGTGCAGGTGGCGCTCGGGGTCGTCTCGGCGGCGATGTGGATGATCGGGAACCCGCGGAAGGGGTTCTGCCTCCCCGACGACCTCCCCCACGACTTCGTCCTCCCGGTGGCAAAGCCCTGGCTCGGGGAGTTCTACTCGGGGCCGTCGGACTGGACCCCGCTCTCGGAGCGGGCGGTGTACTTCCGGGAGAACCCCGCGAACGAGTACGACCGGGACGACCCCTGGCAATTCAAAAACTTCTTATTCGTACAGTGATGCAGGATACGTAATGGCAAGAGCGGAAGAGGGGAAGAAGGGGCCGAGGAAGGAGGGCCACGAGAACGGGGTGCCTCACCTGGACGAGGCAGGGAAGGCCCGCCTCCAGGACCTGGCACGGGAGCACGGGACCCCGATCTTTGTCATCGACCACGAGAAGATCCGGGAGAACTACCGTATCCTCCGTGAACTCCTCCCCAGCATCCAGATCTACTACGCGGTGAAGGCGAACTCGACCCCCGAGATCGTGAAGACCATCTTCGACCTGGGCGGGAGCTTCGATGTCGCCTCGATGCCCGAGTTCATGCTCGTCTACGAGAACATCAGGAACATGCCGGACAAGGAGCGGCAGGACTGGATCTGGGACAAGATCATCTATGCCAACACCATCAAGCCCGTCGAGACCCTCGAGGCCCTCGACCAGTACAAGCCCCTCGTCACCTTCGACAACGCCGAGGAGCTGAAGAAAATCAAGGCCCATGCCCCGAACGCCGGCGTGGTCCTCCGGCTCCGGGTCCCGAACACGGGCTCGATGGTCGAGCTCTCCTCGAAGTTCGGCGCCCACCCCGGCGAGGCGGTCGACCTGATCGCCGAGGCTTTCCGGCTGGGGCTCACCGTGGAGGGCCTCTCGTTCCACGTCGGGAGCCAGTGCACGAACTTCGAAAACTATGTCCAGGCCCTGGAGCTCTCGGCAAGCATCATCAAGGAGGCCGAGGAACGAGCCGGCCAGAGGATCAAGATCCTGGACATCGGCGGGGGGTTCCCGGTGAAGTACAATCCCGAGGTGAAGTCCCTCCGGGTCCTCACGAGGAGGCTGAACGCCGAGATAAAGCGGCTCTTCACCCCCGACACCCAGATCCTCGCCGAGCCGGGCCGGTTCATGGTGGCGAACGCCTGCTCGCTCGTCTCGAAGGTCATCGGGAAGGCGGTCCGGGACGGGAAAAAGTGCTATTACATCAACGACGGGATCTACCACACCTACTCGGGGCAGATCTTCGACCACGCCACCTACCCGGTCCTTGCCTTCAAAGAGGGCGAGCGGCAGATCTCCTCGGTCTTCGGGCCGACCTGCGACGCCTTCGACACGGTCACCCTCTCGGCGGAGCTCCCCGAGCTCGAGATCGGCGACCTCGTGTACTCGGAGAACATCGGGGCGTATTCCATCGCATCATCGACCTGGTTCAACGGCTTCCCGCCGGCAAAGGTCGTCCACATCAACCGGTAAGCGGACCCCGCCGCTCTTCTTTTTCTATCCTGACAGGATCCGGTAAGCCTGCCGGGCAATGGCGAGCATCCAGAGGAGGATGACCCCGACCACCAGTCGCTGGACCGCTCCCTGGCCCGTCGGAAAAACGGTGAAAAGGGACAGGAGGAGGATCACGAGGACCCCGGTGGCAAGCGAGCACTGCCAGTACCCCTTCCACCGGGGGTCCTTTCTCATCGCGATGGCGAGGGCGAAGGAGGCGAGTATTGCAACGATGACAGCAATCTCTCCGATGAGGAGGTGAAGCGATCCGGCTGTTGTCACCGCCAGGCATCCAATGTCGCAGGAGAACGTGGCCTCGCCTGCGTAGGTCAGGCCGGCGATCATGACGAGAACGGCACCTGCACAGCCCGCCCGCGAGGGAGGGAGAGAAGCGTACAGTCCGAATGAAAAGGCGATGAGGAGGATCCCGAGGAGGAGGAAACCCCCGAGGTTCATCACGAGTGCGAACGGGGCCCCCGTCTCGCCGAGCTCGCTCATCAGCTGCGTTATCTGCGAATACCCGGGAGTGAGCAGGCCGAGGACGAAGATCACGAGAGCGTAGATGACCGGGGCGAGAACCCCACAGGCAGCCGAGAGACGCAGCAGGGCGGAGCGGCGTGCCTTTGCCGGATCTCTCTCGATCATCGGGAAAAAAACGGGGCCGGGCATCCCGCCCGGCAAGGGTCTCTTATCCGGATGTTACTCGGGGATCTTTTCCCACCGGCCCCGTAGTTGCTTCTCAACGCCTGGGAGGGTGGTGTACTCCATCTCCGAGAGGGAGAGCCGGTGGGGCTCGAAGGGCCCGTGCGCCCGGAGGATATCGGCAAGCTCGTTGCACCGGGCCCGGACCCGGTCGAAGGCCACGTCGTCGAACATGTCGACCGGGCCGATGAGCTTCCCGTTCGAGACCTGGAACCCGAGGCAGATGACCCGGGGCGGGCCGTCGAACCGGGTGCAGTTCGCATCGCAGAGCCCGACGGGCATGAAGGGCCCGTGGTGGGAGCCCCGCATCCAGCCGGCGACGATGATGGGGGTCGCGAAGGGCTCGATGATTTCCCCGACGGCGGGAAGGCCGCTCTGGCCCCGGATCATCATGACCGGGTCGTCCTTCCCCACGTACTTGCCGGCGATCAGGGAGAGGCGCTGGGTGGAGGTCGAGGCGGCGACGACACCGTCCTTCCTGAAGACGTGCTTCACGACGTAACGGGAGGGGGCGCCGATATAGGCGAGGAGGCTGTACGACTCCTCCGGGGTCCTGAACATGATACGCCGCTTCTCGATGACATCGTGGACCTCGAAGATGAACCCGTCGTGCATCCCCGGGTCGATGACGAGCCCCGAGGTGTTGAAGGGGTCGGCAAAGACCTTGTAGAGGTAGAAGTTCCATGCCCCGGGCTCGGTCTTGTCGGCCATGAAGCAGAGGAGGGGGTCGGAGCCCCGTTCCTCGAACTCCATCTCGGCGACCCCGGGCCCCATGCCCTTCACGTTCCCCGAGAAGGCGTCGGAGAGGAGGTCCTGCCCTGCACCGTAGAGCTTCATGCTCTTCGCGATCTTCGCGCACTCCATGAAGACGTTCCAGGAGAGCTTGTGGATCTCGGGGTTGTCCACGCCCTTCGTGTGGGACATGATGAGCTCGAGGTCGTCCCCGCAGTGGGTGACAAAGGAGTCGGTGAGGAGCTTCCCCTCCTGCTCCTTGAGCATCTTCTGGGCCTTTTCGAGGAGCAGCGGGTGGGGCCGGGAGTGCCCCGGATAGCTCCCGATATCAGCCTTGATCAGGGAAACAGTGGTCTTAACCATACGATGCACCTACCTACTACATATCCTGAGACTATATCTTTCCTTTGTTTTTTCGCATCTGCCATGCAAGCCGGGGAGGGGCCGCCTGCAGGCTGCCTGCGTCGGGAAATGGGGCCTTGGGGGCCGTTCCCCGGGGTCGAATGCAGTCCCTGCCCTGCACCGGGCGGTATACCCACCCTGAAGGAGAAAAGAGGAAGGAAAAAAGATCAGCTGTAGCCGGCCGGATCGGGGATCCGCCGGAACCTGACCTCGAGGACCCCGTTCCGGCAGCTTACCATCGGAGAACAGGGCTCGACAGGCGGGAGCTCGGCCCTCCCGACGAACTGCCTCTCGCCATCGGTCGCCGATACCCGGAGGCCGCCGGGCTCGAGGTCGAGCCTGACGTGCTCCTCCGAGATGCCGGGCAGCTCGGCGAGCACAAGGACCTCGCCGTCGGCCTCGTGGACCTCGATGTGCGGCTCGACTACCCCGCCGTCCTCTGCCGGGCCACCCTCGCCTATCGGGAACGGGCCGGCCCCGCGGATGACGATGGTGAAGCCCATCGGGCGTGCCATGAGGTTCCCCTGTTCCATGCTTTCCCTGATCATCTTCTCAAGGAATTCCTGGAGCTTTTTGTGTGCGTCGCTGGGTGTGTCTTCCATGTTCCTACCTTGCCGTGAGTGCCATCTTGTCCGGTAGCTTCTGCTTCTTCTCGAGGAGTTTCTCCAGCCTCTCCCTGCTCTTCTTCAGCTCCTTCCAGTCCTTGCGCCGGGCAAAGATCTTCGACCTCAGGTCCTCCATCCCCTTTGCCAGGTCCTCGGCGGGCTCAGGGCCGGCCGCGAGCTCGGCCTTCTTCAGGGTCCCGACCGCGTTCCCGAGGGCCTTTCTCTCGTCGGCATTGAAGATCATCTCCCATGCCTTGCGTTCACTCTCTTCGAGGTCATCCTTGTCGAGGGATGCCTTTACCCGGGTAAAAGCTGTCTCGAAGTTGGCAGGTGTGACCTGCACCTTCTCCAATGCCGCCTTCCGCTCAGCTTCGTTCATCCCGGTGAGGTTTCCGATAATCTCCCGCATCGCGGCGAGTTTCGCTTCACGTACGAGTGCCTCGATATCCGCTCCCACGAACAAGTCGGTCCGGTGAACCAGGTCCTCCAGGTCGATTTCCGGCGAGAGGATGGCCCTCGCGCTCCCGAGATATACCTCGAAGATCTTTCTCCGGCTCTCTGCATCGGGCGGCGGGACATAGATGACACGGTCAAGCCGGCCCGGCCGGAGGAGGGCCTCATCGATCATGTCCGGCCGGTTCGTTGCCCCGAGGACGACCACATTTTTCAACTCTTCCAGGCCATCGAGTTCCGTCAGGATCTGGGAGACCACTGATTCTGTGACGTGAGATGAGCCTTCGTACATCCCCCTTCTCGGGACGAGTGAATCCAGCTCATCCAGGAATATGATGGAAGGAGCAGCCTGCCGCGCCTTGCGGAAGATCTCCCGCACCCCTTTCTCCGACTCCCCGACCCACTTCGACAGGAGCTCGGGGCCTTTCACCGAGATGAAGTTGCACTCGGACTCGTTCGCGACCGCCTTTGCAAGGAGGGTCTTTCCCGTGCCCGGCGGCCCGAAGAGCAGGATCCCCTTCGGGGGCTTGGTTTTTAAGGCATTATAGACGTCAGCATATTTCAGGGGCCATTCCACGGCCTCCCTGAGGTCCTGCTTTACTTCGTCGAGCCCGCCGACATCCCCCCATTTCACGTCAGGGATCTCCACGAGGACCTCGCGCATCGCCGAGGGCTCCACGTGTTTTCGTGCCTCATCGAAATCCTTCTTTCGGACCTTGAGCTGGTCAAGAATCTCGGCCGGAATAGCCTCGTCGATCTTGATCCTCGGGATGACGCACCGCAGGGCGAACATCGCAGCTTCCTTTACCAGAAGAGAAATGTCGGCCCCGACGAATCCGTGGGTGGTGTCGGCGTACTCCCGGAGGAAGTTCTCCTTCCGGTACGGCTCCTCGATCTTCTTCTTCTCCTCCTCGAACCGGCGGGTGTAGTCGGCGTCGACCGCCTTCATCTCCTCGCCGGTGAGGGTCACCTTCGCGGGTTCGAAGGTCGCGCCGGGCCTCGCCTGCCGGTCGAACTTCTCCTGCTTTTTCTCGGTGATGAGCTTCTCCCGGTAATAGTCGAGGTCGAGCTTCTTGGCATTGAAGTCCTCCTCGACCTTCGCCTTCTGTTCGTCGGTGAGCTCAACCTTCTCGAGGTCGAGTGGGACACCCCGGGTGTGGATCTGGAAGATCTCCATCCGGCCCTTCTTGTCCGGGATGCCGATCTCGATCTCCCGGTCGAACCGCCCGCCCCGGCGCAGGGCCGGGTCGATGGAATCGGGGAGGTTCGTCGCCGCGATGACGACGACCTGGCCGCGGCCCTTGAGCCCGTCCATGAGGGCCAGGAGCTGGGCGACGACCCGGCGCTCCACCTCCCCCGTAACCTCGGCCCGCTTGGGGGCGATGGAGTCGAGCTCGTCGATGAAGATGATGGCCGGTGCGTTCTCTGCGGCCTCCTCGAAGACCTCCCGGAGGTGCTTCTCGGACTCGCCGTAGAACTTCGACATGATTTCCGGGCCCGAAAGGGTGACGAAGTGGGCATCCACCTCGTTTGCGACGGCCTTTGCGATCAGGGTCTTACCCGTCCCCGGAGGACCGTAGAGGAGCACCCCCTTCGGCGGCTCAATCCCGATCCG
>DATJPK010000011.1:0-2632 GCA_035506435.1 Methanomicrobiales archaeon
GAACTGCGTGGTCTCGGTTACCGACATCACCGAGCGCAAGAATGCCGAGGAAGCCCTTGCCCAGAGCGAGGAGCGGTACCGGGCGGTGCTCGAGAGCCAGACCGAGTTCATCACCCGGTTTACTCCCGATTCCACGGTTACCTTCGCAAACGATGCCTACCTCCGGTACTTCGGGCTCGACCGGGAAGCGATCACCGGGAAGAAGTTCCGGCCTGAAGTCCCGCCCGAGGATCGCGAGACCCTCGGCAGGCACCTTGCCGGGCTCACCCGGGAGGCACCCGTGGGGACCATCGAGCACCGGATCATCATGCCCGGCGGGCAGGTGAGGTGGCAGAAATGGGTCGACCGGGCGATCTTCGATGCCGCCGGGCACCTCATCGAGTACCAGAGTGTCGGGAGGGACACCACCGACCGCGTTCTCACCGAGGAGGCCCTCCGGGAGAGCGAGGAGAAATACCGGAACCTGGTGGAGCGGGCGAGCGACGGAATTGCCATCCTGCAGGACCGGAAGCTCCGGTTCGTGAACCGGAGGTATGCCCTCCTCTGGGGAGGGACGGTCGAGGAGATGGTCGGGAGGGACCTCACCGATTTCATTCACCCGGACGAGAGGGACAAGGTCGTCCACCGGTACTTCCAGCGCCTCATGGGAGACAAGACCCCGCCGGTGTATGAAACCGTGCTCCTTCACCGGGACGGGAGTACCTTCGCGGCGGAGCTCAACTCGGGCATCATCTCGTACCAGGGAAAGCCGGCAACCCTCGTCTTCATCCACGACATCACCGAGCGGAAGAAGGCCGAGAAGGCCCTCCGTGAGTCCGAGGAAATGTTCCGGAACCCCGTCGAGAAATCGCCCGTCGGTGTGTTCCTCTTCCAGGGAGGGGCTGTCAGGTATTCGAACCCCAAGCTCGCCGAGATGTTCGGTTACACGCGGGAGGAGGTAACCACCACTCCGCTCGCAAAGGTCATCCATCCCGATGACCTGGAGGAGTCAATGAAGCAGATTGCCAGGTGGCAGCCCGGGGTCACGGGGGCAGGGTATTTCACATTCCGCGGGGTGAAGAAGGACGGGAAGGTCATCGACCTGGAAGCCCACAGCTCGAACATGACCTACCAGGGCCTTCCCGCAATCTATGGAACCATCATCGATATCTCGGAGCGGAAACAGCTCGAGAACCGCATACGGGAGTCGCTCCAGGAAAAGGAGGTGCTCCTCAAGGAGATCCACCACCGGGTCAAGAACAACATGCAGGTGATCTCCTCCCTCCTGTCCATGCAGGCCCAGAACGTGAAAGACCCCGAAGTCCGGAGCCTCTTTAACGAGAGCCAGAACCGGATCCGGTCGATTGCCCTCGTCCACGAGCTCCTGTACCGGTCCGACAACCTGGACCAGATCGAGTACGGGGCCTACCTGAAGAAGATGTTCCTCCCCCTCTTCGAGTCCTACAACATCGACCAGAGGAAGGTATCCATGGCCATCGACGCAAAGGATGTCATGATCAGCATCGAGAAGGCGGTGCCCTGCAGTCTCATCGTGAACGAGCTCATCTCGAACTCGCTCAAGCACGCCTTCCCGGGCGACCGGAAGGGCGAGATCCGGATCGGCTTCCGGCTCGACGGGGAATCCGGGAAGTACCTCCTCGAGTACCGGGACAACGGCGCCGGGGTGCCGCCCGGGTTCGACGTGGCGGCCTCCACGACGCTCGGCATGCGGCTCATCCACGGGCTCACGAGGCAGCTCCAGGGCACGGTCGGGCTCCAGCCGGGCGAGGGGGTACATTTCGTGATACAGTTCCCCGCGAAAAAGCAGCAGGGAGGCGGGTAAGATGGGAAAGGCAAGGATCCTCGTCGTCGAGGACGAGTTCATCACCGCGGCCGACATCCAGAGCCGGCTCGAGGAGATGGGGTACGAGGTGCCCCTCACCGTGGACAACGGCGCCGCCGCCATCGAGCAGGCCGGCAGGCTCAGGCCGGACATCATCCTCATGGACATCACCCTCGTCGGGACCATGACCGGGATCGAGGCCGCCGCGGAGATCAAGGAGCGGTTCCGGATACCGGTCATTTTCCTGACCGCCCACTCCGAGGAGCACACATTCGACCGGGCGCTCAGGACGAGCCCGTACGGATATGTCATCAAGCCCTTCGACCCCCTCAACCTCCGGGCCATCATCGACATGGCCCTTTACAAGCACCGGATGGAGGAGAGCCTCGAGGAGAGCGGGCGGACCATCCTCTCGCTCCTGAACACCATCCCCGATGCCCTCCTCCTCGTCGACCGGGACCGGAAGGCCGTCGCCGCGAACGATGCCATGGCCGCGAGGCTCGGGAGGGCGAGGGAGGGGCTCCCGGGGACCCCCGCGGGCGAACTCCTCGCAGGGACGGGCCCGGGAGTCTCCCCGGCGCAGGTCGAGGAGGTCTTCCGGACCGGGAGGGCGGTTTCCGTCGAGGAGACCCGGGACGGTCGCTGGTTCCAGACCTTCCTCTACCCGGTCACCGGGCCTGACGGTTCAATCGCAAGGATCCTCCTCCAGTCCCGGGACGTCACCGATGCGAGGGAGCTCAAGGAGCGCCTGAGACAGGAAGGGATCTCGCGGATCGCGACGACCATCGACCAGTGCCGGGCCATGAACGA
>DATJPK010000012.1:0-9276 GCA_035506435.1 Methanomicrobiales archaeon
GACGACCCGGTGGTCGAGGTACGGCACCCGGGACTCGATGGAGAAGGCCATGGAGTTCCGGTCCTCCCAGTGGAGGAGCGCCGTGAGGTTCGTTGCCATGAGCTCCCGCTTGAGCACCTGGTCGAGGCTCCCCGCGTACCGGGAAACCGCAGCCGGGGAACCCCTGAGCAGCCCCCGGCGCTTCCGCCGGACGAGGACCTGGCCGATGGCGTCTGAGAAGAACCCCCGGTGGTATTTGAGGGACCCCGCCATCTCGGAAAAGGCGGCGGAGAAGTGCAGGCCCCGGAGGAGGCCCCCGACGTAGCTCCCCTGGTACGCGAGGTAGCCCCCCAGCTCCTCGTCCGCTCCCTGCCCGTCGAGGACCACCTTCACCGACCGGGAGGCGAGCTCCATCACCCGGTACTGGGCGAGGACCGAGAGGGACCCGACGGGCTCGTCCTGCATCTCGAGGAGCCGGGCGATGTCCTTTTCGACCTGTTCGGGCGTCACCGTGGCGCGCTGCGCATCCACCCCGGCGCCGGCGATGGCCCGGTCGATGTACCGGCTCTCGTCGAACCGGGGATCGGGGAAGACGATGGAGAAGGTCTTCTGCCGATCGCCGACGCTCGGGGGGGCCTCGGCCCGGATGAGCCGGTTGATCATCACGGCCAGGGTGGAGGAATCGATCCCGCCCGAGAGGCAGGTACCGATGGCCACGTCGCTCCGGAGGTGGACCCGGACGGCATCGGTGAGGAGGTCCCGGAACGCGGTCGCGGCCCGCTCGTCACCCTCGGGCCATGGCCGGCCCGCCTCGGGGTTGATCTCCACGTCCCAGTACCGCTCGGGGACCGCCTCCCCGGTCCGCCGGAAGGTGATCCGGTGGGCCGGCCTGAGCTGCCGGATGCCGTCGAACATCGTCCCGTCGGTGTGGTCGAGGACCCCCCATGCGAGGAAGGTGAGGAGGAGCTCGTCGTCCGGCTGCCTCCCTGCCTCCGGGTGGGCGAGGAGCGCCTTGATCTCGGAGGCAAAGAGGATCGCGTCCCCGATGCGGGTGTAGTAGAAGGGCTTGATGCCGAACCGGTCACGGGCGCAGAAGAGCTCCCCCTTTGCCGGGTCCCAGAGGGCGAAGGCCCACATCCCGTTGAACCGGGTGAGGCACTCCTTTCCCCACTCCTCGTAGGCATGGAGGATTACCTCGGAGTCCCCGTCCGAGCGGAAGGTGTGCCCCCTTCCCCGGAGCTCGGCCCTGAGCTCGATGAAGTTGTAGATCTCCCCGTTGAAGACGAGCCAGAGCGTCCCGTCCTCGTTGGTCATCGGCTGGGCAGCGGCGTCGGAGAGGTCGAGGATGGAAAGCCTCCGGTGGGCAAGGCCCACCGGCCCCTCGACCCGGGTCCCGCTCCCGTCGGGGCCGCGGTGCCGGAGCCGGTCGGACATCGCCCCGAGAAGGGCAGGGTCCACCTTCTCCCCCGAAAGCAGGAAAATCCCCGCTATCCCGCACATTGGATAGGAGTGCTACCGGCGGGCTCATAATCCTCTCCCCCGGACGCCGCCGGGCCCGCGTGGCCCCCGCCCCGGTCGTTCCGGAAAAGAAAAAAAAGGTTACTTCGCGAGCGCCGCCCCAACCGCCCCGCCAACGAGGCCCAGCGCTGCATGGTAGAGGCCGATCACGATGATGACGAGGCCGATGGCAGCCCCGCCGAGGAATCCCAGGATCATGTGGTTGAGGATTCCCCCGAGGATGGTGATCCCGAGGAGGAGGATAACAGCCGCGAGGACCGCCCCGATGATCCCGGCCCCGAAGCCCGCCTTTGCCCCGTTTGTAGTACCTCCCTTCGCGATGAGGCCTGCCACGAGCCCGCCGACGAGGGGCCCGACGACCGGGAGGAAGAAGAGGACGAACATCACGATCGCCCCGACGACGATCGCGAGCAAGAAGTTGTTGTCAGCCATGGTTCATCCTCCGGTACTCGCGTGGAAGAGGATATATAGGTTCGGATTCGCCCGCTCACGCCGGGGGACATGGCCGGTTCGCTCATGCCCGGAACCGCCGCGGGTACCGGGTCCCGGCTTTTCCCGACCCGGCCCTTCCCAATGTTTATGAAGCCCCCCTGTCCCATGGTACAGGTTGACCGGGGTTCCCCCGGGGCGGAGGGAAGGCAGTGGCCGGCAGGAAGGGGGTTGACATCGAGGTGGTCACCGGCTGGGACACCGAGCAGATCCTCTCACTGTACCGGTCGGCAGGCTGGTGGAAGGACGGGCGGGACGATGCGTCGGCGATCCCCGCCCTGATCCGGGGTTCCCTCGTCTTTGTCGTTGCGGTCGAGCGGAAGACCGGGAGAGCGGTCGGGATGGGGCGGGCAATTTCCGACGGGGTGTCGGACGCATACATCCAGGACCTCGTCGTCCTCCCCGCCTTCCAGGGGCAGGGGATCGGGAAGGCAATCCTCCGGAGGATCCTCGCGGTCCTCGGGGAGAAGGGGATCGGGTGGATCGCCCTTATTGCCGAGGGAGGGACCGGTGACTTCTACCGGGGCCTCGGCTTCGGGATCGAGGAGGGGGACGTGCCCATGATGTTCCGGGGAGGGGACGAAGATGCTCTCTCCTGACGATTTCTCGCCGGTGACCCTCGCGGACCGGGACCTCTTCGCCTCCTGGTACCGGGCCTACCCGCAGGTCCACAGCGACAACAGCTTCGCAAACATGGTCGCCTGGAACCACTATGCCCACTACCGGAAGGCGGTCTCCGGGGAGCACCTCGTCCTTTCGAGCACGGTGAACGGCGAGACCCGGTTCCGTTTCCCCATCGGACCACGGGAGCCGGAGATCGTGAGGGACGTGATGCGGCTCTCGCTCGACGCCGGGGGGAGCACCCCCTTCGTGGTCTTCAACGGCGACGACCGGAACTTCCTCGCCGAGGCCATCCCGGGGCTTCCTCTCCATCCCTTCCGCGACTTCTTCGAGTACGTGTACCGGTCCTCCGACCTCGCCGACCTCCCCGGGAAACCGTACCTGAAGATCCGGCACCAGCTGAACCGGTTCAACCGGCGGTGCACCCACTCGACGGAGGTCATCGGGGAGGAGAACCTCGCCGAGGTGAGGGAGTTCATCGAGCGCTGGTGCGACTGGCGGGACTGCGAGGCCGACCCGGTGCTTGCAAACGAGCGTGAGGCGATCCTCATGAGCCTCGCCCATCTCGGGGAACTCGACCTGTCCGGCCTCGCCATCCGCACCGACGGCCGGATCGGGGCGATGGCGGTCTTCCAGGAACTGAATTCCTCGACGGCGGTCGTCCACTTCGAGAAGGGCCTCCCCGACTGCGAGGGGATCTACCGGGCGATCAACCACGAAACCGCCCTCCTCCTCAGGGACCGGTACGCCTTCATCAACCGGGAGAGCGATCTCGGGGTGCCCGGCCTCCGCGAGGCAAAGGAGCGGTACCACCCGGACCACATGGTCGGGGTGTACTATGCCCGCCGGTCCGAGATGGGCGCCTTTACCTGACGCCCGGCGGCGGTGAGCCGGGCGATCCGGGTTCCTGCCCTCTTTCCTGGCCCGGATCAGGTTCTCCCATCCCTTCCTGACCTTCTCGACCCGTCTTGACTCGTGGAATCGGTTGATCGCCTCGCTCACCGTGGACTTGGGGAGGCCGAGGGCTGCGACGATCTCGGACTGGTACGCCGACCCGCCTCTCTCGCCGAGCAGGGCTGCGAGTGTCCGCACGATCATCGGATCACCCCGTGTTCCTGTTTCCTTTCCCGGATCCAGTCCTGGACCAGGGAATGGTTGACAAGGGACCATGCCATCACGAGCATGATAATCCCGATATCGCTGGTGACTGTCATTCGTGCTCACCTGCTCTGGGCCTGTCTGGCCAGACCGATCTTGAATCCGGGCCTGGTTAAGAGTTTTTACCGTCCGAGCGTCCGCCATGGTTCGTGAACGCTCCGCATAGCCCGGGATGGTTCAAACCGGTTCGGTCGCGGGATCCGGGCTGCCTGCGCTGAGAACCGGTTTATGCAAAACGGGCGGCCGGAATCCCGTGAGAAACGACGCCGGAGCAGGATCAGCGCGCAGAAATTCCGGTGACTTTACCTGCAGCCGGCACCCGTCCGGGCCGGTCCATGGAAAAAAGAAGATGGGTCAGACCCCGGTAATGGTGCGGTAGGCATTGAGCCGGCCGCCGGTCGCGAAGTAGTTCGCAAGAGAGGGCTTCTTATCCACCCCGTTGAGGATCCGGGACTTGACCGCTGCGTATGACGCGGTCGGGTTGATGCTCAGGTAGAGTGCCGCTGTCCCTGCCACGTGGGGCGTCGCCATCGAGGTGCCGCTGAACGAGGCATAGCAGCCGCCGGTTGTCATGCAGGTCGCCCCGGCGACGACGGGAGGCACGGTGCTCCAGATGTCCACCCCGGGTGCTCCCAGGTCGACATAGGTCTTCCCGTAGTTGGAGAAGGAGGCCCGGTTGTCCCTGCTGTCGGTTGCCCCGACCGAGATGATGTTATCGAGGGCGTACGAGGCGGGGTAGAACCGGAAGAGCCGCCGGTCCATGTTCACGTTGCTGTTCCCCGCTGCTGCCGCGACGAGGACGCCCCGCGACCGCTGCCGGTTGATCGCATTCTTGAGGGATGCCGGCCCCGTGAGGGCCCCCCAGCTATAGGATGCAACCCGGACGGGCACCCCGTGGTCGATCAGAGTATTCAGGTAGTTGATGCAGGTGACCGCGTTCCCCAGGCTCCCGGCGCCGTTCTTGTCAAGGAACTTGCAGGCCACGATCTGCGTGTGCCAGTTGACACCGGCGACCCCGATGCCGTTGTTCCCGACGCCGCCGATCGTCCCGGCGCAGTGCGTCCCGTGGCCGTTGTCGTCCATCGGGTCGCCCCCGTTCGCGATGGCGTTCCAGCCATGGACGTCGTCGACGTACCCGTTCCCATCGTCATCGATGCCGTTCCCCGGGATCTCGCCGGGGTTTGTCCAGATGTTTGCGGCAAGGTCGGGATGGGTATAGTCCACCCCGGTGTCGACGATGGCAACGAGCGGGCCGTTGCCCGTCCCGGTCGTCACGGTCCATGCCTCGGGAGCGTCGATATCGGCATCGGAGGTCCCCCCGGTCTGCCCGGTGTTGTCAAGGCCCCAGAGCTGGGGGAACAGGGGGTCATTCGGAGCGGTCGCGATCCGGAAGATGTAGTTGGGCTCGATGAACTCGACGTCCGGCCGGGCCGCAATCCAGTCGAGGATGCGCTCCCTGCCAGCCTCGGGTATCTTCACCTGGGCGAGGCCCGTTTCCCGGAATTCGCGGACGATCTGGATCCCCGCACCCGCGAGGTCGGCCCTGATCCACTCCCATGAAGGGGCTTCCCGGAACTGCACCAGGTACTCACCGGGGACCGCGTCGGCCGGCTGCAGGGCAGATACCACGAACGGGGCGAAGTCGTCCTCCTTCACCGTGAGCGCAACGGCGCCCGGGACAAGGAACAGGGCGACGAGCCCGAGGACGAGGACCTGAAGTCCTCTCCTTGCGACGGATGTCATCCTTTCCACCACCGGGGGTACGTCCACCGGGCCGCAATTAAAGCTTATGTTTTAGGAGGTTTTCTGAGAAACCGACCTTCATCCGCACCCGACCTCGGGCGCCCCATCACCCGGCAGGTGTGCAACTCGTTCGGGAAATGCCCACCATACCTATTTCTCATGAGGGTGCCAGTACTGGACCGGTGGACTCCGTGCGGGTAGGGCTCCTCTCCGATACCCATGACAACCTCCCGATGATCGCGAGGGCCGTGGAGCGGCTGAACGGCCTTGACCCCGGGCTCGTCCTCCATGCCGGCGACTTCGTCTCCCCGTTCGTCATTTCGGCCCTTGCCCGGTTATCCTGTCCCTGCATCGGGGTGTTCGGGAACAACGACGGCGACCGGGCGCTCCTCGCCGCAAAGGCCCGGGAGACGGGGATCGTGGAGATCCAGGGCTGCTTCACGGTCAGGCAGGCGGGCGGCCTCGCCATCGCCCTCATCCACGGGACCGAGGCCGGCGTCCTCAACGATATCGCGGGGGCAGGGGTCTTCGATGTCGTGGTCCACGGCCACTCCCACCGGGCCTCGGTCACCCGCAGGGGCAGGACGCTCGTCGTGAACCCGGGGGAGGCCTGCGGGTACCTCACGGGGAAGGGAACGGTGGCGGTCCTCGATACCGGAACAGGGGAGGCGGAGATCATTGGGATCTGATGCCCCGGTCAGGATCCGCCCGATCCGGGACGCGGACGCCGGCGAGATCACCCGGATCTTCAACCACTATGTCCGGAGGAGCTTCGCCGCCTTCCCTGACCGGGAGGTGGAGAGGCCCCTCATGCTCCAGCTGCTCGGCCAGGCAAAGGAATTCGGGGCCTACGTCGCGGAGCAGGGAGGCGGGATCATAGGGTTCGGCCTCGTCAGGCCCCTGTACCCCTTCCCGAACCTCATGGCCGCCGGCGAGGTCTCGTACTTCATCTGCCCCGGGTTCACCGGCAGGGGGACCGGGACGAGGCTCGTCGGGGTGCTCGAAGACCGGGCACGGGATCTCGGGATGACTTCCCTCGTCGCCCGGGTATCGTCACGGAACCGCAGGTCCATCCGGTTCCACCGGAGGAACGGGTTCGTCACCTGCGGGAGGATCCGGAATATCGGCATGAAGTTCGGCAAGCACTTCGATGTCGTGATCCTCCAGAAGGTCCTCTGAGCCACATCGCCGGGTTCCCTCTCCCGGGCCTGCCAGGCCGGGGACCGGACCTGCCGGGACCCGGGCAATATGCCCGTAATCCTTTGGTTTTTCCCGACGCCGGGCGATTATCGAGGTAATAAGGAACTTTTTTATATCGGTTCAATTAACCACTTACGAGCAAGGAGTGTATCCTATGAAGCCAGAGGAGTACCGGAAGATCATCCAGGACGCCATCAGCAAGGAGGTTGAATCCTATGTCTTCTACCGGAGCGTGTACGAGAAGGTGAAGGACGCGGCCCTCAAGTCCACCTTCAACGAGCTCGCCGGCGAGGAGAAGAAGCACCGCGAGTTCCTGGAGGGCATGCTCATCAAGCCCATGAAGGAGCTCAAATTCGACGAGTCGAAGGACTACAAGGTGTCAAAGACCATCGAGCGGCCGACGGTCACCATCGACATGAAGCCCCTCGACGGGCTGAAGCTCGCCATCAAGAAGGAGGAGGACGCGATGGAGCTCTACAAGGGGCTCTCGGCGGCCTCGAAGGATGCCGAGATGAAGAAGATCTTCGACTCCCTCGTGAAGATGGAGACCTCCCACAAGACCCGGCTCGAGGATATCTACACGAACCAGGCATTCCCCGAGGCCTGGTAATCCCCTTTTTCCCGGCCCGCCCGGGACGTCTCACCTGCCTTTTCTCCCGTTAGTATCCAGCAGGAATCACGGCGCTTGCCATCTTCCTCTCCGCAGACAGCCCCCTGGTTCCGGACGGCAGGCGGCTTTCTACCCCGCCCCGGCCTCATCTCACCATGTCGTCGATCTCCCCCATCCGCATCTGCGCAACCGTGCCCGCCCTCGCCATCTCCGGCGGGATCCTCTAAATCCGGGGCACCGTGCACCGGTAGAGGCCTTTCGGGACGAGGATCTCGAACCGGGCACCGGTCCCCGGTTTGCTGTTCTCGGTGATGGTGAGGCCCGAGATGGAGAGGATCTCCCTGATCAGGAAAAGGCCGTATCCCGTGTGGGTCCCGTATCCCCTCCTGAACAGGTTCTTCCTCATTTCGTCGGGGATCCCGAGCCCGTCGTCCTCGCAGACGATGACCATGTTGTCTTCCTGCCGGTGCATCGAGAACCGGATGGTGGTCATCGCCGGGCCGCCGTACCGGATGGCGTTATCCACCAGGTTCGAGAACACCTTTTCGAGGAGGAGGTCGGCGAAGATCTCGAGGCCGCTCACCTGGGTGTCGATCCTGACCGCGACGATCCGGTGGCCGATCCAGGCCTTCGTGACGACATCCTCGACGTTCTGCCACTCGGGCTTCCGGAGGCCGATTTCCTGGTAATCCCGGGTGAAGGCGATCTGCCGGTGGATCAGGTCGGCGATCTCCTTTTCCTCCCGGATGTCGGCAAGGAACGCCGGGTCGCCGGCCGCCTTCGCCTCGTCGCGGTTCAGGAGGAGGAGGAGGCCGGTGAGGCTGTTGATGATGTCGTGACGGGTGATATCGTTCAGGAGCTGGAGCCGGGTGTTTGCCGAGAGGAGAGCATGTTCCATGCTCCTCCGTTCCCCCACCTCCTTCTCGGTCTCCCTCCAGCGGCGGTACGAAAAGGCCGCGAGGGCAAAAACGAGGACGAAGGCGAGGGTGATCAGGTCGTCGAGCTGCATGGAGTTGTCCCGCTCGACGAACGCGATGATCATCGGGGGGAGGTTCCACAGGACCGAGGCCGAAAAGACGACGACCGAGAGGACGATGATGATGACGAGGTCCCGCTGCGGCCGCGAAAGCCGGTCGATACCCGTTGCCCGGGGCTCCAAGAGGTTCCGCCTCCAATCCCGGTATGGACGTCCTGTGGATGAAGGTTCCGGTTCCGTCCGGCCCCCGGAACCGGGTGCTACCGGGCCGGGGCCCTGCCCCCGTCGTCCTTCCCGCTCCCGCCGCAGCAGGTGCTCTCCGGCCCGCCGCAGGAACAACTGTCCATGTCCTTTCCCCGAAGGGCGGCGTTGATCATTGCCCAGGCGCACCCCACTCCACTCTGCACCTCGATGGCCTGCGTCGGGCAGTTCAGGGCACAGGCCCCGCACTCCATGCAATCCGACGGGTGGGCGAGCTGTGCCTGCTTTTCCCCCTCGGCGAATACCGCGTGGGGGCAGACCTGCGTGCACCGCCTGCAGTTGATGCACCGTTCAGGGTAGTACACGAGGGTGTTCTCACGGTAGGAATCGAACATCAGATCACCCCGAGGGCATGGAGGATTCCTCCAATGGCTGCAACGATGACCCCCAGGACCACGAAGGCAGCCATGACGGGAACGTAGCGGAATATCTCCTTCTTCACGCCGGTCCGGGAGGTGTAGGGGGTCGAACCGGTGAAGTTCAGGGCGAGGTACGCGGTGATCGGCGGGAAGAAGAGGAGGGTCGCCGCCGCTGCGGCGACCTGGATGGGAGCGAGGGTTCCTGCCTCAATCGCGGCGGACGGGATCATCACGAGGACCCCGAGGATGAACCCCTTCGTGCTGAAGTCCTTCGTCGGGATAACGGGAAGGAGGAGCGGGAAGAGGGCCGTTCCCGCGAGAACGGCGATGACGACATCAGCCGCCAGGAGCGGAAAGCCGAG
>DATJPK010000013.1:0-8633 GCA_035506435.1 Methanomicrobiales archaeon
CCCGGCCGCGATCGGGAAGGCGAGGGCAAAGGCCGCCGAGAGAGGGCTCAGGGTAAATTTTCTCGTGATGAATGTCCTTGAGCTGCACAAACTGAACCGAACCTTCGATACCGCCACCGACTCCGGCCTGTTCCACACCCTCTCCGACGGCGACCGCCCGAAGTTCGCGGTGAGCCTCGCCTCCATCCTGGAACCCGGCGGGAAGTACTTCATGCTCTGCTTCAGCGAGCTGGAGCCCGGCGGGTACGGCCCGAGGCGGGTTACCCAGGAGGAGATCCGGGACACCTTCCGCGACGGGTGGACCGTCAACTACATCCGGCCCGCCACCTTCGAGAGCCGGACCCGGACGCTGGGCCCCCGGGCATGGCTGTCGTCGATAACGAAGAAATAACCCCGATCCATACCCTTTTCCCCCGGTCCACACCACCCGGATCCGATGGATATATTCACCCACGCGGCCGCCATCCTCATGGTCCTCTACGTCGCGGGACATCCCCTCCTCATCCCGTTTGGCGTCCTCGGTGCGGTGATCATCGACATCGACATGGCCTGGTTCTTCATCGCCCGCGAACCGTCCCTCTACCTCCTCCACCACGCCGGGTTTTCCCACAGCTTCTTCGGCGCGACGGTCCTTTCGGCGATTGCCTTCGTGACAGCGTTCGTCCTCTCCTCGGCAGGATGGCTCCCGGGGACCATCCCGGCAGGGGTCCTCCTCCCGGCCTTCGCCGCAACGCTTGCCGGGGCGTACCTCCACCTGTTCCTCGACTGGCTGGCAGCCCCCGGCCTGCCCCTCCTGTATCCCCTGACGGAGAAGCGGTTCGGCCTCGCGATGACCCCCATGCCCCTCTACTTCCTGGTCACGCTCCTTTCCCTCGCTTCCCTCGGGGTTATCTTCCTTGCCGGGGAGCTCACGATCGGGCTCGCAGAGTGGTACCTGGGGATATTCGCTGGTATCCTCATCGTCAGTGCCGGGATGAAATGGGTCGTTCACCGGAACGTAACGGGAAGGTCCTATTACACGCTTCATCCATTCCAGTGGATCGTCATCCGGGAAGAGAACCCGTCATACACGGTCGTCGTGTATGACATGTTCAGGGGGGTAATCCGGGAACAGAGGTTCGAAAAATTCGAGGGCATCACCCACGAAGAGGCCCGCCGGTACGACAGCCCGGAACTCAGGCGCCACCGGTATTATTCCTATGTCACCACCGTGGAAAAGGTCGGCAGTGAGATCCGGTTCCGCGATCCGGTCCGGGAAGAGGGGCTGATCACCTACCCGCCCTGGTACCCGGCGGTAACCGTGAACATCGCGGGCGGCACTGGCCCGGTCAGGTACAGTTAATGCGGTCTCCGTCCAACCTTGGTACAAGGAAACCATGTCCGCTGCGAGTGGATCACAGGGCCTCCTCGGAGGGTTGCTGGCCCTCTTTGCGAGCACCGAGATCTTCATCTTCGTCTTCATGGAGATCGTCGTCAAGGTCGACACCATCCAGCAGGTCATCTTCAGGAAAGCGGCGCAACGGGACTACCTCATTTTCACCGTGATATTCGGGTTGTTCTCCATCTTCGGGACGTACATCGGGACACCGGACTACACCGGCGCCATCGTGAACATCAGGGACCTTGCACCCATGGTCGCCGGCCTCGTCGCCGGCCCGTGGGTCGGCCTCGCCGTCGGGCTCATCGGGGGCGTGCACCGGTTCTTCCTCGGTGGACCGAGCTACATCCCCTGTTCCCTCGCGACCGTCCTCGCCGGGGTCCTCGGCGGGGTCGTGTTCCGCCTCAGGAAGGGGAAACTCCCGGGCATCGTGCCCGCGATGCTCTTCGGCGCAGGGGTGGAAATCCTGCACGGCGGACTGGCCCTCGCCCTCATCCAGCCCTGGAGCCTCGCCGTCGAGATCGTGGTGGATGCCATCCCCCAGATGGTCATCGCGAACTCGCTGGGTGTTGGTATCAGTATCATCATCATCCATGACCTGATCCATCACTACGGCAGTGCCCATTCCCCCTGAAAGGTCCCCCGCATCTCTTTTCTCCCGCGCCCGACGCCTGGAAGATACCTCCTGCAGGTCAGTCCGGGGATGGATCCCCTCACTTCTTTTCGATGATCTTCGCCAGCCGGTCGAGGGACGAGCCCATCCCCATCTCGGACATCCTCGTCCACTCCTCGTTATGCATCACGTCCTCGATCACGGTCAGCCGGACGCCACCGGGCACGATCTGGATTTCGACGAGGGTGATGACCTCGTAGGGGGTGACGCCCGGGATGAAGTCGGCAACCGTCCTGTACACGAGCCGGTGGGGTGCCTTGATCTCCAGGTAGGTGCCCCGGGCCCGGCTCGTAAGGGGGAGGTTTGCCTTCTTCATCGCCTCGACCTGCTCCCGCCCGGTCGCCGTCATCTCGTAGTCGAACTTCCCGCCGGGACGGACCTCGAGCCGGTTCACCCTCGTGGCAAAGCCCTCGGGGCCCCACCAGGACTCGAGGCCCGGTTTCGTGGTCCAGAGTTCCCAGACCTGTTTCGAGGTTGCTTTCAGGGTCCGTTCGAGGGTGATCTTCTTTTTCGGGCTCTTTACCGGTGCAGCCGGGGGTTGTTCCGCCATTCTGACATCTCCTGCCGGCGGGTGCATGGGCGGGCCGTTATGATGAAGGTTTGGGCAAACCACAGGGGATGAGAAGAATGGCCCCGGCGCCCCGGGACCCGACAGCCCGGGATTCCCCGGTTTCGGGATACCCGGTTTCGGGATACCCGGTTTCGGGATACGTATCTGAGTTTCATGCCTCCCTTTATAAGCCCCCAGCGGATGATATGCCGGTGAAAGCAATCACATGACAGAAACCATCGGGACCCTGTCGGAAAACTTCGGGAGGGAGCTCCGCTCCTTCTTCGTGGTCTGCCTCCTCTCCCTCGTCTTCGGGGCGCTCGCCATGGCCTTCGGGCTCCAGTTCATCGTGACCGCGGTGGTCGCGATGGCAGGCTCGGGAACCCTCGGGCTCCTCCCCCTCGTCCAGGTGCTCCTCGGGTGGGCCGCGGCGGTCGTCGGTTTCCGGTGGATCCTCTCGAGCGCGGGGATCTTCCGCGGCGTGAACCGGATCCGGAAGGACTACCGGGCCATGGAGGGGCCAGTTACCGACGAGGCCGTCACCGGCCTGATCGTGCGGATGATGGCCCACTACCGGGAGAACTGGAAAGCCGTCTGGCGGATGAACCTGGTCGCGATCCTCGGCGGTGCGATCTTCATTGCGCTGGGAGTGGTCAACATCGTACAGGGCATCTGGCACTGGTACTCGCCCTCGCCCGGCGAGATCCTGTACCTCCCTGCCATCCTCATCCCCCTGTTGTTTGCCGTGGCCATCGACCTCGCCATCGGCATCCTGAGCCTGCTCTCCTCTGTCTGGTTCCGCCGATACGCCCGGGCCTGGGAACTCCG
Organism: Methanomicrobiales archaeon; assembly: GCA_035506435.1. Lineage (GTDB taxonomy): Archaea > Halobacteriota > Methanomicrobia > Methanomicrobiales > JACTUA01 > JACTUA01. The sequence continues at coordinate 3,430 of DATJPK010000013.1, forward strand.
GCTCGTCGAGGCCGGCCAGTCGGAGGAGACCCTGAAGAAATCGATGGAGCAGGGGTAACGATGGCAGGGAGGAGGACCCCGTACGAGATCTACTGGGAGATCCTGACCTTCTGCAGGACGCCGCGGTCCTTCACGGCGATCATCAACCGGTGCGACCTGAACTCAAAGATCGGCCAGGAGTACCTGGACTTCCTCGCGACGAAGGGCTACCTCTCGGCCGCGAAGGAAGGGGACCGGACCAGCTGGGTTGTAACCCCGAAGGCGGAGGAGTACATCGGGACCTTCGCCCGGCTCTACCAGTCCCTTTTCGATAAAATCCCGGGGTTCAGGCTGTAACCGGCCGCTCCCCGGGCTTCATGCCTGCCCATTTCTTTTTCCCCGGCCGGGAAAAGCCTTTATCCCCTCCCCCGCACACCGTGGTTGTATGCTCCGTTCCATGCTCATCGCCGCCTCCGTCGTCCTCGCCGTCGCCCTCGTTCTCACCGCCGGTTGCGCCGAACACGCGCCGGCGTCGGTCGTCCCGTCGGGAGGCCTCTCGGCCTCGGTCTCGAAGGTGGAAGACCACTGGAACTTCGGGCTCGGGTGCTACTGGAAACCGTCGGGAACGGTGTTCAACTCCGGCGATGCCCCCGTGCCGGGCGTGGTGGTCTATGTCCAGCTCATCGACATCGTGAGCGGGAATATCCGGGACTCGAAGACCATCGCCCTCGGCACCCTCGCGAAGGGCGACTCCAGGTCCTTCGAGGTCTCCCTCGACGGCGAGTGCGACCGGAACTACCGGATCGAGGTCAGGCCGGTGGCAGGGCCGTAGGGAGCCCGATGCTCCGCCCCGCCGGGTGCATCGCGGTCCTCCTCGGCCTGTTCCTCCTCGCCGGGCCGGTCCATTCCCTCGGGCCGGCATGGTCGGGCCGGGGTGGGGCCCCGGTGGTCGTCTCCGCCGACGGGAAGTACGTCCTCTCCGACGGGGATACCTTCACCCTGTTCGGCCCCGGTGGTACGGTGACCTGGCGGGGCTTCGGGGGGAGCTCGGTACTCTCGAACGCCGGTGGGTTTTACCAGCCCCTTGCCCTCACCCGGGACGGGATGTTTTCGGTCGTTGGGACGAACGGGGGGCTCCTCTACCTCGACCGGACGCAGCGGATATTCTGGCAGGACTCCCGGTACCGGCCCATCGGGGGTGTCGCACTCTCCCCCGACGAAAACTTCGTCGCGGTGGTCGCTGACGGGCATCTCTCGGTCTACACCCGGGGCGGCGACGTCGTGTGGCGGAACTCTACCTATCCTGACGTGCAGTCAGTCGCGATCTCCCGGGACGGGCTCCTCTCCGCCTCGGGCGCCCCCGGGGTCATCCACGCGTTCAATGCGAGCGGGTTCGAGCTCTGGAACTACACCGCCCCGGGGATCGGGAAGATCCTCGTCTCGCCCGCGGACTCTGACATCCTCGCAGTCTCCGATTACACCGTGCTCGCCCTCCACCCGAGCGGGAACCTCCTCTGGAGTTTCTACACGGGGAGCGCGATCCGGGACCTCGCCCTGTCATGGGACGGCTCCTCCATTGCCGTCGGGAACCAGGGCGGGGAGGTGTACCTCCTCGATCGGAACGGGAACCAGGCCTGGGTCGCCAGGCTCTCGAACTGGGCAAATGCCGTCTCCATTTCAGACGACGGTTCACTGGTCGCCGCAGGGGACATTGACCGGACGGTGTACCTCTTTGACCGGAACGGGAACCAGCTCTGGAATTACACGACAGGCGGCATCGTCGGGGGCGTCGCGCTGTCCGGGGACGGGAGCAGCCTTGCGGCCGCCTCCGACCAGGTCTATTTCTTTGACCTTGCCGGTCCGGGGCCTGTGACCACCACTCCCTCGCTGGTAACCACGCAGGGAACAACCCCGCCCGTTCCATCCCTGACAACAACGGGCCCGGCGGGCGGGAACGTTCTCTCACCATCCCCGACGGCCCCGCCCGCGACGACCCCTGCCTCGGGATCGGGGGAATTCGCGATCATCGCGGCGGGGGCCATGGCCTTCGCGGTTATCCTGAAAAGAGTAAATTGAGAAGAACGGGTGGGAACCGTATCCCACCCCATGGTCATTTCCTTCAGGTACTGCACTTCTCTTCGGCGCCCTTCGGCCAGGTGAAATACAGGACAATGAAGGCGAGGCCCGACCAGATCGCGGCATCGATGACTGCCATCGGCCAGTCCACGGAGGCCGGCCCGGCGAATGTCACGACCCGGTGGAGGTAGGGGAACGGGGAGCCCCACTGGAGGACGTCGACGGTCATCTGGGGGAATATCGGGCGGAGAAACCCGGAGAAGTACGTGATGGCAATCCCTACGACGAGCGCCCAGGCGGGCTTCTCGACCAGCTTTGCGCAGTTGAGCATGCAATGCACCGGGGAGAGGCTGCGGCGGTTTCCTATAAAATTCTTACCCCGGTAGGCACATTTTGAAAGATGCGCCCTGCAACCCTCCCGATGGAGATATGAGGCCCCCCGCCCATGGTCTCATCATGACCCTTGAGTTTCTCGAGACCCTGCGGCCGAAGCGGGAAAACTACGTCGCGACGATGACCCCGGAAGAGAAGGCGGTCATGGGGGCGCACTTCACCTACAACGACCGGCTCTTTGCCGAGGGGAAGATCCTCGTCGGGGGCGCGGCAACCGACGGGTCAATCGGCATCATCGTCCTCAGGGTCGGGTCGGCAGAGGAGGCGCGGGAGATTTACGAGAACGATCCCGCCGTGAAGGCCGGGATTGGATATCCCGAGCTCCACCCGTTCAGGATGGGGCTCTACGCGGGTGGGAAAGTCGAGGTCAGAAAGTGATGGGATGCTCACTGGTCGGCCCCTGCCTGAAGGCAGGGTGATCCGGGTCGGTTTTCTGATGACCTGACGCCCTGCCATTGGCGGGGGCGACGGGTGAGAGAACCTTCAGGCTTTCGAACCCTCGCTGGTCGCACCACGCCTGATGGCGTGTCGCTCCAGCTCCGGTTCTGATGAACCGTCGCTTACCCAAACTTCTTCTTCGACAGCTCGAGGGCCTCGACCGCCGGGAGCTTCTTCCCCGTCAGGAACTCGATGCAGGCCCCGCCGCCCGTGGAGACATGGGTGACCTTCCCCTCGAGGCCGAGCTTCTCCACCATCGCCCCCGTGTGCCCGCCGCCGATGACCGAGAAGGGCACCCGGGAGGTGGCGTTCAGGAGCTCGATCGTCCCGAGAGAGAAGGGTTCCTCCTCGAAGACCCCGGCCGGGCCGTTGAAGATGACCGTCCCCGAGGCAAGGATCCGGTCGGTCATCTCCTCGATGGCGTCCACCCCGATGTCGAGAACCGGGGCGTCTTTCGGGATGGCATCCACCGGGAATTCTGCCCGGTCATTGTCTTTGCGCACGGCAACCCATGACGGCATCTGGATCCTCGGGCCATGCCTCTCAAGGAGCTCACGGGCGAGCTCGATCTGCTTCACGTATTCGAGCTTGTGGATGAGCTGCGTCGAGGGCTCGCCGATGTCATAGCCCTTCGCGAGAAGAAAGACGTTTGCCACGACACCGGTCACGATGACCGCGTCCGCGATCCCGTGGTCGAGCATGTGGGCCATGACCGCGATGGAGTCGTCCACCTTCGTGCCGCCCATCACGGCGGTCACCGGCCGCTGGGTCGCGGCAAGCGCCCGCGAGAGCATCGAGACCTCCTTCTCCATGAGGAGGCCTGCCACCGAGCGCATGGCAAGGGGGAGGCCGACCACCGTCGGCTGCGACCGGTGGGCCGTCCCGAAGGCGTCGTTCACGAAGAGGTCGCCCATCGCTGCGAGCCCCTTCACGAGGAGGGTCTTTGCCGCCTGCTCGGCCGGCATCTTCAGGTTCTCCTCGGCCGAGAACCGGACGTTCTCGAGCATCAGGATCTCGCCCGGGGCGAGGGACTTTGCCGCCTCCTTTGCCCGGGCGCCGATGATGTCGTCGAGGTACCGGACCGGCCGGCGGAGGAGCCGGCCCAGCCGCCCGGCATGGGCCTCGAGGGTGGTGAAGTCCTTCTTCCCCGGCCGGGACTGGTGGGAGATGATGACGAGCTTCGCGTCCCGGAGACGCTCGATGGTGGGGATGTGCTCCCGGAAGCGCTTGTCGTCGAGGATCTGGTTCGAGAAGGGGTCGATGGGGGAGTTGAGGTCGAGGCGGAGGAGGACGGTCCTCCCGGCCCACCGCACCTCGTCCAGGGTCCCGATGGTACCGGCCATTTCAGTCTCCTTTCCCGCTACTCCTTGTGGGTCGCCTTGATCTTCTTCAGCCTGAAGAGCTCCTCGCGCTCCATCTCGTCGAGGCGCATCTTGATGAAGTCCCGGGCGGCGGTGAGCTCGGGGATGACCTTGAACTCGAGGGCATTCACCCGCCGCTTCGTGGACTCGATCTCGTCGAGGAGTCGCTTCATCGTCGTCTCGATCTCGGCTGACCTGATGACCGCGTCCACGAGCTCCTCGTACGCGGTCGCCGTCTCGTCCATGACTGACGAGGTGGCGAGGATGCCGTAGCCCCGCTCGAAGATGCCCTTTCGCACCTTCGTTGCCTCGATCTGGGGCACCACGACGCCCATGATGTTCTTCGGCTTGAGCGCGATGGAGGGGGTCTCCTTCACCGAGAAGGCTGCGGACTTCATGGCGATGGAGCCCTCCACGGTGTTCGCGAGGTCGCTCATCCGTGCCGCCTTCTTCTGCTTCTCCTGCAGGTCCTCCCGCGTCGTCTTCGCCTTCTCGAGGACGCTGAAGAACTCGAGGATCAGCCCGTCCCGTTTCATCTTCAGGATATTATAGCCCCGCTCCGAGAGCCGGATCTTGCGCTTCAGCTGGATGAGCTCGGAACGGGTGGGCTTGATGTCGCGGATGGCCATGGGGGGTTACCCCTGGGGCGCCGCCTGGGCGGGCGCCTCCTTCTTACCGGCTTTGAACTTCGGGTGGTACTTCTCGATGAGCGGCCGGTCGATCCGCACCAGCTGCTCGACGGGCAGCATCGACAGGAGCTCCCAGGCGAGGTCGAGTGTCTGGATGATGGAACGGTCCTCGCTCGGGCCCTGCCTCACGAACCGGTCCTCGAACTGGTCCGCGAACTCGAGGAAGAGCCGGTCCCGCTCGGAGAGGGCCTCCTTCCCCACGATGGCCACGAGGCCCCGGAGGTCGTTCCCCTCGGCATAGGCCGCGTAGCACTGGTCCGAGACCTTC
>DATJPK010000014.1:0-3984 GCA_035506435.1 Methanomicrobiales archaeon
GTGGACCGTCACCAGCCGGAGATCAAGGGCCTCATCGGGGTCGTCCCGCAGGAGACGAACCTGGACCCCGACTTCTCGGTCGAGGAAAACCTGCTCGTCTATGCCCGGTACTTCGACATCCCGGCCGAAACGGCCCGGGAATCCATCGAGTCCCTCCTTAGCTTCGTCCAGCTCACCGAACGGAAGAACACCTCCATCGAGAAGCTCTCCGGGGGAATGAAGCGGAGGCTCATCCTTGCCCGGGCCCTGATCAACAACCCCCGGCTCCTGATCCTGGACGAGCCCACCGTCGGCCTGGACCCCCAGGCCCGGCACCTGATCTGGGACCGGCTCCGGGCCCTCCGCTCCCGGGGGAACACCATCGTCCTCACGACGCACTACATGGAGGAGGCGGCCCAGCTCTGCGACCGGATCGTCATCATGGACCTCGGGAAGATCCTCGAGATCGGCCGGCCCCAGGACCTTGTGCAGAAGCACGCCGGCCTGGACATCGTCGAGGCGGACTATAAGCCCGAGGTCATCGCCTGCCTCGGGAGGCTTCAGACGAAGTACGAGGTGGCAGGCGACCGGGTGCAGGTCTTCACTGACCGGGCGAGGGAGGTGGCCGCGGCGCTTATCCAGGAGTGCAGCCCCATCGAGGTGGTGTCCCGGCCGTCGGGACTCGAGGACGTCTTCCTGAAGCTCACGGGAAGGAGGCTCAAGGAATGAGCCTCGCCGCCTACCTCCGTCCGCCTGACCTGACCCGGAGGACCCTCCGGGTCTGGCAGCGGAACTGGAAGGTCTTTGTCCGGACCTTCAAGGTGAACTTCCTCCCGCCCCTGCTCGAGCCCATCCTCTACCTCCTCTCCCTCGGGTACGGGCTCGGGCTCTTCGTCTCGAACATCAACGGGGTCCCCTACCCCCAGTACATCGCACCCGCCCTCCTCGCGATCAGCATCATGAACGCGTCCTTCTTCGAGACCACGTACAGCTCGTACGTGAGGATGTACTTCCAGAAGACCTTCGACGCCATCATCGCGACTCCCCTGTCCATCGAGGAGGTCATCACGGGCGAGATCCTCTGGGGGGCGACGAGGAGCCTCATCAACGCCTCCATCATGCTCCCCGTGCTCGTGCTCTTCCGGGTCGTTGACCTCCCCATCTCCCTCCTCATCCTCCCCTTCGCCCTGCTGGCCGGCTTCCTCTTTGCGTCCCTCGGCATGTGCTTCACCGCCCTGACCCCGAGTATCGAGACCCTGAACCTGCCCGCCTTCCTCTTCATCACCCCGATGTTCCTGTTCTCGGGGACCTTCTTCCCGCTCTCCATCCTCCCGGGCCCCCTCCAGGTTATCGCCTACGCAATCCTGCCCCTTACCCACGCGGTCCTCGTGTGCAGGATGATCACCCTCTCGCAAATCACTCCACAGATCCTCATCTCCCTCGCCTGGATCGCGGCCGTCGGGGCCGTTGCCTTCGTCCTCGCCGTGAACCTGATGAAGAAGCGGCTCATCGTATGAGGATACGAAACCCTGAAGGTTCCGGAAACCTCCTGGGTCGCACCACGCCTGAGGCGTGTCGCTCCCAGGTCGGTTTCTTCGCGACTCCGTCGCTCGAGTTCGGGTTCCGATGACCCTCCCTCTGATGAAACCTCCCTTACTTCCCGTTCACCTTGTCGTTCGAGTAATATCTCCGGAGGAACTCCCGGACCTTCTCTGACTCGATCCAGCCGCGGTCGAGCTGGTCGATGATACCGTCGATGATCGTCGCCTGCTCGAGGATTTTCTCTGCCGGCGTACCACCGGAGAGGTCAGCAAGGCCCACGATGACCGCGAGGGGGTTCCGGATGTGGTCGCCGAGGATGGCGAACTGCTCGATGTTCTTCTCGATCTGCTCGTACGCCTCCCGCTTCTGCACCTCGATGAGCTTCCTCTGGAAGATCTCCTGCCTGAGCTGCTCGTTCGTGCGCTGGAGCTCCTGGGTCCGGGCGCCGACGAGCTCCTCGAGCCGGGCCCGGTACCGCTCCAGCTCTTCCTCGGCTTTCTTCCGGTCGGTGATTTCCCGGGCGATGGCGAGCACCTCGTCCTCGCCCGATACGACGAGCCGCATCTCGTAGTACCGCAGGCCGCCCTTCCCGCTCGCGGTATACTCGAAGATGTAGACCGGCGATATCTCCCCGTTTACGGGCGGCGCATCCGCGACACTGCCCGATCCCTGGGGGATCATCTCGAAGGTCTCCTTGATCTCGTCGAGGTCGTTCCCGAGGATCTCGTGGAGTGCCATCGCCCCGAGGTTCGCCGCCGTCGCGGCATTGAACTCGTCATGGATGCCCTCCCGGCGCACCTGGCACATCTGGTCGGGGACGGCGGAGAGGAGGGCCCGGTTCTTCTCCTCGCTCTTCTGGAGCCGGCCCTGGGCCTTTTCGAGGGCCGCGAGGGTCTTGTTGATGTTCTCCTGGAGGTTACTCACCTCGTTCTCCTCGCGCCCCACGTCGAGGCGGGCCGAGAGGTCCCGGGTCATCCCGATCCTTTTCACGTCGGTGGAGAGCCGGGAGATGGGCCTCAGGATCGAGCTGTCGAGCAGGTAGAGGAAGACGATGGCGAAGATGAGGACGAGCACGATGTACGAGAGGGTGAAGTAGTCGAGGGTCGCCTGCCCCTGGGCATAGATCTGGCGGGGCAGCTGGGTCTTGATGATCAGGATGGGCGTCGAGTACAGGTCACGGATCTGGGCGTACCCGGCGATGGTCGACGGGCTGTCGGGCTGGATGAAGATGGGCAGGTTCCCGTCGAGCTGGACCTGCGCTCCCTGCACGTCGGCAGGGGTGCCTCCCGCGCTCCGCCGGTAGATCATGACCTGCTGGTTCGTGAGCGATGCGATCCGCTGGATCTCGCTATCGTCGAGGAACCGGCCCACGATCAGGGTGCCCCGGCTCACCCCGTCGTAGTTCTTCGTCGTGATGGGGGCCGAGGCGACCATCACGGGCCCCTCGGGGAGCATCAGGAACCCGGAGAGGCTGCTGTTCGTGAGGGTAAAGGTCCGGAGGACCGGGTTCCCCGTGACCATTCCCTCGATGTTCCCGGGGAGCGGCCCTTCCTGCTTCGTAGAGAGGTCGAAGGCCTTTGCATAATAAATTGCCCCCGAGGTGTTCAGGAAGATCATGAAGTTGAGCCTGTTCGAGGTGAAGGTTTCGGGCCCGAAGTTCCTGTCGATGTACTGGAGGTTGCCGTCCTTAAGGAAGGTGTAGGTGTCGTCGCGCGGTGCCCACGCCCGGACCATGGTATCGAGCGAGGAGAGGTCCTCGGTGAGGAGGTTCATGAACCGGTTCATGTTCTGCTGGGTGTTCTTCTCCTCGAGGGAGACGAAGGCCCCGAGCACGATCCCATGGGTGACCGCATAAAAGGCGATGAGGGTACAGGTGAGGGTGACCCCGACAATGATCAGGAGCTTCCTGCGGAGATCCATGTCTGTACCTGAGAAACCCGGAAGGTGGGAGAGACGAGCTTACTCATTTATCATTTTTTATAAGTTCCCAATAATACTTCTCCTCTCCCCGGGCGGTCCCGGCACCGGAAGACCGGAGGGGCAGCGGGAATCCGGGGGCCCGGGATGCGCTGCTCCGCGTAATTCACGCGCGGGAGAAGGATTTTATCCCTTTTTTCCCCATATTCCTGTATGGGCGTCAGATGCATCGAGCTCCCCGGGATCGGGACAAAATACGAACTGGAGACCGAGAAGGGGGACCGGGTCGCCATCATCTTCATGGGGTCGCGCACCTTCCAGCTGTACGTCCTCGAGAAGGGGAAGGCCTCGCCCTCGGCAGCCGAGCTCACCGCGGCCGAGGCGCGGCGGCTCGGGAGCCTGCTTTCGGGGGCCATCATCGAGGCCGAGAAGGAGGCCGTCGAGATCGCCTTTTCCACCCTCTCCGACCTCCGCATCCGGGTCCATACCTATGCAATAAGGAAGCACCTCGCCGGGAAGTCCATCGCCGAGCTCGCGGTGCGGACA
>DATJPK010000015.1:0-38785 GCA_035506435.1 Methanomicrobiales archaeon
TTATCTATCTCGATCTGGGTGATATGCAAGGCAGGCCCCGTGGTCTGTCGTTCCGGCTCCGGTACCGCCTATTTCTTGTCCTTGGAGTCTTCCTCCTCGACTGCGTAGATGAGGGCCGTGGATCCCTTCCCCTTCGACGGCTCCCCCTTGCCTTTGCTCCTGAGCGCCTGCGCGGACCGGGCAGAGGCGACGATGTAGTCCGAGTCCTTCCGCCGCTCCTCCTTCATGGTCCCGTCGGGCTGCATGATCCGGACCATCTCGCCCTGTTCGGCGGGCGGGGCCTCGGGCTGGCCGCCGCGGGTGACGGTGAGCCGGCCGCCGGCCTGGCGCTGCATGACCTGCGGGCGCTTCTCCTCCATCCGGCTGTTCATCCGCTCGACGATTGACTTGAGGTCGAGGAGCTCGTTCGTGAGCCCCTTGATGAGGGCCTCCATCTCCCGGACCTTCTTCTCCAGCTCGTTCACCCGATCGTTCATGGGCTGCGGGACCCCGATATTTCCATCCATGTTACCCCAACTCCGTATCTGACACCAAACTCAGGTTTCACCGATAATTCACAATATTCTTCATGAAATTATCTTTCAGGTAACCTATATCCTTTGTGTTAGCGACGTTCCCATCAGGGAACGGAGCTGGAGCGACGACTCCCGCCAGGGGGTCGGTGCGACGAGCGAAACTCCTCCTTGGAAATGCGGGTACGAGGCTTCCACCAGGGAATCCATGCATGCGCCCCCCCAGACCAGGGAAGGTATAAACGACATTCCCCTCCGGAAGCAGGGGTCGGTCAATTCCAAAGGCTCATTTCCCTTGACCGCACTTTTTCTAATGCATGTCAGAGCTTGCCAGGACCGATCCCGAGATGGCCGCCGTGCTTGAGAAGGAGCGCCTGCGGCAGCTGAACGGGCTCGAGCTGATCGCCTCCGAGAACATCGTCTCCCGTGCCGTCCTCGAGGCGCAGGGATCCATCATGACCAACAAGTACGCCGAGGGGTACCCTGGCAAGCGGTACTACGGCGGATGCGAGTACTATGACGTTGCGGAGAACCTGGCCCGGGACCGGTTGAAACAGCTCTTCGGGGCAGAACACGCGAACGTCCAGCCCCACTCGGGCACCCAGGCGAACATGGCGGCCTACTTCGCCTGCATGAAGCCCGGCGGGACCCTCATGTCCATGAGCCTCTCGCAGGGAGGCCACCTCTCGCACGGCTCGCCGGTGAACTTCTCGGGCCAGCTCTTCCGCATCGTGCCGTACGGGGTCGACCTCGAGACCGAGATGCTCGACTATGGCGTCGTCGAGTCCATCGCCCGGAAGGAGAAGCCGAATGTCATCGTCTGCGGGGCGAGCGCCTACCCGAGGACCATTGATTTCAAGGCTTTCCGGGAGATCGCCGATGCCGTGGATGCGAAATGCGTGGCCGACATCGCCCATATCGCCGGCCTCTGCGCGACGGGGGTCCACCCGAGCTCGGTGAACGTCACCCATATCACCACGACGACCACCCACAAGACCCTCCGGGGCCCGCGGGGCGGGGCCATCATGTGCGGGAAGGAGTTTGCCCAGGCAGTGGACAAGGCGGTTTTCCCGGGGATGCAGGGCGGTCCCCTGATGCACACCATCGCAGCAAAGGCGGTGTGTTTCAGGGAGGCCCTGCGGCCCCGGTTCGCCGACTACAACCGGCAGATCGTGAAGAACTGTAAGACGCTCGCCCAGGTCCTCATCGATGGAGGCCTGCGCCTCGTTTCCGGGGGGACGGACAACCACCTGCTCCTCATCGACCTCTCGGGCAAGGGCATCACCGGCCTCGAGGCAGAGAACGCCCTCGGCTGCGCCGGGATCACGGTGAACAAGAACACCATCCCGAGGGAGACCCGGAGCCCGTTCGTCACGAGCGGCCTCCGGATCGGCACCCCGGCGGTCACCTCGCGGGGCATGAAGGAGGCGGAGATGCGCTTCGTTGGCGCAAAGATCCTGCAGGTGCTCGCAGACATAAAGAACGAGAAGGAGATCGCGCGGGTGAAGGGAGAGGTTGTCGCCATGGCGAGCCGTTTCCCCATTTACCCGGAGTGACATGATCCTCGACGGTCGGGCCACCGCCGATCGCCGCCTCGCACAGCTCGCGCAGGAGATCCGATCTTCGGGCATCACCCCGAAGCTCGCGACCGTCATCGCCGGGGACGACCCGGGCTCACGCCTCTACGTGAGGATGAAGCACGAGGCATGCGGCCGGGTCGGCATCGGCTCGGTCTCGGTGGAGCTCCCGGGTGATACGACCACGGAAAAGGTCGTTGACGAGGTCCGCCGCATCGGGGAAAACGATGCCATCGACGGGATCCTGGTCCAGCTCCCGCTCCCCCCGCGGCTCGACCGGGAGCGGATTATCGCGGCCATCCCGCCGGAGAAGGACGTGGACGGGTTCACCCCCCTTTCCCTCGGCCGGCTCTTCTCAGGAAAGCCCCTCTTCACGCCCTGCACTCCTCTCGGGGTCATGGTCCTGCTTGCCGAGTACGGCATCGAGGTCGAGGGGACCGATGCGGTGGTCGTGGGGAGGTCCATCGAGGTGGGGAGGCCGGTGGCGGCCCTCCTCCTGAACGCCGGGGCGACGGTAACCGCCTGCCACTCGAAGACGAGGAACCTCGCGGAAAAGACAAGGGCCGCAGACATCCTGGTTTCGGCCGTGGGGAAACCGGGGTTCATCACGGGGAAGATGGTGAAAAAAGGAGTCGTTGCCATCGATGTCGGCATCAGCATGGCTGGTGGAAAACCCGTCGGGGACCTCGACTTCGCCTCGGTGGAGCCACTCGCCCGGGCCATCACCCCCGTCCCCGGCGGGGTCGGCCCGATGACCATCGCCATGCTCATGGAGAACACGCTCTTTGCGGCGCGGGAACGCAGATGCGGCCCTGCACGGTAAACGGCATCTCCATCGGGGAGGGCTTCCCCGTCCGGCTCATGGGCGTTATCAACGTGAGCCCGGAATCCTTCTACCAGGGATCGTACACGAGGCCCGGGGACACGAGGGAGAAGGCCCTCGCGATGGCCACCGACGGGGCTGACCTGGTCGACATCGGTGCCCGGGCAACCGGCCCCGGATCGCCCGCCCTCCCGGTCGCCGTTGAACGGGACAGGATGGTCGCAGCCCTCTCGGCCCTCGACGGGAGCGGCGTCACCGTTTCGGTGGATACGATCCACCCCGAGGTCCTCGAAGCCTGTCTGCGCCATGATATCCATGCGGTGAACGACATCAGCGGGCTCGCAGACCCCCGGTTCGCCGGCCTCGTCGAGGACTCGGGACTCCCCGCGGTCCTGATGGCATCCCGGTCAGTGCCAGGGGATGCGGTCGGGGTCGGAGCGACGATGGAGGCGCTCAGGACCGTCGTCAACAGGTGCGAGCGCCACGGGATCGGGGAGTTCATCCTCGATCCGGGCATCGGCAGGTGGGTGAAGGAGCGGACGAGCCGGGATGACTGGGAGCTGGTGCGCCACTTCGGAGAGTTCCGTGCCCTCGGCCGGCCGCTCCTCGCGGCGGTCTCCCGGAAGACCTTCATCGGCGAGCTGCTGGGGAGGGACCCCGGCGAACGGCTCGCCGGATCCCTCGCCCTCGCCGTCATCCTTGCGACGGAGGGCGCGTCGGTGGTCCGGGCCCACGACGTGCGTGAGACCCGGGACGCCCTCGCGGTCCTCGCGGAGGTGCAGAAGAAATGAAGACCAGCTTCTCGGTGATCGGGGTGAGGACCCCGCTCATCCGTGCCGGGGACAACCTCACGTCGGTCATCATCGGTGCCGCCCGGGAGGGACCGGCCGGAGGACTTGCCGACGGGGACATCCTCGTCATCGCCGAATCGCCGGTCGCGACCGCCGAGGGGCGCGCCGTCAGGCTCGACGGGATCGTCCCGTCGGACCGGGCGAAGGAGCTCGCGGAGAAGTACGGCATGGACCCCCGGCTCGCGGAGGTGGTCATCCGGGAGAGTGACGCGATCGTCGGCGGGGTGAAGGGATTCCTCCTCAGCCTGAAGGCGGGGACGCTCCTCCCGAACGCCGGGGTGGACCTCTCGAACACCCCGCCGGGGACGGCGCTCCCCCTCCCGGAGGACCCCGACGGGAGCGCCGCGAGGATCCGGAAGGAGATCCGGGAGAGGGCCGGGGTGAACGTCGGGGTGATCGTCGCCGATTCGCGGACCCATGCGATGCGCCTCGGCTGCTCCTCGGTTGCCATCGGGTGCGCGGGGATCCGGGCGGTGATCGACGAGCGGGGGAGGACCGACCTCTACGGCCACGTCCTCGAGGTCACCCAGCGGGCGGTCGCCGACAACATCGCCTCGGCGGCGGTGCTCGTCATGGGCGAGGCGGACGAGTCTGTCCCATGCGCCATCGTGCGGGGCCTCGGCCTCCCCATCGTGGACGAGGTTGGCGTCCCCTCAATTTCCGCCGACGAGTGCCTGTTCATGGGGGTTGCGCTTCACGCCGACCCGTCCGTCCTCCGTGGAAAGGACGAACCCTGACCGCTCCAGGAAACGCCTCGTGGCTCCACTCCCGAGGGTGAGCACCTCGACGAGGTCCTCCACTTCGTCGATATCGTCGTGGAGCCGGAAGGAGTCGATGATCTCCACCGCGAGGCCGAGGTCCCCGAGGATCTGGAGGTGCTTCAGGAAGCTCCCCCCGTAGAAGTCCACGTGGAAGCCCGCGGGGTTATGGAGGAAGATGGCGTTCGTCCCCCCGCCCCGGCCCGGGACCATGGCCGCCCGTGCCTTCGTCGTGACGAGTTCGGTGATGTTCTCGGGGGTAACGAGGGGGAGATCGGACATGATGATGAGCGTCGGGTCGCCTGACTTCGGGAGGATCTCGTTCAATGCCTCGTTCAGCCCCCCGGTATGAACGACAGTCTCGACGCCCGTCAGGCAGTACGGTGCGGTCGAGAGGACGAGGGGCCGGCATTCCGCGTCCACCACCGCATCAATAACATCGCCGAGCATTATCTCGGCGAAGGTCTCCCGTTCCGCGAGGCTCATGACCCCCGAGAGCCGGGTCTTCGGGTTCTTCGGCTTGAAGGGGATGATGGCGCGGACAGGCATGCGGTACAGGGGTGGTGCCGTGGATGAGAAAAATACTTCGAAAGGGGGGATCCCTCACTTCAGGGACCAGACGACCACGTTATTCACGCAGTCCCATTCATCGGGCGACCGGTAGTAACCCGAGGAGGACCAGGTTTCGTCGTTCACCGGGCAGAAGGCGATATAAGCGTCCGAGGTGTCCACCTCCTGGGGCACCTCGTAGATGAGGATCCCGGACCCGTCGTCATCCTTGTTGATGAACTGCGCCTTGTACATGGACCCGATGTCCCGGATGTAGTAGTCCTCCATGCCGGGGATGTCGGAGGCGTTCAGCGTCCCATAGAACACGCCATCGTGGACGAGCTGGAAGGAGACCGGCATGGGGGTCATGAAGATGGAGGACTTCCCCTCCTTGTTGATCCCGGTCATGTAGAAGTCTACGCCGACCATCAGGTACTTGTACCCCACGGGGGCCTCCAGGTGGGCGGTCGGGCTGGTCGATGTACCCGCAGAGTAGTAGAAACCGGTTCTCATCTGGGTGCCGCTGATGGCGACCGACAATTTGTGGAAATCCACGTTGTCGGTGAAAAAGTATGCCGACCCCTTTGCGAGGGGGTGCGCGAACGGGGCCGGGAGGGTGGGCAGCGGGACAGGGGTCTCCGTCGCAGGGGTGATGGTCGGCTCCGGCTCCGTGGTTTCAGGAACCGGCGTAGGAATGGTCACGGCCGGCAGGGACTCCATCATAACGGTTGGCTCCGGCGTGATGGTGCCAAAAGGTACCTGGGCAGGTACAGGGATCGGTACGGGCACCAGGCAACCGGCAAGGAACGTCACGGCGAGAAGGATGCAGGCACAGAAGGCTATGGCTGGTATGATGGGCTGGGCTATCCCCCGGCGGTTTCCCATACCCGGTCATACGTCGCCGGGAGTATTCAAGGTTCTCATGCCGGGCGTTGTGCCGCTCGAGGTCGGTTTCCTACGAAACCTCCCTGGTCGCACCCCACCTCATGGTGGGTCGCTCCGGGTCGGGTTCTGATGAACCCTCCCCATTCATGAGGGAGAACGGGGAGTACTAGACTATGGGGCGGGTCATCACCTTCTCGCGGAACGTCTTCATCCCGCTCACGTCGGTGTGCCGGAACAGGTGCGACTATTGCGGCTTCAGGACCCCCGTCCGGGAGGGGAGCATCCTCCAGCCCGGCCAGGTGCAGCGTATCCTCAACCACGGGGCCTCCCTCCACTGCACCGAGGCGCTCTTCACCTTCGGGGAGCGGCCGGAGCTCGAGCCGGGGTTTACGGCCCTTCTCTCGTCCCTCGGGTACGGGAGCATCATCGACTATTGTTACGAAATGTGCGGGAAGGCACTTGCAGCAGGCCTCCTCCCCCACACGAACGCCGGGATCCTTTCGTATGGCGAGATGGACCGGCTCAGGGAGGTGAATGCCTCGATGGGCCTCATGCTCGAAACGACGGCAGAGGTCCCCGCCCACCGGAACTCACCCGGAAAGAGGCCCGGGGAACGTCTCCGGATGATGGAGGACGCCGGGAAACTCCGGATCCCCTTCACCACCGGCATCCTCGTGGGAATCGGGGAGACGATGGGGGACCGCGAGGAGTCCTTCATGGCCATCCGGGACCTGCACCGGAGATACGGCCACATCCAGGAGGTCATCGTCCAGAACTTCTGCCCGAAGGAGGGGACGCCGATGGCCGGTTCACCGGTCCCCTCCATGGAAGAGATGTGCCTTACCATCCAGGTCGCCAGGGATATCCTGCCGCCCGACATCGCGATCCAGGTCGCCCCCAACCTCGCCGATGCCGCCGCCCTCATCCCCTGCGGCGTGGACGACCTCGGCGGGGTCTCACCGGTGACCCCCGATTACATAAACCCGGAACACCCCTGGCCGGCAGTCGAGGAGCTGAGGAGGGTCGCGCGGGACGCCACCCTCAGGGAACGCCTCTGCATCTACCCGCAGTTCATCAGGCAGGGGTGGTACCACCCCTCCATCGAAGCCCTTATCAGACGCCTTGAGCAACAGATCAGGGGGGATACCAGGTGAAGAAGGGCCCGCTGCTGTACCGGGGAAAGGCCAAGTCGGTGTACCTCACGGGGAACCCCGACGAGGTGTCGGTCGAGTTCCGGGACGACATCACCGCGTTCGACGGGGGGAAGATGTCGGTGCTCGAGGGGAAGGGCGTGTACAACGCCGCGGTATCGGCCTTCTTCTTCGAGTACCTGGAGATCCACGGGGTGAAAACCCAGTACATCCACATGCTCGACCGGCGGACGATGCTCGTCCGGAAGCTCACGATGATCCCCCTCGAGGTGATCGTGAGAAACGTCGCGGCCGGGTCCATCGTGAAGCGGTACCCCTTCACCGAAGGAGCCGTCCTCAACCCCACCGTGATCATGCTCGACTACAAGGACGACAGCCGGCACGACCCGATGGTGAACGACGACATCATCTTCGCCCTCGGCCTCGTCACCCGCGAGGAGCTCCTCACCGTGAGAAAGATGGCGCTCAGGGTGAACGACCTCCTCAGGACCTACCTAGCGGGCCTCGGGATCACCCTCGTGGACTTCAAGCTCGAGTTCGGGCGGTACAAGGGAGACATCCTCGTCGGTGACGAGATCTCGATGGACTCGATGCGGCTCTGGGACGCAAAGACGAAGCAGTCCCTCGACAAGGACGTGTACCGGTTCGACAAGGGGGACGTGATGTCCACCTATGCGGCCGTCGCCGAGCGGATCACACCGGGAGCGCTGAACCGGTTCGAGGCGGCAAAGACCGTCTTCTCGGGAGAGTGAACAGGATGAACTTCGACGTAGAAGTGAGGATCAGCCTGAAACCGGGGATCCTCGACCCCGAGGCGCGGGCCATCCAGCATGCCCTTGCAAACCTCGGCCTTGCCACGAGCCGGCTCGCAACGGCCCGGCTCTTTTCCATCACGCTCGAGGCAGATGACCGTGCCGGCGCTGAGGTGCTCGCCCGGCAGATGTGCGAACGCCTCCTTGCAAACCCTGTCATCCACCGCTACGAGGTGGAGGTCAGGGAATGAGGTTCGCCGTCGTCCGGTTCGGGGGCTCCAACTGCGACCTGGATGCCGTGCACGTGCTGCGGCATGTCTGCGGCGTCGAGACCGACCTCCTCTGGTACAAGGAGGGCCTCGGCAGGGGCTATGACGCGGTGGTCATCCCCGGGGGGTTCTCCTACGGCGACTACCTCCGGGCCGGGGCCATCGCGGCGAGGACCCCCCTCATGGGCCAGATCCTCGCCCACGTGAAGGCCGGGGGGCTCGCCCTCGGGATCTGCAACGGGGCGCAGATCGGGGCAGAGAGCGGGTTCGTCCCCGGGACCTTCACCCTGAACGCCTACCCGAAGTTCATCTGCCGGCCGGTCCACCTCCGGGTCGAGAATAACCGGACGCCCTTCACCTCCCTCTACCGCGAGGGCGAGGTGATCAGCCTCCCCATCGCCCACAAGGAGGGCCGGTACATGGCCGACCCAGGCGTCCTCGCAGGATTGAACCGGGACAAACAGGTCGTCTTCCGGTTCTGCGACCCGGAGGGGAGGGTGAGCATCGACGCGAACCCGAATGGCTCGGCAGAGAACATCACGGGAGTGCTCGGGGCAGGGGGGAACTTCCTCGCCATGATGCCCCACCCCGAGCGGGCATCCGAGGCGCTGCTCGGGTCGGAGGACGGGAAGAGGATCTTCCTCTCGATGATCCGCACCATCGAGGCGGGGGGGAGGGTTCCTGATGACCGGTGAAAAGGGAAAGGGAGAGAAAAAGGGAGCGGAGATGTCGCCCGAGGAGCAGGCCCTCTTTGACGAGATCCTCTCCTGGGTCGGGGAGTATGCCCGGGAAAGGGGCCTCGTCCTGAACACCGACGACCGGCAGCTCTGGGCCGTGATCCGGGGCCTGGTCCGGAACCGGCTGAAGCACGGGGAGAAGTACTGCCCCTGCCGGATCCGCAGCGGCGACCCGGAGAAGGACCGGCTCATCATCTGCCCGTGCTCCTACCACGAGGAGGAGATCGCAGGCGAGGGGCACTGCCACTGCAACCTGTTCTTCGCGCCGGAGGGTTAGGGCCCGGAGATCACCCTCCGGGGGAGGTGCCCCGAACCGGATCCAGGCCGCACCGCGGGTTGATGGCCAGTTCTCTCCTGAAAATCGATGCGAATGCCTTCCGGTGCCTCTCCGCTGCCCAGATCTCGAGATCGCACCTTCCCGCAGCCTCGAACCCCAGGCCGACGGAACCGTTCTCACCCGGTTCGAACCAGGCCTTCCTGACGAGCCCGGCATGGCTCCGATCCAGGCTCTCGGCCATGCGGAGGAACAGGCCCAGTGTCCGGATGATCCGCCGGGACCTCCCGTCCAGCTCGTCGTTTTCATCGAGAGTCCTCGGCGTGAACTTCTTCCGGTGGATCCTTACGACGTTCGCCATGATGGCAATCTCGGTGTCGTCGAAGCCGAGGAGATCCGCGTTGCGAACCACGTAATAGGAATGGTCATGGTGGCTCGCAAAGGAGATGAATTTCCCGGTGTCGTGGAGGAGGGACGAGAAGCCGAGGAGGTCCCGTTCCTCCCCGCCGAGCTCGTGGAGACCGATCTCCCGGGCGGAATCGAAGAGCTGGAGGGCCAGCCTTTCGGTCGCGCGGGCATGCTCCTCGTCGACCCCGAATAAACGGGCGAGCTGGAGAACCGATCGTTCCCGGACGCCCATCCGTTGGATGTCGCTTGCGTGTCCGAGCCGGGAGAGGTAATCCTCGAGGAGCCCGTCCTGGAGGCCCCGGTCCGAGATCCTGATGCGGTCGAGGCCGAGGCGCTCCATGAAGCCCTCCAGGATGATCGCCCCGGGGACGATGATATCGGCCCGCTCGGGGTTCATGCCCGCCACTCCCTTTCGCTTCTCAAGGGTCATCCCGGAGAGCAGGTCGATCACGGACCGAAGCTGGCCCAGGGTGAGAGATGATCCCTCCTCTTCGCCCGCCCCGGGGAAGTTTTTCGCGGCGATCTCGCCAAGGTTCTCGATCGTTCCCGACGATCCCACGGCGAGATCGACCTGCTGCCTCCTGACGGCCTCGACGGTGCGCAGGATGACATCCCCGACGTACCCCCTCATTTCCCTGAGGGTCCTCCGGCCGAGGGGAGATTCCCGGTCGTCGGCGAGGAACTGGCCCGCGAGCCGGATCCCCCCGAGTTTCAGGCTGTCGAGGTAGGCAGGGTCCCCGCCGTCACCAACCATTACCTCGGTACTCCCTCCGCCGATGTCGATGAACACCCACTTCTTTCCCCCGAGCTCGAGGGATCGGGCCACCCCGAGGTAGGTGAGCCGGGCCTCCTCCCTGCCCGGGACGGGGTGGACTTCGAGGAGCGCCTCGGCCCGCAGCCTCTCAAGGAACCGCGCCCGGTTCCTCGCCTCCCGGGTTGCGGAGGTCGCAACCGGGACGAACTCCTTCGCGCCGAAGGCCACGGCCATGTCCCTGAACCGGCGGGCGATCAACACCACGCGGTCCATGGGTCCCGGCTGGATGTTACTCCGCTCCCCGAACGCCCCCTCGCCCAGCCGGATGGTCTCCTTCTGGCGGGTAAGGATGGCATGGGTACCGTTCGGGTTGATGCGGACGACAAGGAGCCGGATCGAGTTCGTGCCGATATCGATGAATGCAACGATTTTGGGCCCGGATGCCTCAGAGTCCTTCATGCCGCCCGGTTCACCATCCCCGGAGTGATCTCGCCGGGGTCTCTGAAAAAGCCTCCGTTCCCTGTGGGAGGACAGGATTTCCACGGGCTTTCTCACCTCCGCCGTTCCGGTGGCGGATCCCGGGAACTGGTGCCGGTTCACCCGGCCTGTCCTCCGTCCCTGATCCCGTAATGGGTGGCGGTCATGCTCCCGCCGGGGGCTATCTCGAGGATCGCATACCCCGGAAGGGTGATACCGTCCCCGAATCCTCCCACCGCGCCGGGGTTCACGAAGAGAGTGTTCCCCTCGGACCGGATGGAGGGGAGGCGGCCCTGGCAACTCACGACGGCGCCGGCCCGGGTCTCCCCGAACGCCTCGCCCGGGACCCCGGGGGACGACGGAAACCCGTGGACAAGGAGGATCTCTTTTCCGGCCACCGAAAGGCGAACCGAGGCGGGAAGCGATTCCATGTACCTCCGGGTTTCATCGCTCATCCCCCGGACGGCGCCAGGCCTCCGCCGCCTCCTCTTCCCGGCGGGACCTGCCATTCCCAGGATCTCGAGGTCATGGTCCCCGATGACGCTCACCACGCCGTTCCTCCTGATTATCTCGACGACGTAATGCCGGTCATCCCCCGGGCCAAGGGTGTTTCCGGCATTCAGGAACAGGTCGGCACCCCGGGCCTGCCCATCGGCGATAACCGCCGAAAGGGCCCCGGCATTCCCATAGATCCCGCCGAGAAGCCCGATCCTGAGGAACCCACCCGGCCGTGAAGGTATGAGGGGCCGGAGCGCCGTTTCCCGGAGCGCCTCCCAGTAGCCCCTGAATGCGAGATCTCTCCAGAGAGTGAGGCAGAGGCCATGGAGCCGGATCCGCTCCTGCGTGCGATCCGCGAGGATGGCCCGGATACCCGCGATCAGGTTCCGAAAATGACGGTCGTCGCCGAAAAAGGCGCGGCTGCGTTCCTCCTCCTCCCGGACGAACCCCGGGATGGCCGCGATCCAGACGTCGCAGTCATGGAGTTCGCCGAGAAGGTCCTGAAGGCGCTTCAGGGTTGCGATCCCGTCCTCGAAGGCCCCGCCGTACAGGTCGCCCCAGGCCTCGAGCGCGTAGCGGAGCCTCTTTCCCGCGATCCTCATCGCATGGTGTTCCCGGACCCGGTCGGGGTCCGCGAGAGCCTCGCCATGGGACAGGAGGATGTCGATCCGGAGGGAGAGGGAAACAAAGGCGGCGGCGCGGGCCTCCTCAGGGGAGGATGTGGAGCCGGCTCCGCCCGCGGCCATCTCGGTCAGGCGTCTTTCCAACCGCCCGAAGGTTTTCTCTCCTTCGAGGGCGGTGACGGCGTCCTCGATCCCCTGCTGGAGGAGATCCCTCCGCTGCCGGTAACGGAGGAGGAGGTACCCGATACCCGGGACCGGATCCTGCCTGCCTCTCCCGTCGGCCGGAGCAGCAGCCACCGGAACATTCGGGCGATCTTCCGGGGTCACGCCCCTCCCCGGGGTGGTGCCGATCCGGTGAACGATGCCGGCGATCGAGGACCGTACCCGGCGGAGAATAGCGAGGAAACGATCCAATCGAGGCCTGGCCGGTACCGGGAAGGCCTTGCCGGGGATCTCGGCCGGGAGGGTCTCCCGGAACCTCCCGGGGCCTCCCGTTCTTGCCCAGGCGAGGTATTCCTGGAGATAGGCGATCTGGACGTCCGCGTCCCGCGCCTCCCCGAGGGCCCGCGCTATCCGGCGCAGTTCCCTCCGCCAGCGGCGCACCCTCCGTTCCGGGAGGCAGAGGGAGAACAGGGGGAGGGCGCTCCGGAACCTCCTCGTCGCGACGCGCATCCGGTGGACGTGCTCGGCATCCTGCCGGTCTGCCACGCCAGGGAGCTCGGCCTGCATGGCGGCGAACTGCCGGAGGAGATACCGGACACCGTGGCCGCACAGGGAGTCCTCTCCAGGGTCGCCGGTCGGGTCCCTCATCCGTCTTTCCTGTGCCAGTCGCCGCGATGATCTATGAGCCATGCCTGGGACCTCAAGGGGGTGCTGCCGGCCCGGGGCTGGACCCGGGTGTACGACCCGTCGGGATTGAGATCCCTCGCCTTCACCGTGTCGGCGAGGTGGACCCTGAGGATGGTCGAGATGATGGCGTCACGGATCCCCGGGTCCTTCACGGGAAAGAGGATCTCAATCCGCCGGTCAAGGTTCCGGGGCCGGAGGTCGGCCGATCCCAGGAGCACCTCGGAGTCGCCCCCGTTCCGGAAGTAGTAGACCCGGGCATGCTCCAGGAACCGGTCGACGATGGAGGTGACCCGGACGTGGTCGCTCACCCCGGGAACTCCCGGCCGGAGGCACGAGAAGCCCCTCACGTTCAGGTCGACGGTAACGCCCGCCATCGACGCACGGTAGAGGGCCTGGATGCACTCCCGGTCCTCGAGGGCGTTGAACTTGAAGGCGAGGTAGCCGTCCCCGTGGGACCGGTGCCGCTCAATCTCACGGTCGATCCGCTGGAGGATCTCGCTCCGGAGGGACCGGGGCGCAATGAGGAGCGAACGGTAGCGGATCTTTCCCGAGTATCCCGTGAGGGCGTTGAACAGGTCGGTCACGTCCGCCGCGATGTCGGGGTCCGCGGTAAGGAGGCCGAGATCGCCGTAGATCTTCGAGGTGACCGCATTGTAGTTCCCGGTCGAGAGGTGCACGTACCTCACGATCCCCCCTTCCTCCTTCCGGAGCACCAGGCATGCCTTGGCATGGACCTTCAGGCCCATGACCCCGTACACGACGTGGACGCCCGCCCGCTCGAGGGCCCGGGCCCAGGTGATGTTACGCTCCTCGTCGAAACGGGCCTTCAGCTCCACCACCGCGGTCACCTGTTTCCCCTGCTCGCGGGCCTCCATGAGGGCCTTCACGATGGGCGAGTCCTGGTCGATCCGGTACAGGGTGATCTTGATCCCGAGGACCCGGGGATCGCGGGCCGCCGTCGCAAGCATGTCGACGAAGGGCAGGAAACTGTCGTACGGGTGGTAGAAGAGGAGGTCCTTTTCCCGGATCGCCGCGAAGATATCGGCCCCGCCGCCGACACCAGGCGGAACCGCCGGAAGGAAGGGGCGGTCCTTCAGGTCGGGGCGCGGGACGGAGAGGAGCTCCATGAAGTCGGCCATCCCGATGGGAGAGGACGAGTGGTGGATGCAGTCCCGGGGAAGGTCCAGCTTGGAGGCGAGGATCTGGCAGATCCGCTCCGGCATGCTCCCGTCGACCTCGAGCCGGACGGGGATCCCGGTCCTCCGCATCTCCATGGACTCCTCGATGGCCGAGAGGAGGTCGTGGGCCTCGTCTTCCCGGATCTCGGTATCCGCGTCCCTCGTGATCCGGAAGGGGTGAATCTCGCCGATTTCCATCCCCGGGAAGAGGAGGTCGAGGTTCGCCGCCACCAGGTCCTCGAGGAGGATGAAATCGTACACGAGCCGGTCGGTGACTCCGGAAGGCTCCTTCGGCGGGACATCGGGAACGGGAAGGAGCCTCCGGAACAATCCCCGGGGGATCTTGATCCGGGCGAAGGTTTCCCCCCGCTCCCGGTGGCGGACCTGGACCACGAGATTCAGCGAGAGGCTGGAGATGAAGGGGAAGGGATGAGTGATGTCAAAGGCGAGGGGGGTGAGCACGGGAAAGATCTCCCGCTCGAACATCGAACGGAGCGAGGCCTGCTGTTCCGGCGGGAGATTGTGGAACCGCACGATCCGGATGCCCGCCCGGTGGAGCTCGGCGAGGAGGTCGGCCCAGCACCGCCCGTACCGCTCGAGGAGGGGGTGAATCCGCTGGACGATGGCCTGGAGCTGCTCGGCGGGCGTGAGCCCGTCGGCGGGTGCCCGGGTCACCGGCCGCCCAAGCTGCCGCCGGAGCCCGGAGACCCGGACCATGAAGAACTCGTCCAGGTTGGACCCGCAGATGGCAAAGAATTTCAACCGTTCGAGGAGTGGATGCCCTTTGTCCTCCGCCTCCTCGAGGACCCGCTCGTTGAACTGGAGCCAACCGATCTCCCGGTTGAAGAACAGGCCCGGATCGTCCAGGGAGGGCGCCCTGCCCTCCGGAAGGTGTTCCCCGGATGCCCCAAGTGAGGAATCGTCCATCCTTACCCTCGCGATCGCAGATGTCCCATTAATCTGTCGGTATAAATAAATGGAGTCGGTTTACAGGCAGTGAAACGAATCCACGCCGGAACCCAGGCCGGATCTCTCCCGGTTCCGGCCCCATCCCCCGCACGGAACAGTCTCTCCACCCGATCTTGTCCGGTCTCCGGGTAAAAGGAACTATCCCGTATAGACTATACGGAGAATATAAAATATATACGAATATAGAGTGAGCCCCGGAACGTGGCCGGAAAAGGGGAGGAGCATAGTATTAACCTCCCAACGTTCCTCTTTTTGCGCATGGACGTCCTTATCCTGCGCCACGGGAAGGCGGAGAAGAGGGGGGAGGCCCGGAAGGATGACGCCGATCGCCTCCTCACCCGGAAGGGAGCCCGGGAGATCCGGGTTGTTTCGGGCTGGATGGCGGCGAACGGGATCGCACCGGATGTCGTCGCCACGAGCCCCCTGAAAAGGGCGAGGGAAACGGCGGAGATCGCGGCGGACGGGATCTCGTTCCGGGGCGAGATCTCTGTCTGGGACGAACTCGGGCCCGGACCGGGTCCCGAAGCGGTTCGGGAGCGGCTGGAGGCCCTCCCCGACGCGCAGGTGATCCTCCTCGTCGGGCACGAACCACAGCTCTCGGAACTCATCGCCCTCCTCATCGGGGCAGGCGGAGGGAGCCGGATTGCCCTCGGGAAGGGGGGGCTCGCGAAAATCGGGGGCCTGTCGCCTGGTGGGGGGGAAGGCGGCGTGCTCGAGTGGCTCATCACGCCCGACCAGATAAGGGAGATGGCCTGAAAGACTGCCTTTTTAACGCCGGAGAAGCACTGCCACGGCCGCCGCCATCGCCGCCGCCCCGGTCCGGATCGTGGGATCCGGCGGCGGGGCGAACCGGCTGCTGTGGAGGTACGGGAGGTCGGTCCCCGCCTTACGGGCCTCGTCGAGAGCAGCCGGATCGGCCGCCCCAAGCCTGAGATAGCAGATGGGGATGGGCGGGCTCACGCTCCCGAAGACGCTGAAGTCCTCGCTCCCCGTGAGCTGGGGGATGCATATAACGTTCTCTTCACCGAGGACCCCGGCGATCCCCGCCCGCACCCGTTCGGTGAGGTCCGGGTCGTTCGCCATCGGCGGAGTGGCCTCGCCGGGCCGCCGGATCACCGGCATGACGTCCCCGGGGACTCCTGCCGAGATCGCGATCCCCCGTGCCATCCGCTCGATGGCGGCAAGCATCCGGTCCCGCACGGCATCGGTGTTGTACCGGATGTTCACCCTGAGGACCACTTCGTCGGGAATCGCGTTGTGCTTGGTCCCGCCATGGATTGCCCCGACGGTGAGCACAGCCATCTCACGCGGGTCGATCTCCCGGGAGACGATGGTCTGGAGCCCGAGGATGGTCCGGGCCGCGATCACCACTGGATCGATGGACTGGTGCGGGTGAGCGGCATGTCCCCCGATCCCCCGGACGGTGATGTCGAGCGAGGTGCTCCCCGCCGAGATAATGCCCGGCCGGTACCCGACCTTCCCTGCCGGGATGTTCGGGTCGACGTGGAGGGCGAGGGCTGCCATCGGCCGGGGGAACCGGGTAAAGATGCCGGCCTTTACCATCGCACGTGCACCGGCGCCCGTTTCCTCCGCGGGCTGGCCGACTGCGAGCAGGGTACCGGACCAGGTATCCTTTACGGCCGCAAGGATCCGTACCGCTCCTATCATGACGGCCATGTGCAGGTCATGGCCGCAGGCATGCATCACCCCGACCTTTACCCCCCGGGTCTCGACCGAGGTCATGACGGTGCTCGCGAAGGGGAGCCCGGTCTTCTCCTCGACGGGGAGGGCATCCATGTCGGCACGGATCATGACCGTGGGACCCGGGCCGTTTTCGAGGACCCCGACGACCCCGTGCCCGCCGATCCCCTGGTGAACGGCAAGGCCCGCCTTCCCGAGCTCCGCCGCGATCCGGTCCGAGGTAGCCTTCTCGAGGCCGGAGAGCTCAGGGTGGGCATGGAGATCGCGGTACAGGGTCTCGAGGGAGGTGTATTCCTCGTCTGCAAGGGCCCGGATACGCATGCCGGGGACCGGTGAGGAGGTCATCGCCGGTCCAGCCTCTGTGAGCGGGGACAGGTTACCGGAAAACAGGGTGTCATAGAGGTGTCACTCCCTCGCCCGAGGGAAGGGAACGGGGCCCTCACTTTTTCTGGGTGAGGACGATCTCGATGCTCGAAACGTTCGTCTTCCCGCTGTCGGTGTCGATCACTTCGGTCGACGTTAGGATCTCCTTCTTTGCGACGTTATCCAGGAACCGGTTGAGGGCGATCTCCGCGGTGTCAACCGCCCGGGAGATGGCCTTCCCCCTCGCCTTGATCGCCACCTCGTCTGCACCGTTGTTGAACTGTGTCACCACTGCGAGGACGTAGTTCATGACTGGCTTATTACCGACGAACACTGTGTTATCCTTCAGCATGGGGTCTCCCCCCGTCAGAGGTATTTCCTGGTGCGGATCAGCTCTGCGTTCATCACGGAGGCCCCCGCGGCCCCCCTGATGGTGTTGTGGCCGAGGCAGATGAAGCGCAGGCCCGGCCTCACCCTCCCGACCGAGACGGTCATCCCGCCGCCCCGCATCCGGTCGAGCCGGGGCTGGGGCCGGTTGTTCTCCTCGAAGAGGAGGACGGACTTCTCCGGCTGGGTGGGGAGGCCTTTGAAGGGCGGCCTGTACTTCCGGAAGGCCTCCTTCACCTTCTCGACCGGTGCCTTCGTGTCCAGCCAGACCGCCAGGGTATGGCCGTCGATGACCGGTACCCGGTGGCAGGATGCGCTCACCCCGAACGGGGCGTCTTTCACCGTCCCTGCCTTGAGAGTTCCCATGATCTTCAGGGTCTCGCTCTCCATCTTCTCCTCCTCCTCGCCGATGTAGGGCACGATGTTGTCGTAGATGTCCATCGCGGCAACACCGGAGAAGCCGGCCCCGGAGATGGCCTGCATGGTCGCCACCGTGACATTCTTCCACCCGAGGCCCCTGAGGGGCTGGAGAGCGACGCAGAGCATGATGGTGGAGCAGTTCGGGTTCGTGACGATGAAACCCTCCCGCCCCGCGTCCCGCTGGACATCGATGAGGCCCAGGTGATCGGGGTTCACCTCGGGGATGACGAGGGGGATGTCGGGCTCCATCCGGTGGCTGCGGGCATTGCTGCACACCGCCATCCCGGCCCGGGAGAAGTCGTCCTCCACCTTTCCCGCGATCTCGGCGGGGAGGGCGGAAAATACGAGCTCCGCCCCTTTCGCCCCCTTCGGGCTCGTGGGCGAGACCTTGATGTTCTTCACCTTTTCCGGGAAGGGTGCGTCGAGCTTCCAGTTCACCACGTCCCCGTACCGCTTCCCCGCACTCCTCTCCGATGCCGTGAGGGTGACGAGGTCAAACCAGGGGTGGTTCGCGAGCAGCTGGACGAACCGCTGCCCGACCGCCCCGGTGGCTCCGAGCACTCCGACCTTGATCATGGCTGTTTCAATTAAAGTCGAAGCCTGAATAAATAGCTTGCTTTTCTCTCCCGTAAAACGCCCGGGGAAGAGCCATTCGCCCGGATTTCCGTAAAAAGAGCAGTTTTTATCACCCGGAGGGCCGGGCTCCGGGGACCGTTACTCGAGCTGGATGGCCGCCGACGGGCAAACGTCGATGCAGGTCTTGCACTCGGTGCACTTCTTCTTGTCCACCTTCGCGATGCCGTCCTCCATCGTGATCGCCTGCTCGGGGCACTCGTCCACGCAGGTCTCGCAGGCGACACAGAGATCGGGGTTGACCACTGCTGGCATTCCTGTATACGTTCGGGAAAAGAGATGTAAAAAGTTTCGCTTCCCGGATTTACCTCGGGTGGAGGTTCAGGACGTCGGCCATCGTGTAGACGCCGGGCTTTTTCCCGCCCACCCAGCGGATGGCCCGGAGGGCGCCCATCGCAAAGACCGACCGGTCCTGGGCCCGGTGGGACAGTTCGATGACCTCCTGGTTCCCGGCAAAGAGAACGGTATGCTCACCGACGATGTCCCCGCCCCGCACGACGTGGACCCCGATCTCCTTGCCCCGCTCCATCATGCCCTCGCGGCCGTAGAGCTTCGGCCTCGCCCCGACCTCGGCGTCGAGGATCTCGAGGATGGTCTTTGCCGTGCCGCTCGGGGCGTCCTTCTTGTTCCGGTGGTGTGCCTCGATCACCTCGATGTCATAGTCCCCGAGCTTCTTCGCCGCCTCGCGGACGAGGAACCAGAAGATGTTCACCCCGACCGAGAAGTTGCTCGTGACCACGGCAGGGACCGAGGACTCCACCGCCCGCTTCATCTCGTCCTTCTGCTTGGGGGTGAAGCCCGTGGTCCCCACGACGCAGGCCACGCCGTTCCGGGCCGCGGCCTTCACGTTCTCGACGGCCGCTGCCGCGACGGTGAAGTCCACGAGCACGTCGGGCTTCTTCCTGGCGAGGAACCGGTCGATCTCCGCCGCTGTCACCACTTCGGCGCCGAAGATGGTCCCTGCCCGGACATCCACCCCGCCCACGAGCTCGATGTCAGACGCATCGTTCGCAAGCTTTGCCACGATGCCGCCCATGCGGCCCAGTGCTCCGCACACCACGACTTTGATCACGGCCGCATCCCCTCACTTATAGAGGTCGAGGGTCTTCTGGAGCTTCGCGGTCTTTTCCTCGTCCAGGTTGTCGAGGGGGAGCCGGACCGGGCCCGCTGCCATGCCCCTGAGCCCGACCGCCTTCTTCACCGGGATGGGGTTCGTGTCGATGAAGAGGTCCTTGAAGATGGGCTCAAGTTTGAAATGGAGCTCCCTCGCCTTCTTGAGGTTCCCCTTCTTAAACGCCTCGTACATCTCCACCATGAGCTTCGGCTCGACGTTCGCCGCGACCGAGATGACCCCGACCCCGCCGAGCTGGAGGATGGGGAGGGTCAGGTTGTCGTCGCCCGAGATAACGTTGAAGGACTCCTCACGGGTGTCCTCGACCACCTGCCAGATCTGCCCGAGGTTCCCTGAGGCCTCCTTGATCCCGACGATGTTCGGGTGCTTTGCGAGCTCCTTCACGAGCGAGGGCTTGAAGTCGTTCATGTTCTGGCCCGTCCGGCCGGGCACGTTGTACATGACGACGGGGATATCCAGGTTCGCGATCTTCGTGTAGTGCTTGAGGAGCCCGGACCGGTTCGGCTTGTTGTAGTACGGGGAGATGACGAGGACGCCGTCGGCGCCGATGTTCTTTGCCGCCTTCGTGAGCAGAACTGCCTCCTCGGTGTTGTTGGAGCCGGTGCCGGCAAGGACGGGGATCCTGCCGTTCACCACGTCGACCGTCTCCTCGACGACCTTCTCGTGCTCCTTGTGGCTCATCGTCGCCGACTCGCCGGTCGAGCCGCAGGGGACGATCCCGTGGACTCCCTGCCCGACGAGCCATTTCACGTTCTCGCGCAACCCTTCGAGATCGAGATCCGGCCGGTCGCCCCGGGTAAAGGGCGTGATGATGGCCGGATAGACACCCTCGAACATAGTTCACACTCACCTGCCTGCAGCTTCTACCAACGTTCATATCATTCTTATCGTTTTCGAATGTCCGGGGGCATCCGGGACCGCCCGGCATGGCCGGAGGGGTTTTTCCACCCGATCCCCTGGTATTCCCGGAGAAGATGACCCGATGTCCCGGGATTTGCTATTCGTTGATAGGTTCAAGATGGGGAAGGTGGTATCCGGGGACAGTGAGGTGGATGAAAACGCCGAGAAGGATCGAAACGGTCTTCAGGAGCATGCCCACCATCGAGGGGGCAGGGGTCAGGCTTCACCGGGCATTCGGGTACCGGCATGTCCCGGCCCTCGACCCGTTCCTCCTCCTGGACGACTTCGGCTCGACGAATCCCGCGGACTATGTGAAAGGCTTCCCCTGGCACCCGCACCGGGGGATCGAGACCATCACTTACGTGCTCGACGGGAAGGTGGCCCACGGGGACAGCATGGGGAACTCGGGTGTCATCGGCACGGGGGACGTCCAGTGGATGACCGCCGGGAGCGGCATCATCCACCAGGAGATGCCGTCGGGAGAGCGCTCGGGTCTTCTCCGGGGGTTCCAGCTCTGGGCAAACCTCCCTGCCTCGCACAAGATGATGGACCCCCGGTACCGGGGCCTGGTGTCCGGTGATATCCCGCGGGTGAAGATCCCGGGTGGCGGGGAGGTCCGGGTCATCGCGGGGGAGGCCGGCGGGGCAAGGGGGCCAATCCGGGAAATCGTCACCGACCCAGCGTACCTCGACGTGTCCCTCCCACCGGGTGGGGCGTTTGCGAGGGACGAGGGACAAGGCCGGACGGTCTTTGCCTATGTCTTCGAAGGGTCCGGGTTCTTCGACGACCGGAGGGACGCGTACTCCTTCGGGGTCGAGGGGGCGCGGTACTTCGACCTCGGCGGCGAGGCCGCCGTCGGCACGGGAAGCGTCGTGCTCTACGGCGACGGGGAAACCATCGGGATCACCGCCGGGGAAAGGGGCGCGAGGTTCCTCCTCGTCTCGGGCAGGCCGATACGGGAGCCGGTTGCCTGGTACGGCCCTATCGTGATGAGCACGCAGGAGGAGCTCAGGGTCGCGTTCGAGGAATACCGGAACGGGACGTTTATCAGGGTTGGAAAGGGCGGTGGGAGAGCAGCAGCTCACCGTTGATAGAACGAAAAAAAGATTGCCAGGTGAAATACCGGATCAGGCTTTCTTCTCTGTATGGAAAGTGTAATCAGGCCTTTTTGCCGGGTTGGGGAACGGGAGTTCCCCAACCCAAGAAAAAGCCGTCAGGCTTTTTTGCCGG
Organism: Methanomicrobiales archaeon; assembly: GCA_035506435.1. Classification (GTDB taxonomy): domain Archaea; phylum Halobacteriota; class Methanomicrobia; order Methanomicrobiales; family JACTUA01; genus JACTUA01. The sequence goes on from DATJPK010000015.1 coordinate 21,661, forward strand.
TATTATGCTTCCGGGTGATGTAGCCGGCGACCCGGTTCCTCACCCTCTTGCTCCCGATGGCTGCTCCCTCGGAAACGCCCGTCTTGTTCTCCTTGAAATCGCGGCCGAACCGGTCGGGCTGCCTGTCGATGAGCTCCTCGCCGAGTCTCTTGATATAGGATGGCTTGATCCCCATTCGTATCCCTTGTGCATCATGCATGCGACGCGGGAGCTTAAGAACATTTGCGAATGGCGGGGCCCGCAGGCGGCCGGGCCACGGGATCCGGCGGTCGAAAGTATTTATGCGCGGGGAACCGACTTCTCCCCCATGGAAGGATTGCCCCCCGTCACAGACCGGGCCGACCCGCATGCCGTCCTCGTGATCCGTCCCGATCCCCGGGGGTTCCTCTCGAGGTACCTCCTCGCCCTCACTCCGCTCGTGGTCCTCGTCATCTCGCTCATCGCGTCCGCGGTCCTTTCCGGGTTCGTCGAAGGGTTCACCGCATCCTTCGCGGGGCCGGTGAGGAGCGTCCTCGCAGGCCTCGACTCGATGATCCAGGTGTCCGTCCTCATCACCGCCCCCGTGGGCATCTATGTCGTGTTCATCGGGATCGGGTGGAAGGCGAGGGTCACCGAACTCTGGGCAGGGTCTGCTGTCGCACTCGGGCTTTCCGCGCTCGCCGGTGTCCTCCTCGTCACCATCTCGCCCGACCGGGCGCTCTCCCCCCTCCTGGATTTCCTGTACTGGGTGGCATACCTGGTCCCGCCTGCGACCATCCTCGCCGTCCTTGCCTTCGGGGCAGGGGCAGAGGTGTTCCGGCGCTCCATCACGTACACCCTGTCGCAGGCCGGTATCGTCACGAAAGGCGGGATCTGGAAGAAGGAGGAACGCATCATCCCGGCTCACCAGGTCGGGGAGCTGGTGCTCGAACAGGGGGCATTCGCGCGTCTCCTCGGGATCGGTACCATTATCCCGGTCGGGACCGCGGCGGTGGGCCTCCCGGTATCAGGAAAAACGAAAGCAGCCCAGGCGGGAAAGGATGCCTCCCGCCATCCTCTCGACTGCCTCTACGGGATTCGCGATCCTGAGAGGGTCATGGCCCTTCTCGGCCAGCTCACGGGATCACCGGTCACGGGGTGAAATACCTCCCGGGACCATTGCGGGATTCCATACCTGGCCGGCCCCGGAAGTCCCCGGTGATGGTAGTTTATATATAACATAATGTACAATATATTTTACATCAGGCGTACCAGCGATACGCTGAGATGAGGTGTACCCATGTCGAGTTCATGGACGAGGGTCTTCGGGCTCTCAATGACCGTCTGCCTTCTTGCCATCGTCGCGGCACCGGCGCTCGCCGCCGGACCCGTCAATGGCCGTATCGTATCCCCCGCATCCATCCGCGGCCCCGGGGTATCCATCGCGGGCCGGGGGCTCTCCCTCTTTATCTCCCTCGAGGCGCTCGCGATCCCGGTCGTCGGCCCGCTCGCCCTTGCCTCCGGTGCACGGAACCTCGTCCAGAGGTTCTTCCCACGGACAGGCCAGGCCCCGTCCTCCTTCGTGAACACGCACCCGGGCCTCGTCTCCCGGGTGATGAACCGGTCGGCCGTTCCGGTGAGGCAGATCCAGCCGGGATTTGCGGCGGGGGCCATGTCGGTCGGCCTTGCCGGGAACCTCACGAGCTACCTGGCCGGGAAGGGGTATGACGTTGCAGACCTGGACGCGGCCCTCTCGGCTGCCAGGAATGCACAGGCGGCCTCGAACCTGACCGCCCTCAGGAGCGCGATGATGACCTTCAGGACCGATCTCGGCACTAAGATCTCCGCCGGGACCGTCAACCGGTCGGTAATCAGGGACTTCCTCGGTACCCAGCCCGTAATCCGCCAGCCTGTGCGGCGGGGTATGCCGGGAAGGGGCATGAGCCCCATGGCCCGGCGCGGCCGGTAACCCGTTCGCTTTTACCGGTTTCCCCGGCCACCGGCCAGCCGGGTGCTCATCGCGAGGACGATCTGCGCCACGGTCACCGGCTCCTCTCCGAGGATCCGGACAAGCCCCTCTTTTCCCGTCGTGCCCCTGTCGAAGATGGCATCCGGCACCCCCTCGCGGCAGCAGGACGCGACCCCCCAGTCCATGGTGGAGACCCCCGGGGGCTCCCTTGCCCGGTCGAAACTGCACACGTCGAGGAGCAGGTGTCCGAACACCGGGACGAGGGCCGGAGAGAACCTGATCACCGCCGCGCTCCGGATGGCCGGGTCGGTTCGCATGGTCGTGAGAATCACCCGGGCAACTCCAACATCCACCCCGAAGGCTGTGCCCCCCGACGCCCGGACTCCTCCGCCCGAGATCAGGATCCCACCCTCGACCGCGGCAACATCCCCCGGGGAGCGGGCACCCGGGAGGGCGTACCCGATGTTCGCACCGGCGGCGGGGACGAGATCGGGCCCCATCCCGTCCGCGAGGACCTTCACGGCGAGCCCGAGCCTCGCCCTTACCCCGGTTTCCTCCTCCTTCCGGCCCATTACCCGATCATGGGACCACGAACGGAAAAAGTGAGCGATCGGGGTGCCGGATGGGCAGGCATATGGGGGAGGAGGGCGGAGTGATCTGCATGAATGCCCGGATGCTGGACATCACGACCGGAATCGCGAGCCTTGTCGTCTTCATCATCGTCCTGATCGCCCTCCCCGGGCTCCCCGTCCCCGGGGGAAAAGGGGTCGCCTACGTCCTCGCCATCGCCGTGTACATCGCGCTCATGAGCGGCGCGGGGATCCTGATCAGGGAGCAGATCGCCTGACCGGTTCCTTTTCCTTCACCTTCGGGTTCCCCGCCGCTTCCTTCCCGTTTTCCTCTCCCTTTGCCTCTCCCGTTGCTTCTCCCTTTTCCTCCCCTTTCTCCGCCGTCCTGCCCTTCCCCCTCCGCTTCCTGATCCGGTAGTAAGACAGCGGGTGGCCGACCCGGTCGCAGGTGCTGTTCCTGTTCACGCAGAACCCGGTGGTCCGCAGGGTGGCGCACGAGGGGGCCGTGTACTCCGTCCCGCTCCTGCCCGAGATGTGCTCGACCTGGTACCTGGTCATCTCGGGGTCGAAGTCCGGGGCCCGTGCAAAGACCTCGACAATCTGGACCGGGTCCATGCCGATGTTGTGGAGAAAGGCGGTGATGGCGAACCGGCCGGCATGGGGGAGGTTCGTCCCGGCGGTGATGGCGCCCACGAGGGCCTGGAGGCAGGGAGGGAAAGCCTCCTCCTCGACCTCTCCGAAGTCGCGGAGTATGGTCGCCTGGTACGAGGCGGTGATATCGGCGAGGAGGGGCGCGAGCGCCTCGCAGGCCGGGCCCGGGACAGGGAGCGGGAGCTGCCGGCTGAGGACGTGCCTGATCCGTTCCCGGATGAGCTCTTCGAGTTCGTCGCCGCCGAGGATGACCCTGCCCGCCCGGATCTCACGGTTCACGAGCCTCCACCGGTCCTCCCTGAGGTGGGGGACAAGCTCCACGTATTCCACGACGGGCATCTCCCGGGTGTCGGGGTCGATCCCGATGCTCGCCGCGACGTACGACCGCTTCGCAGGCTCCTCCTCCTGCAGGAACCCCCAGGCACGGGCCGCCTCGAACCGGGTAAGCCTGTCCACGAGCGCCCGGTCCTTTGCGCAGGAGACGAGGACCCGGGCGAGGGCATAGGAGAACACCTCCTTCTCGGGCTCAGAGGAACCGGGCTGCACGGCCGAATCGTCGCCGGTGATGGCGGCCATCACCCGATCCCTGCCGTTCCGGGCGGCGATCTTCCCGTACGTCGTCGAGAGGAACTGTCCGAGGGTGCCGGTCCGCCCGGCGACCCACTCCTGGGCTTCCTTTAAAAAGGGATATTTTGCGAGGTCACGCCGGTCCAGCTGGACCCGCATCAATCAGCCTCGATCCGGGGGGCGAGCAGGTAGTCCACCGAGCCCTTGCCGTCGGCGAACGTGAACGAGAACTTCACCGGGTGGTCGATACCGAGGGACACCTGCACCTCCTTCGCCCGCCCCATGACCTTCCCGAGGTCCTTTAAGTAATCGAGGGAGAAGAGGGACCGGGCCTCCACGGGGGTAAGGGAGATGAGCTGGTCCTTCCCGAGCTCGAGCCGGATATGGTCGGTGTCTCCCTCTGCGACCATGTAGAAGCTCTGGCCCTTCGGGTCGATGCCGAGGGCGATCTTGTCCGAGACCACCGAGGCCGCCTTGATGGCCGAGGAAAGCGCCTCCCCCGAGATGACGACCTTTCCCGGGAGCTCGATGGTGGGCGGGTTCGGGTCCTTCCGCACCGTGTTCACGTCGAGGAGGGTGACGGAGTACCGGTAGCTCCCGAAGGAGAGCTCGAGCTTCCTCGCGCTGTCGGCGAGCTGGAGGGAGAGGGTGTCCCCCTTGTTCATCATCGAGAGGATGTTCTTCATCTTCGTGATATCGAGCCCTATCTCCTCCTTCGTCGCCTGGAACGCCGAAAAACCGTCCTTCCCGAGGTCGAGGGAGACCATCGCGACGTTTGCCGTGTCCACCGCCCGGGTCCGGATGCCGCCTGCGTCCGCGTGGAGCCGGCACTCGGTCACGAGTGCCGAGACGACCTCGATCGCCTCACGGAAGATATCTGCATCGATGCTTGCCTTGAGCATTCCTCACCCCTTAACAGACTCTATTAATAACTATATAAGCATACTTTAAAGAAGATTTCCACCCCTGCTCCCGACGGGCATGGGCGGAAGGGTATTTCCTTGAAGAGCACATGGGCGAGCGACAGGGTTCACCGGCGGGCCGAGAAGGAGGGTTACCGCTCGAGGGCCGCCTACAAGCTGCTCGAGATACAGGACCGGTTCCACGTCGTTCGCCGGGGGGACACGGTCATCGACCTCGGGGCCGCGCCCGGGAGCTGGCTCCAGGTGCTCACCGGCCTCACCGGCGGGCCAATCCTCGGGGTCGACCTCCAGCCGATACCGACCCTGCCCGGGGTCACGACCATCGTCGGGGACTTCACCGATCCCCCGGTCAGGGACCAGATCCGGGCGGCGATCCCCGGGGCATCGGTGCTCATCTCCGACGCCGCCCCCCATCTCTCGGGCAACCGGACGGTGGACCAGGCCCGGTCAGTCGGGATCGGCGAGGAGGCCCTCGACCTCGCCTGCACCGTCCTCTCGCCGGGCGGGAACATCGTGATCAAGTCCTTCCAGGGCGAGGACTTCAACGAGCTCCTCGCCCGGGTCAGGACCCTGTTCCGATCGGTCCACGTGTTCCGGCCGACTGTGACGAGACGGGGTTCGCGGGAGTGCTACATCATCGGCAGGAACTTCGGGGGGTCCGGGAATTGCTGACCGACGGCTATGGCAGGCAGGTCACGAACCTCAGGGTGAGCGTCACCCAGCGGTGCAACCTGAAATGCATCTACTGCCATGCCGAGGGTGAACGGTCGCCCGAGGCGGAGCTCCCGGCAGCAGACATCCGCGAGATCCTCATGGTCGCCGCGAAGCTCGGGATGCGGTCGGTGAAGTTCACCGGGGGCGAGCCCCTTGTGCGGGACGATATCCTCGAGATCGTGAGGGCCGTCCCGGAGGGCATGGAGTCCTCGATGACCACGAACGGGATCCTCCTCGGGAAATATGCCCGGCCCCTGAAGGAGGCAGGACTCTCCCGGATCAATGTCTCCCTCGACAGCCTCGACCCCGAGTGCTACCGTGACATCACCGGGCACGGCCGGCTCCCCGAGGTACTCGCCGGTATCGAGGCCGCCCTCTCGGCAGGGCTCACCCCCATCAAGCTGAACATGGTGGTCCTCAAGGGGGTGAACGACGACGAGGTGGAGGCCTTCCTGCAGTACGTGCGGGGGAACCGCGACCTCATCCTCCAGCTCATCGAGCTCATGGACATAGGGAGCTGCACCTCCCACGCCGAGATCAACCGGCTCGAGGAGGACCTGGCAGGCAGGTCGAAGATCATCCTCACCCGCCGGATGCACCACCGGAGGAAGTACTGCGTCGACGGCGCCGAGGTGGAGGTGGTCCGGCCCCGGCACAACACCGAGTTCTGCGCCTTCTGCAACCGGCTCCGGGTTACCTCCGACGGAAAACTCAAGCCCTGCCTGCTCAGGTCCGATAACCTCATCGACATCCGGGGGAAGCGGGGCGCCGAGCTCGAGGCGGCCTTCCGCGAGGCTGTCAGGATCCGGGAACCGTTCTGCCGGTAACCGGACCGCGAATTTCACTTCCGGCAACAGCGTCCACGGTCGGGCATGTTTGAGGATGGTGAAAAGGTTTTTACCCGCCCGTCCCCTCACCAGAAGGTATGCTGGAAACGAACGAGTACGAGCAGGTGATCAGGCAGTTTTACAAAAAGACCCTCATGATGCACAATCCGGGCGACTTCCACCCGGTCCTGCGCTTTTTCTTCATGGACGCCCTCGCGCACATCGACTACACCCTCGGCATGCTCTCCTACAATGTCATGTCCATCAGGAACGAGATGTCGCGCGAATACCTCAGGTGGAGGATCGACGAGGAGGAGAAGGGTGACCGGGCAAAGTTCGGGCCCTTTGTCAACTGGCTCAAGGCGAAGCACCCGGAGGCCTTCGCTGCCCTCCCGGCGGTGTGGCGGATCATCTACGACGACGAAAACCCCGCACGGTACCAGAGCTTCCGGCTCGTCGTCGATCCCGACAGCAAGATGCCGGTGCCGGCGGGCTTTTTCTACGACTCCATCCAGGAGTTCTTTGCCCAGCCGTTCCTGATGAGCCTGTACAGCGGGGGAGGCCTCGCCAGGCTTTTCGAGGAGTTCCTCTCACAACCCGCCTGACGGAGGGTCGCTCGAGGTCGGGTTCTGATGAACCCTCCCTGTCGGCGACGGGACCGGTACTCTTTTAACCCTCGGTTTCTCATGTATTCTTGCTGATTTATGGCGAAAAAGGGGAAGGACACCAGGCAAAAGAAGGGGAAGGAGACAGAACAGAAGGAGCCGTCCTGCGATCTCGGGGAGCGGGTGCAGCCGGCTGCGGGGTCCCACGGGTTTGCCTCCATCGCCGCCGCGATCCGCACGAACCGGTACCTCCAGCTGCTCCTTGCCATCACCATCTTCGGGGCCTTCCTCCGCCTGTTCCAGCTCGGGGCCGCCTCCGTCTGGCTTGACGAGGCATCCACCCTCACCTTCGCCCGCGAGACGGTGACCCAGATCTGGGGCTCGCTCTCCACCGGTACCGAGTTCAACCCGCCCCTGTTCTACTGGATGGAGCACGGGATGCTCGCCTTCGGGGACAGCGAGGCGATCCTCCGGCTCATCCCCGCAATTCTCGGGATCCTCACCATCCCCGTGTTCTACCTTATCGGCGAGGAGATCCTCGACCGGAACACCGGGATCGTCGCCGCGGCCCTCCTCGCTTTCTCGCCTTTCCAGTTGTTTTACTCGCAGGAGGCGAGGGCCTACGGGCCGATGCTCTTCTTCTACTCCATCGCCTTCTACTTCTTCCTCCGGCTCCTGAAGTCCTGGGGAAGGAGGGACGCGCTCCTCTTCGGGATCTTCTCGGCCCTCGCCTTCTGGACGCACTTCTATGCCTTCGTCCCCGTCCTTGCCCTCTTTCTCTTCGTCATCGGGGTGAAGGCGAAGTCCATCCTCGCGGACCTCCGGGCCGCCATCCCCCTCGGGATATCCATCGTCACCTTCGCGATCCTCTCCCTCCCGCTCATCATCTTCGCCGTCCAGCTCTTCCTCGTGAGGACGGGGAGCGCCCCCGCCTTCGGTATCCAGGGGCTCGCGACCATCACCCAGACCATCGATCAGCTGTCGGGGACCGAGGCGATCCTCACGTGGGCCTTCACCCTCCTCTTCATCGCCGGTGTCGCCGCGCTCTTCCCGAGGGACAGGCAGAAGTCCATCCTCCTCGCGTTCGCCTTCGTGTTCCCCCTCGTCCTCTCCGTCATCCTGTCGTACCGGATGCCGATGGTGCCCCGGTACCTCATCTACCTCCTCGCGGCATTTTTCCCGGGGATCGCGCTCACGATCCGGCCAGCCTGCTCGCTCGTGAAGAGCCGGTACCTGGTATATGTCGCTCTTGTCCTCGTCATTGCGGTCAACATACCCCACCTCTACCTCTACTATACCGCGCCGATCAAGGACGACTGGAGGGGAGCCTCCCGCGAGCTCTCGTCCCTTGCGGCGCCCGGTGACCTGGTCATCACCCTCCCCGGCTATATCCACCAGCCCCTGAACTACTACTACAACAACGAGACCGCCGGGACCCTCGAGTCCGGCTTCTCCCGGGTTGGAGACCTCGAGGCGGCAATCGCGGCAAACCCGGGGCACTCCGCGTGGTTCGTAGTGACCGGGGATATCATGTCGGTGGATCCCCAGGGCCTCGTGGTCACCTGGCTCTCCCAGCACTCCCAGCTCGCCTGGGAGGATGTGAACGGCGGGGTCCTCATCCTCAAGTACTCGGGATAATGGGGGACGGGCTGATCGATGGAACCGCAGTACGACCTCACCGTGATCATCCCCACCTACCGGGAGGGGGAGAACATCGCCGAGATGATCCGGACGGTCGCCGGGGTGCTTGCCCGGGCCGGAATCCGGGGCGAGATCCTCGTGGTGGACGACTCCTCCCCCGATACCACCATCCCGGCGGTGAGGGCGCTCGAGCCCGAACTCCCGAATCTCCGGCTCGTGGTCCGGACCGCCGATCCCGGCCTCTCGCAGTCAGTCGTTGACGGCTTCGGCCTCGCCCGGGCCCCCGTGATCATGGTAATCGACGCCGACTTTTCCCACCCCGTCGAGCTCATCCCCCGGTTCCTCGCGGAGATCCGGGGAGGGGCCGACGTGGTCATCGGCTCCCGGTACATGAAGGGAGGGGGGATCGAGGCCTGGCCGCTGAAAAGAAGGCTGATCTCGTCGGGTGCGACACTCCTCGGCCGGGTCCTCTTCCCCGAGATCACCGACCCGGTGAGCGGCTTTTTTGCGGTGAAAAAGGAGGTGGTCGCCGGTGCGCCCCTCCGGCCCCGGGGGTACAAGATCCTGATGGAGGTTCTCGGGAAGGGCCGGTGGACGACGGCAAAGGAGATCCCGTTCGTCTTCCGGGACCGGAAGAAGGGGTCGAGCAAGCTCAAACCGGGCACCATCCTCGACTACGTGAGGCAGGTCCTCGACATCGCCAGCCATGCCGTCTCCTGCCGCGAGGGGCCGGTCTGGGAGGAGTGCCGGAAGATCTTCTCGTTCGGTATCGTCGGCATATCGGGGATCGTGGTGAACATGGGCCTCCTCTGGCTTCTTACCACCCGCGCAGGGATCCCCGACCTCCTCTCCCTCGTGATTGCCATCGAGCTCTCCATCGTGAACAACTTCGCCTGGAACGAGCGCTGGACCTTCGGGGGCGGCGAGGTGCACCGGTTCGGGTGGGCGGGGCACCGGTTCGCGGCCTTCCAGCTGGTCTCGGTCGGTGGTGCCCTCATCAACTGGGTCCTCTACCTCCTCCTCACCCGGCTCGGCGGGGTCCAGTTCCTGGTCGCCGACCTCGTGGCCATCCTCGTTGCCTTTGCATGGAACTACCTGGTGAACCGGAACGTGACCTGGAGACGGCGCGAGGCAGGGGCCGCCCGGGAACCGTCCGGGGACCGGAACGAATAAATGGGGAAAAATGGAGAGAATAGTAGGCAACCGGGGGTTGGTTTGACGCCTGTGGATACATCGGGGAAGGAGAAAACCGGATTTTTCGTGAAGCCCGGGCAGGGGTGGCTGTCCGCATGAAACGGGCCCTGATCACGGGGATCACGGGGCAGGACGGGGCGTACCTCGCCCGGTTCCTGCTCGACAAGGGATACCGGGTGTTCGGCAGTTACCGGAGGCTCTCGACCCCCAACTTCTGGAGGCTCCAGTACCTGGACGTCTTCGACAGGGTGCACCTCATCCCCGCCGACCTCGTGGACGCCGGATCGATCATCGAGGCCCTGCGGACCTCGGAGCCGGACGAGGTGTACCACCTCGCCGCCCAGTCCTTCGTCGGGGCATCCTTCGAGGAGCCGATCGGGACCGGCGAGATGACCGGCCTCGGCGTGACCCGGATCCTCGAGGCGATCCGGCAGATCGACCCCGGGATCCGGTTTTACCAGGCCTCCACCTCGGAGCTCTACGGCGATAGCGGGAAGACCGAGCCCCTCACCGAGGAGAGCCCGTTCCGGCCCTCGAGCCCGTACGCCGCCGCGAAGCTCTACGGGTACTGGGTCACCCGCATCTACCGCGAGGGGTACAAGATCTTCGCCTGCAACGGGATCCTGTTCAACCACGAGAGCCCGCTCAGGGGGCTCGAGTTCGTGACCCGCAAGATCTCGAACGCCGTGGCAAAGATCGAGCTCGGGCTCCAGAAGAAGATCCACATCGGGAACCTGGATGCAAAACGGGACTGGGGGTACGCCCCCGATTACGTCGAGTCGATGTGGCTCATGCTCCAGCAGGACGAGCCCGGGGACTACGTCGTTGCGACGAACGAGTCCCACTCGGTCGCGGAGTTCGCGGAGAAGGCATTCGCGGTCGCCGGGCTCGACTCGCAGGACTACGTGAAGGTGGACAAGCGGTTCCTGCGGCCCCTCGACGTCCGATTCCTCCAGGGCAACTATGCGAAGGCGAAGAGGCAGCTCGGCTGGAAGCCCCGGGTCGCATTCGACGAGCTCGTCACCATGATGGTGAAGGAGGACATGGACCGCTGGCGCCGGTGGCAGGCAGGGGAGCGGTTCCCCTGGGACGCGGTGAACTACCCGGGCGAGGACCGGATCCTCTCCCGGTACCAGCGGATCGACCGGTGAGGCCATGGAGGAGATCCGCTCGGGGGACGGGAAGACCCTTGCCTGGGTCGTTCGGGCGGACTATTCACCCCCGGGGGTCCATTTCGTCGGAGGGCCGGAGCATCCCCTCCAGCTCGGCGTGAACACCTACCAGGCCGGCGAGGAGGTCAGGCCCCATATCCACCTCCCCCGCGAAACGGTTGTCCGGGAGGCCGAGGAGGTCGTCCACGTCGACCGGGGGCGGGTCTCGGTGGACCTTTACGATCCATCGGGGAAAAAGGTGAGGACCCTCGGGCTCGTATCGGGGGACACCATCTTCTTCGTCGGGGGAGGGCACGGCCTCCGGGCGATCGGGGACACGAGGATCATCGAGGTGAAGCAGGGCCCGTACCAGGGCCAGGCCCATGACAAGAAATACCTCTGAAGCATCAACGGGGAAAGGCAGGAAGGAGCGGGGGATGATCCCGGTCTGCGTCCCCCTGCTCGGCGGAAAGGAGCTCGAGTACGTCACCGACTGCGTGAAGACCAACTGGATCTCCTCGAAGGGCCGGTACGTGGACGAGTTCGAGAAGGGGTTCGCCCGGTACTGCGGGGTATCGGAGGGGGTCGCGACCACGAACGGGACCGCGGCCCTCCACCTCGCCCTTGCCGCGCTCGGGGTGGGGAAGGGGGACGAGGTGATCATTCCCGCGTTCACCATGATGTCCACGGCATTCGCCGTACTCTACTGCGGGGCGACCCCGGTCCTCGTCGATGCCGAACCGGACACCTGGAACATGGACATGGCGGCCCTCGAGGCAAAGGTGACCGACCGCACGAAGGTCATCCTCCCCGTGCACATCTACGGCCACCCGTGCGACATGGACCCGGTCCTCGAGGTCGCGAGGGACAGGGGAATCCGGGTGGTCGAGGACGCCGCAGAAGCGCATGGTGCCCTGTACAGGGGGAAGAAGGCCGGCAGCCTCGGGGACTGCGGGTGCTTCTCCTTCTATGCAAACAAGATCATTACCACCGGCGAGGGCGGCATGGTTGTCACGAGCGACCCCGGGCTCGCGGACCGGCTGCGGTCGCTGAAGGACCTCGCGTTCCGGAAGGACCGCCGGTTCCTCCACACCGACGTCGGGTTCAATTACCGGATGACGAACATAGCGGCCGCCATCGGCCTCGCCCAGCTCGACCGGATCGACGAGTTCGTCGAGATGAGGCGGGCCCACGCTGCCCTCTACACCCGCCTCCTCCGGGGGGTCCGCGGGATCCGGTTCCCCGTCGAACGCCAGTGGGCGAGGAATGTCTACTGGATGTACTCCATCCTGCTCACCGGCGAGTTCGGGATGAGCCGGGAGGCCCTCATGCGGGCGCTGGAACGGCGGGGGATCGAGACAAGGACCTTTTTTGCGCCGGTCCACGAGCAACCGGTCTGCCAGGGGCTGGGACTCTTTTCCGGGGAGCGGTACCCCGTCGCCGAGGACATCGGCCGGCGGGGCCTCTACCTCCCGTCGGGTTCCGGGCTCACGAACGGGGAGATCGGGGAGGTCTGCACCGCCATCCGCGAGATCCAGAAGGCCGGGGAATGAGCCGGTTCCCGTGCCGGGGGCGAAAGGGATTCAAGGTCAGAGGACCGATGATGAGAGTGACATCATGGACCTGAGCTGGGCAGTCGCCCTCATCCTCGTCACGGTGGCACTCGGTGCCTCGGGCGAGCTCCTCTTCAAGACCGGCGTCGGGCAGGTGCAGAACCTCGACTTCACGAGCATCCCCGGGGTCCTTTCCTCGGTCGTCGCCATCCTCTCGAACCCCGTCATCCTCCTCGGGTTCATCTGCTACGGGGTCGGGGCCGTCTGCTGGATCTTCGTCCTCTCCCGGCTTGACCTGAGCTACGCCTACCCGATGTACGCCCTCATGTATGCCATCATCCCCATCGCGGCCCTCGTGTTCCTGAAGGAGCATATCCCTGCAGGACGGTGGGTCGGCATCCTCCTCATCGTCGCCGGCGTCATCGTGGTCTTCCGGGTCGGGAACGGTGCGTAGGCGATGGCAGGGGAGACCGCCGGGACCGGGCAGCGGCAGCAGGGCGCAGCCACAGCGTCGTGGGAGACCGGCGGCCGGCTCGTCTCGGTGATCCTCGCGACCTACAACGAGCGGGAGAGCATCGGGGAGATGGTCCGGAGGATACACGAGCACATCAGCCCCGTGGAGATCATCGTGGTGGACGACGACTCCCCCGACCGGACCTGGGAGGTCGCCGGGGCGCTCGGCGATCCGTCGGTGAGGGTCGTACGGCGGATCGGGGTGAAGGGGCTTGCCTCCGCCCTCCTCCGGGGTATTCTCGAATCGAAGGGGGAGATCGTCTGCTGGTGGGATGCCGACATGCCCATGTGCCCGGAGACAGCACCCGGGATGATCCGGCTCCTCGGGGAATGCGACATCGTCATCGGCTCCCGGTACGCCCCCGGAGGGGCGGACCTCCGCGGGCCTGCACGGGTCTGGACGAGCAGGGCCCTGAACGGGCTCGCCCGGGCGGTCCTCGGCCACGGGATCCGGGACTATGACAGCGGCTTCATCGTGCTCCGGCGGAGCGTCCTGGACCGGGTCCTCCCGGTCCCGACGGGCTTCGGGGAGTACTTCATCGAGTTCATGTACACGGCGGCGAAGAGGGGCCTTGTCATCCGCGAGTTCCCGTATTCGCTCACGGAGAGGACCGAGGGGGCTTCCAAGGGTTCGCCCCACCTCCCCGGCTTTCTCGGGATTGGGTTCAGGTACGGGGTCCGGATCTTCGTTGCACGGTTCCGGGCCGGCGGATGAGGCAGGAGGAGGGAGAGGTTCCGATGGAAAAGAAGGGGGATCCCATGAAGGCCGGCGTCTTTGAAAGGACGTACGCGGGGGCATACGACACCATCTACCGGGAGAAGGACTACGACGCCGAGGTGGCGCTGATTGAGCGCATCTTCCTCGAGCACGGGGACAGGCCGGTCCGCTCGGTCCTCGACCTCGGCTGCGGGACGGGCGGGCACGCGAGGAGGCTCGCGGAGAAAGGGTTCGACGTGGCAGGGGTGGACGTCTCCCCCCACATGCTCGCCGAGGCAAAAGCAAAAGCCGTTCCCGGAAAAGGAAAGGTCTCCTATTACCTCGCCGATATCAGGGACGTCAGGCTCGACCGGGCCTTCGACGCGGCCATCATGATGTTCGCCGTGCTCGGGTACCAGCGGGAGAACCAGGACGTGCACCGGGCCCTCTCGTCCGCACGGAGGCACCTCCTGCCCGGCGGGCTCTTCATCGCCGACGTCTGGTACGGCCCCGCGGTCCTCTCGGAGAGGCCGTCGGAGCGGATCCGGGTCATCCCATCGCCGAAGGGTAAAGTCATCCGATCGTCGTCCGGGGAGCTCGAGACTTCCCGGCACCTCTGCCACGTCCACTTCCACCTCTGGTCCCTCGAGGGGGACTGCCTCGCCGCCGAGACCGAGGAGGACCATGCAATGAGGTACTTCTTCCCGAAGGAGATCCCGCTCTTCCTCGAGGCGGCCGGGTTCACTCTCGTGAGGCTCGGGGCCTTCCCGGACTATGCGAGGGACCCCGATGAGTCGACCTGGAACGCCCTGGTCGTCGCCCGGGCGACCTGACCGGCCGGGGGCGGATCAGGACGACAACCATATAACCCGTAAGACTAAAGCTCTCCTGAAATGCCGAAAAAGGTGCGACCGGCCCAGCCCGGGAAGGAAGAGCCCGGGACCAGGTTCTTTGGATTCGTGATCAGGGGAACGGACCAGTTCACCCTCAGGAAGCACGTCCTGATACTAGCCGCCCTTTCGCTCGTGATGAAGTGGGTGACCGTGTTCATCACGCAGGACGTCTTCCTCTCCTTCGTTGACCTCTTCGACATCACGTACTACCTGAAGTTCGCCCTCCGGATCTTCGGCGGCCAGGTGCCGTACGCCGGATTCTCTCTCGACTACCCGCAGGGCGCCCTCGTCACCATCCTCCTCCCCCTCCTGCTTGTCATCCTCTCCGGCGGGCTCCCGGCCCTTGCCGGTGGGAACCCGATGGGCTACGTCCTGTTTCACCAGGCCATCATGGTGCTCCTCGACCTCGGGACGACCATCCTCGTGTACCTCATCGGGCTCCGCCTCTTCGACGAGAAAAGGGCGTTTCGCGCCGGCATCCTTTACGCGACCGCCTTCTCTGCGGCCTATTTCGTACTCACCAAGTACGACTCCTACCCCACCTTCTTCCTCATGCTCTCGATCGCCCTCTTCATCTACGGCCGGGAGACCGGGGCATACCTCGCCGGGGCCTGGGGGTTCCTTACCAAGTGGTTCCCGGTCCTCGCCCTCCCCTACTTCCTCATCCTCGACCTGAAAAGCGGGGTCGAGAAGAAGGTGATCGAGCGGAACCTCGGGCTCTCGGTCCTCCTCGTCCTCGTCGTCACCGTCCCCTTCTTTATCCTCTCACCCTCGGGCTTCATCACCACCTATACCATCAACACCGGGTTCAACACCCTCACCCACGGGTTCATCTTCTACCTTGACTTCATCGCAAAGACCCTGACCGGCGTCGCGATATTCTCCACCATCTCCCTTGCCCTCGCCGTCCTTGCCGAGCTCGGCCTCCTGTACGTTTTTTACCGGCGGCCGTCGACGACCCCCCTCGCGCTCTGTGCCTTCATCCTGTTCGCGGTCTTTGCCTTCATCCTCACGAACAAGATCGCGAGCCCCCAGTACCTCCAGTGGGTGGCCCCCCTCCTCGCCATCTTCCTCGCCGGGTCGGCTGTGGAGGCCGTCCTGTTCTATGCCGCCCAGTTCTGGTGGTTCCTCGAGTTCCCGGTCCTCTACAACGTGATCTACAATAACATCGCCGGGTACGGGCCGGCAGGGGCCGGCTTCCCCACGGTCACCTTCCTCTTCTTTACCGTGAAGTTCGCCCTGATCTTCACCCTCATCTGGATGGTGGCACGGAAGCTCGCTGCAGCCCCGCTCGGACAGGCCCTGAAGCCGGCCCAGCCCGCGAAGGCCGGGAAGCTCCAGAAGGCCGAAAAACCGGCCTGAGGGAGGGGTCACTCCCTCCCGTACTCGTCGTCGAACCTGACGATGTCGTCCTCTCCGAGGTAATCCCCGCTCTGGACCTCGATCACTTCGAGCGGAGTCTCCCCCGGGTTCCCCAGCCGGTGCCTGACCCCGGCCCGGACAAAGGTGCTCTCGTTCGGGTCGAGGGTGAAGCTCCTCTCCCCGAGCTGGATCTCAGCTTTGCCCGCTACCACGATCCAATGCTCGCTTCGGTGGTGATGGAGCTGGAGCGACAGCCGTTTTCCGGGGCTCACGCTTACCCGTTTGATCTTGTATCCCCGCGACTCCTCGAGGACGGTGTACGACCCCCAGGGCCGGTGGACCTGCAGGTGGAACTGGGTGATCGGGTCGTGTCGCCTGTCGTAGCGCTCGACGAGCTCCCTGACCCGGCCCGTCCCGGCCCGATCGCAGACGAGGAGGGCGTCGGGGGTGTCCACGACGACCAGGTTGTCCACCCCGATGACCCCCACGTGCTTCCCGCCCGCATGGATGTAGTTCCCGCTGGCATCGATGAACTCGGCCTTCCCGGCATTCATGGCAGCGTCGTGGGGCTCGTGCTCGTAGAGGGCGCCGAAGTCCCCGAGATCGTCCCAGTCCGCCTTCAGGGGGACCACCGCGACCCGTTCCGACTTCTCGAGGAGCCCGTAGTCCATGGAGATCGACGGGATGCTCCGGTAATCCGGGTCGCCCGCCCCGGCGAATGCCCGGGCGAGCCCGGGCTGGTGCCGCTCCAGTTCGGAGAAGAAACAGGTCCCGGAAAGAAGGAAGATGCCGCTGTTCCAGAGGCAGCCCTCGGAGATCAGCTTCGCGGCCGTCGCCTCGTCCGGCTTCTCCCTGAACTCGGCGACCCGGTACCCCGCGCCGAGGGCCTTTCCCGGGCGGATATAGCCATACCCGGTGTGGGGCTTTGTCGGCTTCACGCCGAAGGTGATCAGGTGGTCGCGGGCGAGCCCCGACGCGGCGCGTATCTCGCCGGCCACCCCGTCGCCCAGCAGGTGGTCGCTCGGGAAGACGGCCGCGACAAAGTCCCTGCCCTCGTCCCTGAACCGGGCCATTGCCCACGCGATGGCCGGGAGGGTATTCCTTCCCTCCGGCTCGAGAAGGATCCAGTCGCCCGGGACGGCGCAGCCGATCTCGTCGAGCTGGTTCATCGCGAGGTAGCGATGGTCGGCGTTCGTCACCACGGCGATCCCTTCATCCCCCGAGAGGAGCCTCGCCCGCTCGCAGGTCTTCTGGAACAGGGAGCGGGAATCGAGCATGAGGAACTGCTTCGGGTAGTAGTGCCTCGAGAGCGGCCAGAGGCGCGTCCCGATGCCACCG
>DATJPK010000016.1:0-10504 GCA_035506435.1 Methanomicrobiales archaeon
GAGCCGGAAGTCCCTCCTCCCGAGTCCCGAGAGGAACCCCGAGAGGGCCGGGAGGGTCCCCTGCACGAGGATCTCGACCCGGTTGCAGGTCTGGAGGAGGATCACCCCGCGGAAATGCTCCCGGGCGGCCGCGAGGAATGCCTCCTCGTCCGGGAACCGGGCCCGTTCCAGCTCCTGCGCCGAAGCATCGTGGTGGGCGAGGCTTGCAACGGCGAGCGGGGTATGGACCTGTTTATCCATGGAGGTACCTCCCCTCCACGTATTCCCACCCCGCTTCCTCCCCCTTCGAAAGCGCCTTCCAGGCGGCAGGATCCCGGATGATCTCCCAGAGGATGGCGGCTCGCCTTGCCTGCGACCGCTCGACCGGCTTCAGGGCCTCCCTCGCCCTGGCCTGGAGGTCGATCATGAGGTCGATGTCCCCTGCGCCCAGCTGCGCCTTTTCCCGGATGTACCGGGCCATGGCGGGCGACCGGCCGAAGGTGGTTACCGCGACGGCATGCGATTTCCCCTTCCAGACCGACGGGATGATCACGTCGCCCGGCTCTCCCGAGGCGGTATTGCAGAGCACCCCGGCCTTCCTGCAGAGCGAGAGGATACGGGTGTTCAGGGCCCTGTCCCTGACCGCGGCGATGACAAGAAAGGCCCCCTTGATAAGGTCTTTCAGGTCCCTGTCCGGGGCATTCGCGATGTCCATCCGGACCATGCTCACGCCCATGTCCCTGAACTCCCTGCCGAACGAGCGGCTCGCAACGGTCACCCGGCATTCCCCCCGGAAGAAGGCGGCCTTCCTTGCCCCGACGGGCCCGCCTCCGAAGATCACGACCGTTCGCCCTGTGAGGTCGAGAACAAGGGGGAGCATCGATACCATTGTAGGTTCAGGGGAGAATTAAGGTGATCCATCCGTTCCTGCCCTCCCGCGGGGCGCGGGCGGGCCAGCCGGCTCTTCCGCGAATGTCCATTTTGTTGTCTCATTCACGACAAAATTATAATCCCCGGGGGAGAGAGTACCTGAGGAACCGGGAAAGAGGGGGGGGGCAAGCGGGCGCCAGGTCCTGTCCCTGATCTCTCTTTTCCCGCCCGGTACGAATTCAGGGGAGGAGAATGGCCGGAGAACAGATCATCAGGCTGGAACATCTCGGCAAGGTCTTTCGCAACCACGAGGCTGTCGTTGCCGTTGACGACGTGTCCTTCGATGTCCGGAAGGGGGAGATCTTCGGCCTCCTCGGCCCCAACGGCGCGGGGAAGAGCACCCTCATCCGGATCCTCACGACCCTCATCCAGCCCACCGCGGGCACCGCGTGGGTGGGGAACTACGAGGTGACAAAAAGCGCCGAGGAGGTCCGGTCCATCATCGGCGTCTGCCCCCAGAACAGCACCCTCGACCTCGAGCTCACCGCCTATGACAACCTGGACTTCTACGGCAGGCTCCTGAACGTCGAGGACGGGGTCCGGGACACCCGGATCTGGGAGCTCCTGAAGATGACGGGCCTCACCGATCGGGCCGACTCCCGGGTGAGCACATTCTCGGGCGGCATGCGACGGAAGCTCGAGATCGTCCGGGCCTTCCTCCATAAGCCCCTCATCCTCTTCCTTGACGAGCCGACCATCGGCCTCGACCCCGACTCCCGGTTCGAGGTCTGGCAGCAGATCAAGGAGCTGAACACCGCCGAGACGACCATCATCCTCACCACCCACTACATGGACGAGGCGGAGAAGCTCTGCAACCGCATCGCCTTCATGGACAAGGGGAAACTCATCGCCCTCGACACCCCCGAGAACCACAAGCGGGCCCTCCCCGTGGGCGACCTCATCGACATCGGCTTCGACAGGCTTGACGAGCGGGTCCTCCCCGCCCTCCGTTCATCTGGCATCGTCAGCTCCGCCGAGATCAAGGACAAGGTCATCCGGATTTCCGCCCGGAACGGGAACAGCGTGCTCCCCCAGATCATCGGCATCTTCGAGCGGTTCTCGGTGCCCATGACCTCCATTTCCATCCACTCGCCCTCCATCGAGGACGTCTTCATCCACCTGACGGGGAGGAAACTCGATTCGGGCGAGGGCGAGAAGCAGCCGCAGCAGGCGAGGTCCGCGGCCGGGGGGCGGCCGCAATGACCCTCATCAAGGGCGCCGTGGCAATCTTCCGCCGGGACATCAAGAAGTTCATCTCCACGCCGTACGTGCTGATCTTCACCCTCTTCATCCCCATCATGTACCTGGTGATATTCGGGAATGCCATCGGCGGGACCATCACAGGCGTCCATATCGGGGTCGTCCAGGGGCAGCCGTATTCCGTCGAGACCCCCCTCTTCACCCAGGGCGTCGAGGCCCTCCAGGACTTCCGGACCGCACCCGACAAGCCAACGGTGTTCGACGTTACGGTCTACCCGGACGAGGAAACGGCGAAGCTTGCGCTTGCAAACGGAGAGATCAGCGGGGCGGTGATCTTCCCGTCCGACCTCCCCGGGGATACCACCATCAGGTTCTACGAGGACAGCTCGGACTACGCGATCCCGGCCCTCATGGAGGGAGGGATCACCGCGGCGGTGGCCTCGACCGGCGCGATGAACCCCATCGCCATCAGCCGGATCTACGGGAAGATCGAGTACTTCCAGTTCTTCGGCGTTGGGGTCATCGTGATGGCCATCTTCATGACCACCATGATGGGCGGGGCCTTTGCCCTGATCCGGGACCGCGAGCAGGGTATCATCGAGGGATACCTGGTCACCCCCGTGAAGCGCTCCTCCATCATCCTCGGCATCATCGGGAGCGGCACGGTGAAGGCCTTCCTCGCGGGGTTCATCATCCTCATCGTTGACA
The DNA here is from genome assembly GCA_035506435.1 of Methanomicrobiales archaeon. GTDB lineage: Archaea > Halobacteriota > Methanomicrobia > Methanomicrobiales > JACTUA01 > JACTUA01. Next base: position 2,818 of record DATJPK010000016.1, read on the forward strand.
TTTTCATCGCGGGGATCATCATCCGGTCCTTGGACCAGCTCGGCCTCGCCCTCCTCGTCCTCGCCATATCGGCGGTCGGCGTCACGGCCCTCGTCGTTTCGGTCGCCTCGAGGTTCAACACCCAGCAGGAGTACGCCTCGACGGTGGCCTTCTTCACCCTCATCCTCTTCATGACGAGCGGCGCCTTCTACCCGCCGCAGGGGATGCCCGGCTGGCTCCGATGGATCACGGTGATCAACCCGGAGTGGTACACCGTCCATGCCCTGCGGAGCATCCTTCTCCGCGGGCAGGGGCTGACGGTCATCGGGTTCGACGTCGCCGCCCTGTGCCTCTTCTCGGCGGCCGCCATCCTCCTCGGGATCCTGACCTACAAGCGGACCATCGAGTGAAACGGTGCGGGGGGCAGGCTCCGCGTCGCACCCCGCCTGATGGCGGGTCGCTCCGGGTCGGGTTCTGAGGAACCCTCCCTGCCCCCGGGCCCTCCGCTTTTCCGGGTGAACCCTTATACTGCCCGTGGGCACGGCGGGAGTACTCAGAAAGAAAGATACATGTCCATGAAACCCGTATACTCGTCGTCCGGGGGCCGGTTCCCGGGCCGCGGTGTCCATGATCTCCCTCCTTGTCATCGACGATGAAGAAGAATTCCTCGGCATTGCCCGGCATTTTCTCGGGAAGTCGGGCGGGATCGGGCTCACCACGTCCACGTCCTCGGCCGAGGCCCTCGAACTGCACCGGAAGCAGCACTTCGATGCCATCATCTTCGACCTCACAATGCCCGTCCTGGACGGCATCAGTTTCCTGAAGGCACTCCGGGACTCGGGCGATTCCACGCCCTTCATCATCCTGACCGGGAAGGGCGGCGAACATGCGGCGGCAGATGCCCTGAACAACGGGGCAGACTTCTACCTCTCAAAGGGCGGGGACCCCGCCGCCCTGTTTGCCGAGCTCGAACGGATGGTGCGGCTCGCGGTGAAGGCCCACCGTACCGAGGAGGCGCTCCGGGAGAGCGAGCAGCGCTACCGGACCATCTTTGAGATCACGGGGTCGGCAACGGCCATCCTCGACCGGGCCGGGATTGTCCTCCTTGCGAACCGCGAGGCCCAGACGATCTTCGGGTACACGCAGGAGGAGCTCGCGGCAGGGATCCACTGGTCCACCTTCGTCCCGCCCGACGAGCTGCCCCGGGTCACCGAGTTCTGGCGCCTCCTGTACGAGGACCCTGCCTGGTCGTCCCAGCGGTTCGAGGCCCGGCTCGCCGACCGGCAGGGCAGGACCCGGTTCGGCATCATCTCGGCGAAGCTCATCCCCGGGACCGGGAACTGCGTCGTCTCGGTGACCGATATCACCGAGCTCCGGAAGGCGGACGACAAGCTCCGGATGTCCGAGAACCTGTACCGGACGATATTCCGGACAACCAGCACCGCGACGGCGATCCTCTCCGGGGACGGGACCGTCCTCCTCGCGAACGCCGAGGTGGAGCCCCTGCTCGGCTACCCGCCCTTCGAGCTCGAGGGGAAGGCCCACTGGTCCTCCTTCATCCCCCCCGACGAACTCCCGAGGCTCACCGAGTACTTCCGGCTCCTCCGCGAGGACCCGGCCTCCGCCACCCAGCACTATGAGGCCCGGATCACCGACCGGTGGGGCGCCATCAAGCACGGGATCTTCTCGGTGGCGCTCATCCCGGGGAGCCGGAACAGCGTCATCTCCATCATGGACATCACGGGCCTCAAGAAGGCCGAGGCGGCGCTCCGGGAGAGCGAGGAGAAGTACCGGACCCTGGTCGAGCGGGCGGGTGACGCGATCGTGGTCATCCAGGAGGGCAGGGTGAGGTTCTGCAACAGCCGGGCGGCCGAGGCATGGGGAGGGGTACCGGAGAACATCGCGGGGAAACTGTTCACCGATTTCGTCGCCCCCGAGGAGGTCGTGAGGATTGGGGAGATAAACCGGCGCCGCATGGCCGGCGAACCCGTCCCCCAGATGTACGATACCATCCTTCTCAGGAAGGACGGGAGCAGGTTTCACGCCGGCATCAACTCGGGGGTCATCACGTACCTGGAGAAACCGGCGGTCCTCGTCTTCATGCGGGACATCACCGAGCGGAAAAAGTCCGAGGAGGCCCTCATCACGGCCCACCGGAAGCTGAACCTCCTCTCCTCCATCACCCGGCACGATATCCGGAACCAGCTCACGGTCATCCTCGGGTACACCGAGCTCCTCAGGCAGGAGGCCGCCACCGGCCCGTCGGAGAGGATCGTGAGAGCGATCGAGGAGGCGGCGCGCACCATCCAGCACCAGATCGAGTTCACCCGGGAGTACCAGGAGGTCGGGATCCGTGCGCCTGTCTGGCAGGACATGAGCGAGGTGGTTGCCAGGGCAGGTGAACGGCTTGACCCCGGCAACGTGGAGCTCGTCATCCAGCTGGGCGGCGTCGAACTGTTCGCCGATCCCCTTCTCGAGCGGGCCTTTTACAACCTCATAGGGAACGCCGTGCAGCATGGCGAGCGGTTGACCCGGGTCCGGTTCACCGCAGCGGAATCCCCCGCAGGTCTCGCGGTCACCTGCGAGGACGATGGCGTTGGTATCCCAGCCGGGGAGAAGGAGCGGGTCTTCCACCCCGGGTTTTCCCGGTCGGGCGGGTACGGCCTGTTCCTCGTCCGGGAAATCCTCGGGATCACCGGTATCTCCATCCACGAGGAAGGCGTCCCGGGCGAGGGTGCAAGGTTCGTCATCTCTGCCCCGGCAGGGACCTGGCGGAAACGCCACCGCCCGCAGGCCTGATACGGCCATCAGCCCGGCGTGTCCCGGCCCCCGCCGCCCGCCTTCTCACCGGCGGGTTCGCCTGCGAGGTAATCGGCAATCGACCTCTGGGACTCACCGATCTCCGTGAGGTGGGAGAGCCGTACGCCGACCAGCCGGACCGTCTTTCCGCCCGGGGCGGCGGAGAGGAGTTCGCCCGCCAGGCCCCTCATGACCCCGAGGCTGCTTTCCGGATGGGGAAGCGTCCGGGAGATGGTCTTCGTAACGAACCCTGTGTACCGGATCTTGACGGTGAGGGTCCGGAAGAGGAGGCGCTCGCGGACGAGGGTCTCGTGGAGGTCGGCCGCCATTTCCCCGATGGCCCGGATGAGGGCCGCGGGGTCGTCCGTGTCCTCCCCGAAGGTCGTCTCCCTGCTGATGGACCTCGATACCCCGTCCTCGCGCGGGCCGTGCACGTCCCGCCCGTAAGCAAGCTCGTGCATGTGCATCCCCCATTTGCCGAACCGGGACTGGAGGAGCTGAACGTTTGCCTTCATGAGGTCGCCGATGGTCCCGATGCCCATCCGGTCCAGCTCTGCGCCGGTCTTTTTCCCGATCCCGGGGATCTTCCCGGCCGGCAGGGGCGCGAGGAAACCCGCCACCTCCTCCGGCCGGACAATGGTGAGCCCGTCTGGTTTTTTGAAGTCCGATGCTATCTTGGCAACGATCCGGGACGGCCCGATCCCGATGGAGCAGGTGAGCCCCTCCTTTGCCTGTATCTCCTCCTTTATTCCCCGGGCCATCTCTCCGGCCGCCTCGTAGCTTCCCGCGTGGGTGACGTCAAGGAAGGCCTCGTCAATGCTTACCTGGTGGAAGTGGGGGGACCGGGTGCGGAGGATCTCCATCACACCGTTCGAGGCCCGGATATAGAGGGGAAAGTGCGGGGGGACGTAGATCCCGTCCGGGCAGAGGGCATAAGCCCGGGAAATGGGCATCCCCGACCGGATACCCGACTTCCGGGCCTCGTAGGACGCCGTGCTCACCACCCCGCGGCCCTTCCCCCCCTTCGGGTCCGCCCCGACGATGAGCGGCCTCCCGCGGAACTCGGGGTGCTCCCGTACCTCGACGGAGGCGAAGAAGCTGTCCATGTCGAGGTGAAGGATGATCCGGTCCGGTCCCATCCCTTGGATCATGCCCTTCCTCCCTCATGAGGGTATGGCTCACGGGGAGAATGTTAAAACAGGAACGCAGCACCGGCTTTCCGGTTGGCGGGTGCCAGATATCCGGCTGACCGGAATGGCGTCTCCTCGAGAAGAAGAAAGGGAGAGTGCGGAAGAGCCCGGCCTTTCCGAACCCTTCAGGATGCCTGCCGGGTTTCGGTCTGTCCCGTGGAGAGCGGGACGCCCTGCAGGGGGATCTTCATGCCCGCATCGATGCTTTCGTACGACACGAACTCGAGCTTTCTCCGGAAGGTGTCACCGATGTACTCGATGCTGACCGTCCCGTCTGACTGGATGATTCCCTTGATCAGCCCCTCATCCCTGATACTTCTCGGCGATTCCCCGACCCTGGTTTCCAGATCGATGATGAATCTCCCGATTCTGATAATCCTTCCCCCGATACGGCTGCAGTCAAGGAGGATCGTCCTGAGGTCATGCACGAGGATCCCCGAGGACCTGAGCATCTCCTGGTTGTAGTCAAGGATCTTCTCCTCGGTGCTCATCCTGGGGCCGAGGGCCATCGACGCCAGGATCATCTCGAAGAGAAGCTCCCCCGTGTTCATTCTCGTTTCGCACTCCATGGCCTTTCCCTTTCCATGCATTGTGTGTGTGGAGTTCTGGGGTGAATACCGTGGTGAGTGGTGTGGCTGGCGGCAGAAGATTCATGCGAATCTGCCTTCTTCACCCCGATTACTAACGTTACCCTGAAAACTATACATTAACGCCGACCTTACCGGTTCATCGCGAAAATGAACATTAATCGCAGCGATGAACTTTCATCATGGTAATGAATGTTAATCTCTTTACATATGTATATCGATTATGACTCTCTCTCCCACGGGTCTAGTACATGATATTCCATTTCCTTCATGGGTTATCAAGGTGTCTGTTGAGACCGTTTCGACCATCCTCGACCTGCTCGTGTTCAGCTCGGTGTACCTCGCCCTCGAGTGCGTGGCGATGTCGTTCGTGTCCTGCTATGTCCAGCAGATCGCCTGGACTCCCGAGTGCATCATTATCCCGTTCCTGATCGCGTTTGCGGTCTATAACCTGAACCGGAAGACCGACGAGGACGAGGACGCCATCAACCGGGAGGACCGGTACAGCTTCACGAAGAAGTACGAGAAGGCCCTCATCGTCATCTCCCTGGGCGGCATCGGGTTCTCGCTCCTGCTCTCGGTCCTCCATAACCTGTTCGCCGTCATCGTGACCCTCGCCCCGTTCATCATCGGGACCCTGTACAGCGTCCGGTGGCTCCCCGAGGGGTTTACCTACCGCCGGCTGAAGGAGATACCCTTCGTGAAAAACCTCATGGTCGGGCTCGCCTGGTCGGTCTTCCTCGCCCTCCTCCCGGTCAGCCTCGCGGGCGCCGTCCCCGATGGACGAACGCTCATCATGGGACTCCTCTTCTTCTTCTGGGGCATCATGGCCTCCATGATCCCGGATATCCGGGACAGGGCCGGGGACGAGCAGAGCGGTGTCCGGACCATCCCGGTCATTTTCGGGGAAGTCAAAACGAAGAGGTTTCTCACGGCAATGAACCTCGCCTTCGTGATCCCCGTGGTCGGCCTCGGCCTCCTGTTCCTGCCCCTCGTGAAGGCCGCCATCCTCTTCGGGGCAGGCCTGTACAGCCATGCCTGCATCCGGCTCGTCGGGGTGCTGCCCTCGACGGACTTCATCGCCGATATCCTCTCTGACGGCATGTACATTTTCTTTGCATTCGGGATCTTCCTCCTCCAGTCTGTGCACCTCCTTGGTTGATCTATTTTTTCGGGAAATCTCCTGCCAACAGCCCATATCCGTCGCACAGGGGAGATGAAACTATATAACCCTCCAATCCAACCTCTTGTACGACCATGGAGAGCCTCGAAGTCTACAACCAGACGTACAAACTGATCCAGTCCATCTATTCATCGAGGCTCAAGATCCAGATCCTCCTCTCGGTCTCCGGGGGGGAGAAGACCCTCGCCGAGCTGAGGGACGTGACAGGGAGCACCTCGCAGGCCATCATCCCCAAGATCCGCGGCCTCGAACGCCTCTCCCTCATCGAGATGAAGGAGCGCGGGTACGAGCTCACCCCGATGGGAAAGATCGTCTCCACGAAGATCGGCGACTTCATCCTCACGATGGGGGAGCTCATGAAGCACAAGGACTTCTGGGCGACCCATGACATCGAGGGGATTCCCGCGCCATTCCTGAGCGGGATCGGGGACCTCTTCGATTCCGATGTCAAGTTCGATACCACGAGCAACATGTTCCATGTCTTTTCCAACTTCGTGCGGGTGCTCCGGGAAGGGGCTTTCATCCATGGAATATCCTCGGTCATGAGCCCAGAGGTGGCAGACGTCCTCGCCGAACGCGTCGTCGCGGGGGTCCCGGTGGAGCTCATCGTGAACCGCACCATCATCGAAGGGCTGGCCAGGGAGCCCTTTGCGAGCAAGGTCGCGGCGTTGCGTCCCTACCCGCATTTCAAGATCTGGATGACCGATGAGGCTCTCAAGGTAGGGATAACAGTCACCGACAAGCACCTGTCCTTCGGACTGAACAAGATCGAGCCCAACGTGTACGACAGCTCGGCCGACATGTACAGCAACAACCCGAAGGCCATTGCCTGGGCCGAGCGGCTCTTCCAGTACTTCCGAGAGCGATCCACTCTCCTCCCGCTCTGACCCCGATCCTTCAGGAAGGTCTCTTCCCCGCTATCACGGCGAACGTCCCGTTCCGGTAGGGTACCTCGACGCCGGTGAAGCCGATCTCCTCAAGCCACCCGAGCTGAACAGAGAGCTTCTCCATCCGGTCGAGCCGGTCGCGCCGCTCCATGATCTCCCTTGCCCCTGCCTCCCCGAGCGGGCCCCCGAGAAGGAACTCGTCCCAGCGCCCGAGGTTCTCCCGGTGTTCCCTGGCAGTCTCTCCTTTGAATTCGTCGGCGTTCACGAAGGTCCCGTCCCTCCCGAGGGCCGCAAAGATCCGCCGGTAGAGCTCGCGTTTCTCCTCCCGCCCGAGGTGATGGATGGAGAGGGCGGAACAGATGAGGTCGAACGGCCCGCCGAGGTCTGCCTCCCGGTAGTCGGCGACGATGAACCGTGTTGCATCCCGGCCGGCGAACCGTCTCCTCGCGACCGCGAGCATCTCGCCGGAGAGGTCCATGAGGGTGAGAGAGGCCGCAGGGTACACCTCGAGGAGGAACCCCGGGAGAAGGCCGGTCCCTGCCCCGATGTCCAGGATGGCCGGGTCCTCCCTCCGGCTCGTCGCGGCTGCAACCGCGGCGGCATAGAACCCGCGAAAATCGGGGATGATCCACCGGCGGTGCTCGTCATACCGGCTCGCGATGGTATCGAAGGCCTCCCGCAGGGCATTTACCCGGTTCCTCCTGCTTACCATGAGAATCATCCTCCTTCCGGTTCCCAGAGAACATGGCTTCTCTGTCGGGAAAAACCAATCCGTTCACCTTCCCTAGCTGTGACTCTGCCGGGCTGGACCCTGTCCCGGGGTCGCCGGTTGCCCGGAGCAGCGAAAGCTCTCTCTCGAGGATCCCTATCAGCACTTCACGTTCCGGCACCTGGTCCGGGTACTCCGTGCTCCACCGCCTCCAGAACGGCCGGCGGTGCGCCACCTTGTACTTGACCCCCTTCATCGACGTTTCGTACGTGTCCTTGTCCAGCTTCCTGACCTCCTGGTGGGCGAGGATGAACCAGTGGTACCGTGTCCCTACCGGCACCCCGGAACCCGCC
>DATJPK010000017.1:0-4086 GCA_035506435.1 Methanomicrobiales archaeon
GCCTTCTGGTCGCAGGTCTTGCACCGGAGGCCGGGGTCGATGACCCCGAGGGCGAGGTCCATGAGCCCCTGGGGGTACGGGTACCCGTCCTCGTCGTAGGTGTCCGCCCAGATGATCTTGCGGACGCTCATCTTCCTGATCTCCTTCGGCGAAAGGAGACCGAACTCGATCTGTCCTATGCGTTTTGGACTTGGCATCTCCGCACCTCCTACACCATGTCCTGCAGTTTCAGCCTCGGGGCGATCCCCATGGACTTCATTTCGTCAAGCAGGAGCTTGAAGGCATAGCTCATCTCGACCGGGTAGATGTCCGTCTCCCCGCCGCAGGCGAGGCACCGGGTGATGTTCTGTTTCCGGTCGAGCATGGCGATCATCCCGCAGTGGGCGCAGACGTACTGGGTGACCTTGTCTGACTCGTCGAGGAGTCGCTCCTTCAGGGCCATGGCGGCCCCGTGCCCGATCATGACATCGCGCTCCATCTCTCCGAACCGGAGGCCGCCCTCCCTCGCACGACCCTCGGTGGGCTGGCGGGTGAGCACCTGGACCGGCCCCCGGGACCGGGCATGCATTTTCGACGAAACCATGTGGTAGAGCTTCTGGTAGTAGATGATCCCGACGTAGATATCCGTCGCGAACGCCCTTCCCGTGATCCCGTCGTACATGATCTCGCGGCCGTTGTGGGAGAACCCGAGCTTCTTCAGGGATGCCCGGAGATCGACCTCGGATTCGCCGGAAAACGCCGTGGCATTGATCCGGCGGCCCTCCATTGACCCGACCTTGCCGCCGAGCATCTCGAGCATGTGCCCGATGGTCATCCGGCTCGGGATGGCATGGGGGTTGATGACGATGTCGGGGGTGATACCGCTCTCGGTGAAGGGCATGTCCTCCTGCGGGGCGATGAGGCCGATGACCCCCTTCTGCCCGTGACGGGAGGCGAACTTGTCCCCCACCTCGGGAACACGGAGGTCCCGGGTGCGTACCTTCACCAGGCGGGCGCTGTTCTCCCCCTCGGTGATGATGACGGTGTCGATGATCCCCCTCTCGTTGGACCGCATCGTGACCGAGGTGTCCCGGCGCTTCTCGACCGAGATGAGCTCCCCCGACGGTTCCTCGAGGAACCTGGGCGGGGAGGTCTTCCCGATCAGGACGTCCTTTTCATAGACGATGGTCTCGGGGTTGATGATCCCGTCGGCGTCAAGGTGCTGGTAGAACTCTGCGCCGTGGGCTCCCGTGACCTCCTCGTCCGGGATCTGGATCTTGTCCACCTGGCCGCCGGGGTACCGGCGCTCCTCGCCCTCGTAGGTCCGGAAGAAGTGGGACCGGCCGAGGCCGCGGTCGATGGCCGCCTTGTTGAAGATGAGGGCGTCCTCGATGTTGTATCCCTCGTACGAGAGGATGGCCACGACAAAGTTCTGCCCCGCGGGCCGGTCATCGGAGCCGATGGATTCCGAGGTGCTCGTGTGGACGATGGGACGCTCGGCGTAATGAAGCAGGTGACCCCGGGTGTCAGGCCGGAGCTTCATATTCGCGGCGCCGAAGCCGAGGGCCTGCTTCACCATCCCGGCGCCCATCGTGACCCGCGGGCTCGCGTTGTGCTCGGGGAAGGGCACGTGGGCCGCGGCGATCCCGAGGATGAGCGAGGGGTCGATCTCGAGGTGGGTGTGTTCGGGGGTGATGTCCTTCTCGTGGATGGCGATGTAGAGGTCCTCCTCCTCCTCGGCGTCGATGAACTCGATGAGGCCCCGCTTCACCAGGTCCTCGAAGGGGACCAGGCCGTCGGCGAGCTTCTGGGTGTCCTCGGACGTGATAAGGGGCTTCCCCTTTTCGAGCACGATGAGGGGCCGGCGGGCCCGGCCCCGGTCGGTGTGGATGATCACGTCGCCGTTGTACTCCTTGAAGGAGACGTTAATCTCCGTCGGGATCTCTCCCTTCCGGCGCATCCTGCGGAGGTTCGCCACGAGGTCCTTCGGGTTATCGACGAGGCCGATCAGGGCGCCGTCCACGAATACCCGCGACTTCTTCATGCCGTCTCCCTCCGGATCTGCTCCACGCCCAGGTTGTAGAGGAGCTTCGGCACCTCGGAGTCGTCGTCGACCCCGCGGCTGATCTCCACCATCTGGGCGAAGTTCTTCACGAGGCCGCAGTTCGGGCCTTCGGGGGTCTCGCTCGGGCAGATGCGGCCCCACTGGGTCGGGTGCAGGTCGCGTGCCTCGAAGTGGGGCTGGGACCGCGAGAGCGGGGAGATGACCCGGCGCAGGTGCGAGAGGACCGACATGTGGTCGACCCGGTCAAGGAGCTGGGAAACCCCCGTGCGGCCGCCCACCCAGTTGCCTGTCGCGAGCGGGTGGAGGAGCCGCTCGGTGAGGACGTCGGCCCGTACCGCGGTCGCGATCGAGAGGTCGCGGTGGCGCATCGACGCCCGCTCGAGCTGGTACTTGATATCCCTCGTGAGCCGGTTCAGGGAGATGCGGAACAGGTCCTCCATGAGGTCGCCGGCGAGCTTGAGCCTTTTATTCGCGTAGTGGTCCTTGTCATCGATCCGGCGCCGGTTGAGGACGAGATCGAAGCAGGACTCTGCCATCCGGCCGAGGAAGTGGGCCTTCGCGAGCCGGACGCTGTCGACGGCGGCCCGGTAGCCGGGGTCGCCCTCCTTCAGGTTCGGGGGCATCAGGTAGTTCAGGTGCGGGAGCAGGTAGTTGTCGAGGACGAACTCCGCCCGCTTCTTCTGGTAGTCCCGGGTCTGGTTCGGGGCGAGCTTCTTGCCCACGTACATGATGCCGTTCTCGACGGAGTCGCACTCGCTCTCCTCGAGGTTCTGCATCATGAAGGTGAGGATCTCCTCGTCGGTCGAGACTGCCTCGACGATGTCATGGTCCGAGGCAAGCCCGAGGGCCTTCATGAGGTCGACGAACCGGAGGTGGCCGGCGACCGAGGGGAAGGAGACCTCGAGCAGGTTCTTCCGGTTGCGCTCGACGACGACGAGGGCACGGTAGCCACGGAACTGGGAGAAGACCTTTGCGACGTAGATCCGCTCGTTGTACCGCTCGGTGAACTCGGTCATGATCTTGTTGCTCGCCAGGTCCTCGAGGGTCATGAGCACCCGCTCGGTCCCGTTGATGATGAAGTAGCCGCCCGGGTCGAGGGGGTCCTCGCCATGGGCGACCCGTTCCGCGTCCGAGAGCCCGAACAGGTTGCACTTCCTCGAGCCGACCATGACGGGGAGCTGCCCGATGTTCGCGACGACCGGGTCCTGCCGGGTCTCACCGTGCATGAGGGTCATCGTGAGGTAGATCGGGGCCGCGTAGGTCAGGTTCCGCAGCCGTGCCTCGCTGGGGAACAGGCTGCCCTGCGACCCGTCCGCCTCACGGACCACCGGTTTCTCGACGGTGATGGTACCGAGTTCGACCCAGACCGGCTCACGGCTCTTGCCCCGGGAGTCGATATCGGTCTGGATGATCTTCTGTTCGTTTACCACCTTCTGGAGATTATGCTCGAGGAAGTTGTTGAAGGAGTCGAGCTGGTGGCGAGACACGTGCTCCTTCCCGAAATACACCCTCGAGAGTACACCTCGTTCGATCAAGAGTGAAATACCCCCGTCACTTCTTCGGCCTTTTCACGACGAGACGGTAGGAGTCGGCCCTGCCCGCCGTCTGGCTCTCGCGGACAATCCCGATAACGTCACCCGGCTTCGCCTTCACGGCCTTCACGGCCGGGTCGTCGTGGTAGATCTTTGGCAGCTGTTCCAGCGTGAGATGATACGTGGCGAGGAGGGTCTTGATCTCCTCCTCTTCCATGATGCGATGGTCAGGGACCATCATGTGCTCGAGAACATTGAACGTGGTCAAGAAACCCTCCCAGGAGAGCAGGCTTCTCCATCGGCGAAATGAGATACGGGATACTCTTTCAGATCCATCACCGCTTGTGTCCACAGACGCGTCCTGTGGAGCGGGCTCGGGGGGATTTGAACCCCCGGCCACCTGGTTAAAAGCCAGGCGCTCTACCTAGCTGAGCTACGAGCCCCCGAACCCTCGCCCCTCTTGGCATTATTACAACGAAGGGTAAGTATTTAAACGTTCTCACCTGAAGG
>DATJPK010000018.1:0-32633 GCA_035506435.1 Methanomicrobiales archaeon
CTTCGAGCCAGGTGCAGGTATCCGGGTGATCGGTCTCCTTCCCCGCCGGCCTCTTCCCCGCCATGATCAGAGGTGGCAGGGGGAGATGATGAGAGTTGGGTCGTCCGTCCGGCCGGGTGCAGGGTCCGGGATCAGATATTCCTCGCGCAACCGGAGAGAATCGCCGCCTCCCTCACCGCGACGGCCACCTGCATGGTGACCTTTCGGTCGAGGACGGCGGGGACAATATGTTCCTCGTCGATCTCCGGCACGTAGCCTGCGAGGGCATGGGCAGCGGCGACCTTCATCTCCTCGCTGATCCTCGTGGCGAACACGTCGAGGGCTCCCCTGAATACCCCGGGGAAGGCGAGGGCATTGTTGATCTGGTTGGGGAAGTCGCTCCGCCCGGTACCTACCACCACGGCACCGGCCTTCTTTGCAAGGTGCGGCATTATCTCGGGGACCGGGTTTGCCATCGCAAACACGATCGGGTCGTCATTCATGGAACGGATCATGGATTCGGTGAACACCCCCGGGGAAGAGACCCCGATGAGAACGTCCGCTCCCTCCACCGCGTCGGCAAGGGTCCCTGTCTTTCCGGCATGGTTGGTTTCGTCGGCGAGGATGAACTTGTACTTGTTGGTGTAGAGCCCCTCCCGGTTCCTGTGAATGATTCCCCTGGTATCGCAGACGATGATATCCCGGACCTTCCTGCATACATTGGGACCGTACCCGATACACCCCAGCATGCGGGCGATGGCGTACCCCGCGGCGCCTGCACCGCACACCACGATCTGCAGGTCCTCGAAGTTCTTCTTCGTGACCCTGCAGGCGTTGACGAGGGCCGCGAGGACCACGATGGCCGTGCCGTGCTGGTCGTCATGCATCACCGGTATCCCGATATCCTGGAGGGCCTCCTCCACCTCGAAGCATTTCGGGGCGGCGATGTCCTCGAGGTTAATCCCCCCGAAGACGGGGGCAATGTTCCGCACCTCGTCCACGAAGCCGGTGTGGTAGCTCTCGAAACAGATGGGGAAGGCATCGATGTTCGCGAACTTCTTGAAGAGGATGGCCTTCCCCTCCATGACGGGGATCGCCGCGTATCCCCCGATATCCCCGAGGCCGAGGACGGCGGACCCGTCGGTCACGATGGCCACGGAATTCCCCTTGAGGGTATACCGGTAGGCGAGGTTTTTGTCCTTCTGGATGGCCCGGCACACTCCGGCGACACCGGGGGTATAGGCGCGGGAGAGGTCGCGCCTGTTCTTCAGCGGGACCTTGGAATGGATCTCCAGCTTTCCCCGGTGCTCCTCGTGCAGCCGGAGCGCCTCCTCGTATATCCCGTCCTTACCGGTATCCTGTCTCACGGATCCTCCCCCACCTGATCCGTGGCCCCCGGTCTCAAATTCGTTTCGATCCCCGAGGGCATAAGACCGAGGGAGAGCCGCCGAGCGAAGCGAGGTGGTGAACCAAGAGGGCATAAGACCGAGGGAGGCCAGAGGGGCGATAGCCCCGATGGAGAACCGACGTGGCGAAGCCACGGTGGTGAGCCGCCGGGCCGTTGGCAGGAAACGACGGGTTATTCGCCTTCTTCCAGCGTGAAATAGACCATGGTGACGATTTCCATCTCGTCAAAATCGTCGTAGAGCTTTTTCAGGGTGGCAAAGAGGTCGTTCCAGCTCCGGCACTGGGGGTCGTGTTCCACGGCGAGGTCCTGCTCCCGGATGTCCCGGAACCTCTTCACCTTGAGGCCGGTCACAATGGCCTTCCGCTGCTCCCCGCCCTCGCGCGACTGCAGCCGGATGGCGTCTCCTGTGGTCAGTTTCGATGCAAGCTGGATACCCCGTCGCACGGAGAGGTTTGTCCCTTCCCGGAACTTGTAGGTCGTGAAAAGGAGCACCTGTTTCTTTTCGGGGGCCATTTCCGTATTCCACCCTCGTTCTCAGGGAGCTTCTCGGTATCGCAGGTAATAATGGTACTGTCCCGCGGGGAGAGCTGCAATCCGGGTGCTCCCGGCGCCGGCCTGCATCACGGGAAAAACGTACCGATGGGCTTGGTCGGATTCGAACCGACGATCCCCGCCTTGTAAAGGCGATATCATGACCAGCTAGACCACAAGCCCGCTTTACAGGGTGAGGCGGCGATCCTATTAACATTGCTGAACCCGCCGGTGGAGTGGTCGGTCCTGGGGTGGCGGAAAAAAGGGATTACCGGAACCCGAAAGTGTGACCCCCTTCGGGAGTCACCCTTCGAGTTTCACAGAAACCCGAAGGACTTCAGGACAACGTCGGGGTTCACGGCGCCGACGTGGTACACGGCTCCCTCGGTGAGCTCGTTGATGACCACTTCGGCGGGCGAGAACAGGGAGGTGTCGATCTTGTAGAAGTCGAACTTCGCATCCTTGAAGATCTCGTAGAAGGGCTTCCCGTACCCCTTCGACTTGTTGCTCGGGATCTTCTCGAGGAAGTCCTTGATCTTCGGGTTCTTGATGGTGAGATAGATGGAGCCATGGTAGATGGTCGCGTCGTTCGTCGAGCCCATGGCCTTTGTCGCGTCCTTTTTCACCGGGGCGATGGGCGCGGTCCCGATGCCCGAGACGATGGTCCGGGTGTCGAAGCCCAGCTCGTTCAGCTTGTACACCGCCGTCTCTACACACCGGCCCGCCACCTGGATCGATCCCACGAGGGATGCCGTCGGGGCCACGACCGCGCAGACATTCGCGACATCAACGTCGCATTCGGACGCGATCTTCTCCATCACCTCCCCGTTCGGCAGGTGGTCGCTCTCGAGACAGATGACCGCGTCCTCGCAGTCGTCCTCATAGTCGATGACCTCGAAGGTGTGCTTCGGCTTCAGCGAGAGGGCCCTCGCGGGGCCGCTCCCCATGGCGCTGTAGTTCCCGACCTTGACGGTCCACCCCGCCTTCTGGGCCCCCAGGCAGGCAATGGCCGGGAAGTCGGTGGCCACCTCGATGAACGGGAGGGGCACCCCCTTGATCTGCCCCATCCGGAATCCGACCTCGCCGAGGCCGCCCATGCAGATCTCGGTGAAGATCCTCCCCGCCTGGTAGCCGCCCCTCGTCGAGACCCCGAAGTCCATGATGCGGGCGCCATTGTCCAGCTGGTGGAGTGCCGCGTTGAGATCCTCGGGATAGTCCACCATTTCATTGAAAATATTTACCGCCAGTTCATTGATGCTGAGCACGACAATTCCCCCGGTTGAAATGATGAGAAGAAATGGGTGACGGGGATATGATAAGTTTTGTTAATCGAATCCCGGCTCCCTGCCCGGCAGCGCCGGCACACGGCCACCTTGCCCGGCTACCGGTAACACCGCCCCGGCCCCCACCCCGGTAACCCGGCCCCGGCTCCTCGCAGCCGGCTCACTTCAGGGACTCGAGTACCTTCCCCGGGTCATACCGGAGGCTGATGAGCCGGGTCCTCCCCCGGCCGTCGCGGTACGAGAGGTTCACGAGGCGCATGGCGTCGAGCTTTTTCACCATCTCGTAAAACCGGGTGTACCCGAGGCTCTCCTTTTCCCTGAGCGCCTTGTATACCTCCCCGGCATTCATCTCCTTCTCGCCTTCCGAGAGCTCGGCCACCTTTTTCAGGAGCTCCCGCTCCTCGGCCTTCAGGGTCTTCACCGTGAAGGAGAGGTGGAGGTACTTCGAGACCTCGTAGGCCCGGCAGATGTCCTCCCGCTCGATGGAGCGGCGCGCGGCCTTCTCGGCCGAGAGGGTCGCCCGTTTCAGGAGGTCGATCCCCACCCGGAGGTCCCCGCTCTTCATCGTCTGCTCCACGACGAGCCTGAACATCGGGTCCGGGAGGGCGTTCGGGTAGAGGCCCTGGTTCACCCGGTCCCTGAGAATGCCTGCCACCTCATCCTCCTTGTACGGCGGGAAATATACCTCCGTGGGCCGGAAGACCGAGGCAACCCGGGCATCGACGGCCTGGACCAGGTCGACGGTCATGTCCGAGATGATCAGGAACACCCCTATCCTGGTACCCGGGTAGGCCTCGTGTGAACGGAGCAGGGTGTAGAGGACCCGGTTCATCTCGTTCTCGTAGAGGAGGTAGTTCGCATCGTCGAGGCAGACGAGGAGCACGGCATCCTCCTTCTGCATGATCCGGGCGATGGCGTCGAAGACCTGCTTGAAGGAGGTGCCCGAGGCCGGCGGGAGGTGGCCGGCGAGCCTCCGGTAGATCTGGGAAAAAATGGCGAACTTCGTATTGTCGATCTGGCAGTTCACGTACACGGGGACGAGCTTCTTCGTCGTCTCTTCGATCTCGGTGAAGAGCTTTTTCACGGAAGTGGTCTTCCCGGTGCCCGGGAGGCCCCGGCAGACGGTGTTCAGGGGACGGGCGCCCGCGAGCCCGGGTCTCACCTGGAAGGCGAGTTCCTTCATCTGGTCCTCGCGGTGCTGGAACTGCTCGGGGACATAATCCAGCTCGAAGACCTCCGGTTCCCGGAAGAGGCTCTCGTCCCACATGAGGAGGCTCTTTTTCATCCCACTATGACAGTCGATCGGGTTCTATTTAAACCCCGGCCATGCGTGGTGCGGATGTAATGGGCTATGGGTTCATGCACCGCTTGCAGAGGCTCTTCCCCGTCAGGAGCCGGGAGAGCTTGGCCTGGTTCTTCGTGATGGAGAGGCCGCACCCCTCGCAGGCCACCTCGCCGTCGGCAATGGCCGGCCGCTCGGGCCTTGCCGGCTCCTTCGGACCCTCCTTCTGGACCTCCTTTGGAGCCTCCTTTGGTATCGGGGTGGCGGCGGGTTTCCGGGGCTCGGGAGCACGGGCCTGGGGAGCTGCCGGCTCGGCCCGTGCCGGGGCCTTCGCCGCGGCTGTGGCCTTTGCTGCCTTCACCTCGGGCCCCGCCCTGACCGTGACCGGCTTCTCGTCCCCGGCGGGCGGTGCCTCCGTCCTCGCTTCTGCATGTGGAGCCGCCCGGGGCTTCGCCAGTACGGCCGGTTCGGGTGCCTCCATGGCGGGAGCGGGACGGGCCTGGACCCGGAGCTCCTCCTCCCGCATGACCATGACCGGCCCGGGAGCGGCGGCAACGACGGTTGCCGGCATGGCAAGGACCCGCCTCCGGTAGGCCTCGACCCGCTCGGCGGTGGCCTGGTCGCCGTGGCCAAGCCGGGCGAGCATGCCGTCGAGGAAGGCGATGAGGTCGCCCGCGTCCCCGTCGTCGCCGACCTCCCCCTCCACGTCAAGGCGCAGGTTCTCGTAGTTCTCGAGGTTGATGGTGATCCCGATGGTGAGGATCTTCCGTGCCATGAAAGATGATTGGCGGCCCGGCTATATCTGTGTAATTCAGCCCCCGGGCTCTCCGTTCCCTGTCCCCGGTTCCTCTCCCGGTTGCTCCGGTCCCGCCTGCACCTCGGAGGGGGACTCGTGGATCTCTTCGGAAAGCCCCCAGACCTCGAGCACCGGGTCGGGGGTCCCTGTGCTTCCAGCCATGCCTTCCCCCGGCGGGGCTGCCGAGGCGGAGCTGTCCCCGAAGGCCCCGAGGTCCCATGCCGACCGGTAGATTTTCCCCCCGTGAATACGGTAGCGGAACCGGTGGGGCCAGGGCCGGGTGAGGGTCACCCCCCGCTCGTACACGCCGGAGGCGAGGTCGTGGGTCAGGTATACCGACCCGTCTTCGGTGAACAGGACCTCGTCCACGTACCGCTGGAGGTACCACCTGAGCTCCGACACGAGGGAGAGGGCGCTCCCCAGCGAGGTGGTCGTTATCTCCACGCCGGCGGAGTGTCGGACCGGGTGGTAGAACCGAAGCATCGCCCGGCTCGTGTCCGAGTCGTAGAGCGTGGTATAGAGGTCCGTCCCTTCCAGCCCGATGAGGAGGATCTTCATGGAAGTGACCCCGGGAACGGGTCCATGTCAGGGGTACTCTTGGTCAGCCCCGTTGAATATCTTCCCGTTGCCCCGGGTTCCCGGCACCCTGCCGTTTCACGCCGCAGGCCCGGCCGACGACCCGAAAGGCGTCCTCGAGGTCACCGAAGTTCGGGATATGGTGGGCCCGGAGGATCTGCACGCTCGACGCGACCGAGGCGCCCCCGAGGAAGCAGCCCACCACCATCTTCTTCGTGTTCCGGGAAAAGCGGACCACCTCCTGCGCGAGCTGGGTGGGGTCGAGGACGGCGTCGGGCACCGAGACGATGAAGGCGATGTCCCAGAACTCCTGGTGCCGGATCAGGAAATCGAAGACACGGGCATACTGCTCAACTCCCGAGTCACCGACGAGGTCAAGCGGGTTCCCGTGGCTCCAGCCTGCCGGGAGGAAGGCCGAGAGCGCCGCGAGGGTCTCGGGGCGGAGGTCGACGAGGTCGATCCCGTAGAGCTCGGCGTAGTCGGAGGCAAACACGGCAAACCCGCCGGCATTCGTGATGACGATGCCACGGCGGCCCGCGGGATAGCCCTCGGAGGCGAGGAGCTCGGCGAGGAGGAAGGCCTCACGGAGCGACTGGGTCGCGGTGATCCCCACCTTCCGGAAGGCCGCAAGGTACATCTCGTGGCTCCCCGCGAGCGCGCCCGTGTGGGAGGAGGCGGCGGTCTTTCCCTTCGCCGAAAGGCCGCTCTTGATGGCGATGACGGGCACCTTTGCCGAGACCCGCTCCACTGACTCGAGGAAGGCCGGCCCGTCCTTCACCTCCTCGATGTACATGACGATGGCCCGGGTCTCGGGGTGGTTCCCGAGGTAAAACAGGAAGTCCTCGAACCCGAGGTCGAGCTGGTTCCCGACGCTCACCACCGCGGAGAACCCGAACTCCTCGGGAACGGACCAGTCAACCATGGTGGCAATGACGGCGCCGCTCTGGGAGATGAAGGCGACCTGCCCGGCCCTCGGGGTGATGGGGCCGAAGGTGGTGTTCACCCCCTGGTGGGGGAGCATGATCCCGAGGCAGTTCGGGCCGAGGATGCGCAGCGAGTATTTCCTCGCCGTTTCGAGGACCTCCCGCTCGAGGGCCTTCCCGGCCTCTCCGGTCTCGCCGAAACCGCCCGAGAGGACGATGGCGGCCTTTGCACCTGCCCTGCCAGCCTCCCCGATGATCCCCGGGACAAGCCGCGCCGGGACCGCGATGACCGCGAGGTGGACCGGCTCGGGGAGCGCCCCGAGGGAGGGCCAGGTCTTCTTTCCCTGGACCTCGGGCCGGTTCGGGTTCACCGCGTAGAGCCTGCCCGGGAAGGCGAGGAGGTTCCTGAAGACGGCGTACCCGACCTTGGAGGGATCGCCCGAGGCACCCACGACGGCAATGGACTCCGGGGTGAAGATCTCGGGGGCGAGGGCGCAATGGATCTTCCGCGGCCCGGCTGGGGGGGCCTCGCCGCCCTGGTACATCCGGGCATCCACCGCGCATGCGCCCTTCTCGTAGAGGATGACCGGGTTCAGGTCGAACTCCGAGATGCCCCCCTTCGCAAACATCTCCGCGGCAGAAACGATGAGGGAAACGAGTGCCTCCTCGTCCTTCGGAGGTTCGCCCCGGTACCCTGCGATGAGCCGGTACCCCCGGATCTCCCGGACCATCTCCCGGGCTTCCTCTCTCCCGAGGGGCAGGAGCCGGATCGAAACGTCCCTCAGGACCTCGACGAGGGTCCCGCCGAGGCCGAAGGTGATGGCCTTCCCGAAGGTCGGGTCGGTCTTCCCACCGACGAGGATCTCGAGTCCATGCGGGAGCTCCTTCTCGACGATTACCCCCCGGACAGCCGCGCCCGGGACCCGTGCCTTCACCCGCGAGAGGATATCCCTGTACGCCGCGCGGGCCTCGCCGGGGTCATGCACACCCCTGACCACGCCCCCGATATCGCTCTTGTGGACGATGTCGGGGGAGACGATCTTCATGACCACGGGGAAGCCGATGTCCTGCGCGATCCGGGCCACCCCATCCGCGTCCTGCGCGACCCCGAACGGGGGGACGGGGATACCGGATCGCCGGAGCAGCTCGTAGCCTTCAGGTTCGGTGAGCAACCGTGCCGCCAAGTCCTTTTCACCCCGGTATTATCACCGGGTGGGTGCGCCTTTATCCTTTATAGTCCTCGCCCGGCCGTACAGGCCGAAGTGTGCGGGCGCGGCCTGCACCTGACCCTGTGCCCTATCCCGTTTCCCTTCCTTCCCCGGCCTGCCCTTTCGCCGCCGCGGCGAGTAGGGCTGTGAGGGATCCGGGGTCGGTGACCGGGAGTTCGCAGGCGTGGTTCCGGCACACGTAGGCTGCAGCCCCGCCCGGCTTTGGGATAAATGCCTTCGTGAAAGGCGCGAGGGACTCGATGAGCGGATCTCCGGACGGGACCTTCAGGAGAACGGCACAGTCGGGGCTGGACGGGGCGTCGAGGACATCGAGCAGCGCGCGGGTGCCCTCCCCGTCCGGGTCTCCAACAATGACGACGTCGACCGGTGGATGGATGGCCTCCTGGAGTGCGGCCACCATCCAGCAGGACGCCGCGGCCGAGTCCGCATGATGCCTAAGGTACCAGGCCTCGAGCTCGCGTGCGAGGTCGAGGTACTTCGTCTTCCCCGTGAGGTGGGAGACGAGGAGGAGGTTCCGGAGCGCGACAGAGTTCGATGAGGGGGTCGCACCGTCGTGGACCGGCTTCAGCCGCGCGATGAGCGTCTCCCCGTCGTCGGGGGTGAAGAAGAACCCGCCACGATCCCTGTCCCAGAACCGTTCGATGAGCCGGTCCGTGAGGGTGACCGCCCGGTCGAGGAGGCGGGTATCATGGGTGGACCGGTAGAGCTCGAGGAGGCCCCAGGTGAGGCAGGCATAGTCGTCCGCATTTCCCCCGATGGCAGCATCCCCGGACCGGTACCGGTGAAGAAGTGTCCCGCCGGGCGACATGAGGCACGAGAGGATGAACGCTGCCGCCTTTTCTGCAATTCTCGTGTACTCCGGGTTCCCGAGCACTCGCCCCGCCATCGCGAAGGCCGCTATGGCAAGCCCGTTCCAGTCCGCGAGTATCTTCTCGTCGCGGGAAGGTCGCACCCGCCGGTCCCGGGCGGCGCGCACCTTTGCCATGGCCGGGTCGATGATCGGGCCAAGGTCACCGGGGAGCACGCCGAGACCGGCCGCGACCTCTTCGGGGGACTTTGCCTCGTGGAGGATGTTCTCGGGGGTTTCCGGTACGCCGGCCCGGCGCGGGATGTTCCCGTCGCGGCACACCCCGTAGAACTCCACGAATGCCGCGAGTTCGACGCCCGAGAGGATTTTTCCTATCTCGTCCCTCGTCCAGAGGTAGAACGCCCCCTCCCTTCCCCCGCTCTCGGCATCTTCGGCGCTGAAGAAGGCTCCCTCGTCGGCCCGGAGGTCGCGTTCGAGGTACGCGAGGATCTCCCGCGCGATCCTCCGGTAGAACTCATTCCCGGTCGCCCGGAACGCCTCGGTGTACGCAATGGCGAGGAGGGCCTGGTCATAGAGCATCTTCTCGTAATGGGGGACGAGCCACGAGGCGTCCATGGAATACCGGTGGAACCCGAACCCCGCATGGTCGTACATCCCCCCGGCGTGCATGGCCCGGAGGGTCTTTTCGGCCATCGAAAGCGGCCCCCGGTCGCCGGTGATCCGGTGGCTCCTTATGAGGAAGATCAGGGTGGCAGGGGAGGGGAACTTGGGGGCCCCGCCGAAACCCCCGTACTTCGGGTCGAAGCTTGACGCGAGCTCCCCGAGGACCCGCTCCACCACCTGCGCCGCCGTTTCCGCGCCCTCCCCCGGAGGTGCCCCGGCGAGGAGGAGTGTCGCCTTGTCTGCGGCGGTGAGGAGCTCCTCCCGCCTTTCGCGCCATGCCGTGACGATCATGGGGACGAGGTCGAGCATCCCGACGAGGCCATGACCGGATTCCCGGGGGATGTAGGTCGCGGTGAAGAACGGCTTTCCCTCGGGCGTCATCACGATGGTGAGGGGCCAGCCGCCGGTACCCATGAGCTGGAGCGCGGCCGCCATGTACACCTGGTCGATCTCCGGCCGCTCCTCCCGGTCCACCTTGACGTTCACGAAGCCCGCGTTCATGAGGGCCGCCACCCGGGGGTTCTCGAAGGACTCGCGGGCCATGACATGGCACCAGTGGCAGGTCGAGTACCCGATGGAAAGAAAGACCGGCCGGTCCTCGGCCCTCGCCCGGTTGAAGGCCTCCTCGCCCCACGGGTACCAGTTGACCGGGTTGTAGGCGTGCTGGAGCAGGTAGGGGCTCTTTTCATTGACTAGGTGGTTGGGTCTCCTGCCGGCCATTTTTCCTCCGCTCCTTCCCCATCACAGGCGGATGGTATAAGCCTTCCCCCCGGAGATCACCCATATAGGTACCTGGGGCGACCCGGGGTACAGGGACAGGACCCCCGAATGACCATGATTCGCGAGCACTTCGAGTTCCGCGAGACCATTGCGACCATCCTCGCCGACGAACCGTCACATGTTGCCGCCGCACGGGAGGGGATGATGGACGCACGGCAGGAGCTCGAGCGGTACATCGCGGGGGACCCCTTTTTCGCGATCACGTACGATCCGTACACCCCCGTCGGGGGCGGGAAGGTCGTGAGGCGGATGGCGGATGCCGCCCGGAAGGCCGGGGTCGGGCCGATGGCCGCGGTCGCGGGCACCATCGCATGGTCAGGCCTCGAGGCGATGATCGGGGCAGGGGCCCGGTTCGGCGTGATCGACAACGGGGGCGATATCGCGCTTGCCACCGACCGGGAAATCCGGGTAGGACTGCATGCCGGGACATCGCCTCTCTCTGACACCCTCGCGTTTGTCATTCTTCCCACTGGAGGCATCCGCGGCATCTGCACCTCCTCCGCCTCGGTGGGGCCCTCGGTGAGCCTGGGGGTCGCCGACGCGGTGACGGTCTTCTCCGAAAACGTCGCCTCTGCCGATTCATGGGCGACCGCCGTGTGTAACGGGCTCCGGAAGGACGACCGATCGGTCCTCGGGCGCCTCGTGGGGAGCGATATTACCGCCGTCGTTGCCGTCCTCGGGAATGAAATGGTCAGCTGGGGCGACCCGCCCCGGCTCACCCGCGCCCGGGTCAGCCCCGATATCATCACCCGGGGGAGGGATCCCTCCCGGGCTCATTCTTCGAGGTAGCGCCTCGCCCCGCGGTACGCCGAGGATCCCTCGAACCGCGTGAGCAGCTCGCCGAGCTCGGTGACCTCGACGACCGGTCCTCCCGGTTCGAGCCTGAAGACGAGCTCGGTTCCCTTCTCCTCCTCGAAGGGGATCCCTTCGAGGGCGGCAATCGCGGGCTGGAGGTCGAGCCGCTCCTGGCCGAGGAGCGTGGGCAGCTCCCGGAAATGGTAATAGAAGGACTGGAGGGCGTTCAGGAGATCGGACCGGAGGAGCTCCTGCCTTGCCTCGGGGTCGAGGCTGTCGAGTACCTCGGCGAGGGTCTTCTCGTTCTCGCCCGCGATCGCGAGGATGCGATCCGCAAGCTCGGCCAGTTCCACGCGGTCGATCATGGCAACCTTCACCCTTTCACCGGAATCGGAGAGAGACCTAAATAAGATATGCCCGAGATTGGTACGTGTGCGAGACGAGGAACGTGACTGGGAGATCTACCATGCTTTCCAGGACGGGAAGACCCGGACGGCGGGCGACCTGGCTGCCCTGGGGTACGCCCGCGGGGACGTCGAGGCATCCCTCTCACGGCTCGAAAAGGCATTTCTCGTCGAACGGTCAGGGGATGCGGTAAGGGTTCTCTCATTCCAGGAGTCTCTCCTTCTCTGCCAGATGGCCAACGACAGAGACTGCCCGATCTGTATCGAAAACGGGGTCATCAGGGCGAGGCAGCCTCCGGGACAGGAGGGAAATGAATGACGAAGGTCTGCATCCTCAGGCTCGGCCACCGGCCCTTCCGGGACAAGCGGGTCACCACCCATGTCGGCCTCGCGGCGCGGGCCTTCGGCGCCGATGGCATGTACCTCGCCGCAAGCGACCCGGGGATCGTGGAAAGCCTCCGGGATGTCGCGGTACGCTGGGGGGGAGAGTTCTTCATCGAGGACGGCATCTCCTGGAAGAGGTGCGTCCGGGAGTGGAAGAAAAAGGGCGGGACGGTCGTCCACCTGACCATGTACGGGCTTCCCCTGAAGGAGGTTATCGGCGAGATACGGGAAAAGGAGGAGATCCTTGTCGTCGCCGGTGCCGAGAAGGTGCCGGGCGAGATCTATGGTCTTGCCGATTATAACATCTCGGTGACAAGCCAGCCTCACTCGGAGGTCTCGGGGGTCGCGGTCTTCCTCGACCACCTGTTCGAGGGAAAAGAGCTTGACCGGACCTACCCGGATGCCGAGCTGCAGATCGTCCCGAGCCGGGACGGCAAGAGGACCGTGCCGTGAAGGGAAGGGTGCTCGTCGCGGGGTTTGCCACGCGACACGTCGCGCAGTCGGCATGGAAGGCGGGGTACGAGGTCTGCGCGGTGGACCATTTCTGCGACCAGGATCTCTCGTGGTACACGATCGACCGGCTGAAGTTCGACGAGCTGGACGAGCTCCCCGACCGTATCGCCGAGATGGCTGCCCGGCACCGGGCCGATTTCTTCGTGCCGACGTCGGGGGCCGAGACCCTCGACCCTCCCTTCCCCCTCGCCGGGACAAGCCGGGAGGCTGCATCACGGCTCCTCGACAAGCTCGAGGCCCAACGCTTTTTCGAACACGAGCGGATCCCGGTCCCTCCCGTCGCCCGGGAGGAAGATTACCCGTACATCGCGAAACCGAGAAGCGGCGCGGGCGGGTGGAGGAATGCCGTTATCGGGTCCGGCGGGGACCTGGCCCGGTGGCGGGAGGAGAACCCCGGGGTTGAGCCGCTTCTCCAGGAACTGGTCAAGGGGGTCCCGGCGAGCGTCTCCTGCCTCGCCGACGGGAAGGGCCACGCGGTGGCCATCGCGGCGAACGAGCAGGTCCTGAGAGGCTGCGGACCGAACCCGTTCGGCTTCACGGGCTCCGTCACTCCCCTCGAGCACCCCCTCGCCGGCCAGATGCGTATCCTCGGGATGCGAGCCGCGGCGGCGAGCGGCTGCACGGGCTCCGTCGGTGTGGACTTCGTGCTCGGGGCAGAGGCCGTGGCCATCGAGGTGAACCCCCGGTTCCAGGGCACCGTGGACACCGTCGAGGCCGCCACCGGCCTCAACCTCTTCGAACTGCACCTGGAAGCCTGCCGGGGGAACCTCCCTGCACAGCTCCCCGTGCCCGGGTGCACCGCCATGCGGGGGATCCTCTTCGCGGACCGGGACATGGTGGTGAAGGAGGACCTCGCCCCCCTTTCCCCGTCCGTCTCCGATATTCCCTGGCCGGGGACCTCCTTCGAGGAGGGCCAGGCCATGGTGAGCATTCTCGGGAAGGGGGCGGACCGGGAGGAGGCCTTCCAGGATCTTGACAACACCCTTAACAAGCTGAAGCGATATATGGGGAGATGATGTCCATCACGGAGATCCTTGAGGACGAGGCGGTCCGGTCGTACCTCCGCCGGCTCATCGGCGAGGAGGGTCTCGATCTCCTGGGGAGGGTCCCCGAGGAAGGGGAGTACAGCGACGAGGATCTCGCCGAGAAAACGGGGATCAACCTGAACTCGGTCAGGCACACCCTCTATACCCTCTATGAAAAGCGGCTTGCCGAGTACCGGCGGCTGAAGAACACCGAGACGGGCTGGCTCACCTATCTCTGGACCCTGCGGCTCGACCGGGTACCATCGGCCATCAAGGAGGACATGAGGATGCTCCTCGAGAAGCTCGAGGCCAGGGAGAGTTTCGAGGAGGAGAACGACTTCTACCTCTGCAAGAATTGCGGGACGTTCACGTTCAACGAGGTCATGGAGCTCGACTTCGCCTGCCCGCGTTGCACCCAGCCGGTCGAGCACTTCGATAACGAGGCCCTCCTATCAGCCCTGAAGCGCAGGATCTCAGCCATCCGCGAATGCCTCGGGTATGAGTAAGTCCCCGAAGGGCGAAGCCCGGCGGAGAACCGCCAGGCAGAAGCCTGGTGGTGACCGACGGACCGAAGGTCCGTTAAGGAGCTGGGAGGCGCTCCTCGTCCGGGCGGGCTGCGACCCCGGGGTCATCGCCCATGCCCGGGCGGTCACCCGCCTTGCCCTCACGTTTTCGGATAGCCCCGTCGTGGACCGGGACCTCGTCCGGGCGGGGGCGATGCTCCACGACATCGGAAGAAGGGAGACGCACGGGATCGCCCATGCCCAGCGCGGCGCAGGGATCGCGCGGGGCCTCGGGCTCGATGAACGGATCGCCTCGATCATCGAGCGGCACATCGGCGCCGGGCTCACCGCCGACGAATGCTCCCTCGAGGGACTCGTCCCGAGGGACTGCCTCCCGGTGACTGTCGAGGAGAAGATCGTGGCGAACGCCGACAACCTGGTCGCGGGGACCCGGGAAACGGTCATAGAGGAAACCCTCGGCGGGGCAACCTGGCTGAAAAAGAGGGTCAGGAAACGGATCTGCCGGCTGTACCTTGAAATGGAAGTGTACAGGAACTGACCTGCCGAAACCCTAGAGGATGATCTGCTTCACCTGCGGGAGGGCGCGGATCTCCTCGGGAAGGCCGCGGGGGATTTTCCCGTCGATGATGACCACGAGCTTCGGTTCCTCGGAGAAATAGGGGTCGGTCACGAAGATCTGCCGGATGGCGAGGTTCCGGGCCGAGAGGACCTTCACGACGGCGCTCACGATCCCCTTCTCCTGCGCATTTCTCGGGAGCACGGTAAAGGCCGAAAGCCCGAGGGTTTCTGCCACCCTGGTCAGGTCCGGAGTGGCCTGCAGGTTCCGGAACACCGGCGCAAGGGCCCGGACCGAGAGGATCTTCCGGGCCGTCGCATCGACAACCCTGCGGTCTGCGCCGATGGCCCCCGCGATGTGGGTGGCGGGGATCTCTATCCCGTTCACCACCACCTTCCCGTCCTCGTTCACCCCGAGGCCGTTTTCGAGGAGGAACCTCGCTACCCTCGCCTGCGCGGGGGAGTCCGCAAACTCCTCCATGATGAGGTCCCACATGGCTGAAGGTTGGGCGTGTATACTTATATACATCTATGTCCCGAAGGGTTCACGGACGCATCCCCGTTGGGGCGACGGCACCTCCCCCCGCCCCGCGAAAAGAGAAGGTTCTTGTAATCCACGGGTGATCTTATTAAAGCGCGAGGGTTGCCAAGCCAGGTCAAAGGCGCTGGCTTGAGGGGCCAGTCTCGTAGGAGTTCGTGGGTTCAAATCCCTCCCCTCGCATATCATTATTCAAATTCCCCTCCTCGCATTTGGAATTTCTCTTTGGGCTAAAACCGATTTTATCTCGGAATCGATTGGTTCCTCGATTCCCTTGACTTCCTTTATTTTTTAATTAAGTTGAAGGTCCGCGCGTGAGCTTGCCTTAATGAGATATCATAAGCATCACTGATTCGGTTCAGACGACTGTCAACTCCAGATTGCTTTTTTTGGGAAAATAGTTCATTAAGATGAGCTGAAATCGAAAGTAATTATAATGGGTTTTTAGGACAAAACTTATTTAAAAAACATTTACAGCAATTTGATAAATCCTCACACCACAAACGGCCGATTTCCCATACTATCGAATCTGCAATCCCCGGATAATCCGGATATATTTTCCGGGCTGTTTCAATTATCTCCTGATTTGAAGCATTGGCAGTAATTAATCCAAGCCTTTTAAACGCTTTTCTGACTTGAATATCGACGGAGATATCGATTTCATTTGTATTTTGTAAGGGAATTTTAAAATCCCTGACCAGTATATTTGTGGCCATCGTAGAAATCTTCTGGCCAACCCCTTTAAATTCATCAAACCTTCTGATGACTTCTTTACAATCAGGATTATTATATTTCCAAATATTTGATGCGTTATCATGGTATTTCGAGTGAATTATTTCGATTCCACTCGAGAAGCATCCGGGCATTTGATTGATATATCGGTGGAGACTTTTCTCTTTAAAAATTGATTTAATCGCATCCAGGTCCAGAGATAACAACCGACTGAACTCTGGTCCACCACATTCTTTTGAGATAATACATGGGATATTCCATGCTCGTTCGGCAGAGATCCCTCTATCCATAACACACCCGAGAACAAAAATATGCGGATAGTCCTCGATATTGTTCAATAAATAATCTGATTCTGGGATTGTCGTGAAGGTGACAGTTTCCCTTGGTTGTTTATGGAGCGCTTGTGCCTTTTGAAATAATATGTTATTGATAGCCTCTATATTTCTGTCTGTTGCAATATTGCCGTCGATGAACCCCATAGGATTCGATTACTGTTTCAACCTATAAAGATTGTTAACACTAACTCTATAGACCTCTATAAACTCTGCCGGATATCGATATTATCTCCCAAGGTCTATTTGCCTCTTGGCCATGTCCCGAGCCGTCTTCCTGATGACGATCGTCGCCTGTATTGCTTTGGTCCTTATGGCCGGGTGCACCAACTTGAGAGAGGTTCCCAGCGACACGGTTGCTCAAGCGGTATTAACTGCAAGAGTTACACCTTCCAATCTCGTCTTGCAGACTGACTTCGCTGGGGCGGGTGAAGACGTGCAGAAATTCACCTGCTGGTCCGGGAATGGCATCTTTACGGCTCTCAATAATGGCGAGCAAATAGACGGCCGCCCGGATGACCGCTAACAAATAGCCGTCCGGACATTCTCGTAGGAGTTCGTGGGTTCAAATCCCTCCTCTCGCATATTTTTATCGCCTTCCCATCGCCTGGTCCCTGAGTTCCCCAGGCATCTTCTCAATCGCGTACCTGAGCGCCGTACGGGGCATTTCTTCCCGGTGCTTCATGACATAATCGAAAACCTCACGCTGATGGGCCTTGCTTGCCTCCTTGAGCATCCAGCCGTACCCCTTCTGAACCAGGTCGTCCCCGTCACGGAACAGCAGGTCGGCAATTTCAAGGATGTCCCCGAGGAACAGCCCGTTCCGGGCAGGGAGAACCAGCGAGACCGCCGCCGCCCTCCTCATCCAGCGGTTTTCGGACCGGGCCCATTCCTTCAGGTCTGCAATGCATCCGGGGAACTGCTCGATGAATGCCCCGACGGCGTGGTTGCACAGGGTGTCGCACTTCGCCCAGTTGTTGACGTACCGTTCAATCCATGCCCGGAAGATGGAGATATCGCCGGGTTCGTACCGTGCCCGGAGCCGGTATGCCCAGTCAGCCGCGATGAACGCCTCCTCGCAATAGTCGGACCGGAACAGCTCTTCGCAAAGGGCGAATACCTCTTCTTTTCCCGCTGATCTCAGCTGCCGGAAATATGTTCCCGCAATTCTCCGGACAACCGGGGTGGGCACGCCATGGCAGGTAATGGGTTCCCTGAAAAACCGGCGCGAGCCGTCCCGGGTTTTTTCATCGGAGTGACTGAGCAGGTCCGTCCTGATATCGGCGAGGAGGCTGGCGTTCATGACGTTCTCTCTGTCTGGTTATTCGTGGAACCAAAGAGATCCCGATGCGGTAACAGGTGTCGGAACCGGTACGGCATAAATGGAATTGATCAGGTCAGCACCCGGTGCCTTTCCATCGCCCCTGCCCGGGAATGCGCCGGGATGAACCCGGAATAACGAGAGATAACCTGTCGAAAGCGATGATCTCAAAGAATATTCGCGGGATTAGAAGAGAATAGATTAAATACTATCATAAGAAGATGGTTGCATATGTCATCGAAACTCGTCCTTTCCTGCATCGTCTTCCTCTTCGTTCTCCCCCTGATCTGGGCGGTACAGGCGGCGGAGGTACAGGTCACCTCCGACCCTGCCGACCAGACCTCGCCCGCCATCTGGGAGAACCGGATCGTCTGGACCGATGCCCGGAACCCGAAGTCCGATGTGTACATGTACGAGACCGATACGGGAAACACGACCCGGATCACGAAGGGGACCAGTGATCGGAAGTCACCCGCCATATTCGGGAACCTGATCGCGGCGGTGGACCTGACGTCCGGGAGCCCCGATATCTACATCTACAACCTCCTCACCCGGTCGGGGCGGACTATCACCACGGGAGCTCCAAACCAGAAGTTCCCCAGGGTATCGGGGAGCTACGTCCTCTGGGAAACCTCCCGGAACGGGGACAACAACATCGTCATATACAACTCCTCCGATGCCCGGGAGATCAGGATCCCGGGAACCGGTTCCCGCCGCTCTCCCTCTATGTGGGGGAACCGGATCGTCTGGACCGACGCGAGCGGAGGGACGAGCACCACGTACCTCTACGACCTCACGACCGGATCCGTATCCCGGCTGACCCAGGACACCTCGAGCCAGTTCAACCCCTGGATCTACGGGGACCTCGTCGTCTGGCAGGACAACCGGAACGGGAACGACGACATTTACCTCTACAATATTGCGACCGGCACCGAGAAGCAGGTCACCACCGATCCTGCCGACCAGCGTAACCCGCGGGTGTGGGGCGACCGTATCGTGTGGGAGGACTCCCGGAACGGGAACCCCGATATCTACATGTATACCATCTCCACGGGGAAGGAGGAGGCCGTGACCCGCGATACTTCCGTCCAGCGGTCACCTGCCATCTGGGGAGACCGGATTGTCTGGGAGGACCACCGGAACGGGAACGCGGATATCTACATGCTCGAGGTCGTTCCCCCGGCGACCACCCCGGTGTCATCCAATCAGGCTCTTCCACGGGCTCAGGTGACCCCTCTCCCCCTGCCCGGGATCCTGCCTCTCATCGCGGTGGCCCTGCTTATCATGACAGCAGGCTGGAAGCGGTGGTAACCGGATTACTTTTTTTGTAGAAAGGAAGAAGCGGGGATTGAAGCATCAGGTCCCGTTCAGGGACCGGAGGGAGTGTCTTCCACCCCGCCTTCACTGACGAGCGAGTCCCGGAGCTTTCTCACCTCGGGGACGTCCTGGATGGCGAGCGCACCGTCGAAGGCCTGGATCGCCTCGGGCACCCTCCCCATCGAGGCGAGGAGGAGCGCCTTCGAGAACCATATGTACATGTTCGTCGGGTTGAGCGAGAGGGCCTCCTCGTAGCAGGCCAGCGCCTCGTCGAGCCTGCCCATCCGCTGGAGGGTCGTCCCCTTCTGGTAGAAGGCCTTCGGGTTCTTGGGGTCGAGCTTGATGACCCGGTCGTAGGACAGGAAGGCCTTCTCGTAATTGCCCCTGAGCTCCATGATCATCCCGAGCTCCAGGTTCGACTCCTCGTGCCGGGGGTTGATGGAAAGGGCCATCTCGTAGCACTTCTGGGCCCGTTCCAGGTTCCTTGTCCGGGTGAAGATCAGGCCCTTCTGGTACCAGAGATCCGGGCTCCGGGGATAGATGTCGAGGCCCTTGTCAAAAGCACGGAGGGCCTCCTCGTTCCGGCCGAGGTACGAGAGGATGATGCCCTTGCTGTACCAGGCCATGACGTACTTCGGGTCCTTCTCGATGATCCTGTCCCATGACTGGAGGGCTTCCTCGTACCTGCCAAGCTTCCCGAGGTTGACGCCCTTCTCGTGCCATGCCCGGATGGC
Source organism: Methanomicrobiales archaeon (assembly GCA_035506435.1). Classification (GTDB taxonomy): domain Archaea; phylum Halobacteriota; class Methanomicrobia; order Methanomicrobiales; family JACTUA01; genus JACTUA01. The sequence goes on from DATJPK010000018.1 coordinate 19,433, forward strand.
ATAGGACGGGTCGAGCTCGAGGATGGTGTCGAAGCACCGGAGGGCCTCCTCGATCCTCCCGAGCATCCCGAACACGATCCCCTTCTGGAACCAGACGAGGGCCTCCTTCGGGTGGATCTCGATGGCCCGGTCGAAGGCGGTGACAGCTTCCTCGAAGAGCCCCCGTGTCTTCTGCACGAGCCCTTTCTTGAACCAGATCTCCCAGTCCGAGGGCGCGAGGGCGAGGGCCCGGTCGAGCTCGGCAACCGCCTCCTCGAACCGGCCCTGCTCGGCAAGGGTCTCGCCTCTCCGCACGAACTGGTCGGCCTCGGTCTTTGCAGGGGAGGGGGTCATGGTTGTGCCGGGCTGCCCGGGCGCCCGGTGGATCAGGGAGGGAACGGGGATCCGGCTCTCCGGGCCTTATACCTCCATGAGATGCGCCTCGCTAATAAGGTTATCTCCATGAACCGCCCACGGTGCGTCGGGTGCTGAAACCTTTTTCCACCGGAATGGCCATACTCTCCTGCTATGCCCGACCCCCTGAGTGTCGAGATCATCGGGTTTTCCGACCATGAGTGCGGCCCCTTCCCCTGCGAGCCGGACCGGACCTGCGGCCTCGAGGAGTGCTTCCCCTCGGGGTCGTTCATGCCTGCCGTGGACTCACTGAAACGGGCCCTTGCGGCGAAATACGGCGACCGGGTGCGGTTCACCCTCACGCTCCTTGACGACGGGGTCCCGGACCGGGTGAAGGCCATCATCGAGAGTACCCAGCCCCCGATCCCCATCGTGCTCCTGGACGGGAAGGTGCTCCCGATCGGGATGATCTCGTTCACCCGGCTTTCGAGGGAAATCGAGAAGGTCCTTTCCGGCTCACGGCACGCGTGAAACCCGGCCGGTCTCGAGGTCGTAGTAGAGGCCGTGGACCCGGATCATCCCCTGCGCCTCCCCCTCCTTCACGAGGGGATAGGTCCTCAGGTGGGAGATCTGGAGCCTGACGTTCTCGAGCTCGATCAGGCGTCGCCTGTTCTTTTCGTCGGGCGGGTGTGGCATCTTTGCGATCTCGGCCTCCACCTTCGGGAGCACGTCCCCGGCGTTGTTGAGCCAGAGCGGGATGTAGGTATCGCCCGTGGCCTTCCCGAGGGCCTTCATCGCCCCGCAGTCCGAGTGGCCGCAGACCACGATCTCCCCGACCTTCAGGTGCTTGATCGCGTACTCGAGCACGGTGGCAAAGGTCCACGAGGCATGGGGCACGATGTTCCCGATGTTGCGGTGTACGAAAAGCTCGCCGGCCTCGGCCGAGGTGATCCTCTCGGGGGTCACCCGGGAATCCACGCACCCTATCCAGAGCACCTTCGGGCTCTGGCCCTTCGCAAGGCCCGTGTAGAACTCCTTCCTCTTTGCAAACTCGCCGAGCATGAATGCCCGGTTGCCTTCAAGGAACTTTTCGATCATGGGAACCAGCTCGCAGGGGCCCCGGCCGGGCCGTTGCTATCACCCTGAACTCTCTCTCCGGGTGTCATAAAGGATAAGGCTCCGGTGCCCGTCGGGGCAGGATCAGGCAGGGCGTGGGCCGATATCCGGGACAGCGTGCAACCGCGAATGGCTTCGCGCATCGCGGGCCAGTGGTCGGGAGCACGGGCATCTCTCCCGGTTCCGGGTCACCGATAGCTATTTCGGTTCCATTGCTCCAATTTCCTTTACGAACCCGCGCCCACCAGAGAAACCGGGCCGGGTCCCGGCCGATGAGGACCGGTGACCGCCATCCCGTGAACGACCGAAAATCAGACCCTTCTCATCAGGCTTTCCCGGCCGGAATACCGAATGGCAGGCTGCATGCCGGACACGCCGGCGAGGCCGGAACGGATACCGGGGTGACCTGACATGCCGAAACCCAGGATCCTCGTCGTCGAGGACGAGTTTATCACGGCCACGGATATACAGGGCCGGCTGGCGGGGATGGGCTATGAGGTCCCGGCGGTCGTCGATAACGGCGAGGAGGCCGTGAGAAAGGCCGGGGAGCTCCGCCCCTCCCTCGTCCTCATGGACATCGGCCTTGCGGGGAGGATGAACGGGATCGAGGCAGGGAAGCAGATCCGGGAACGGTTCGGCATCCCGGTCATCTACCTCACCGGGCACTCGGATGAATCGACCTTCTGGGCGGCCCTCGAATCCGAGCCCGACGGGTACATCCTGAAGCCCTTCGAGACAAAGGCGATAAAATACAGCATCGAGATGGCCCTTTCCCGGCGAGCGGCCGGGCCGGGGGGTGCACCGAAAACCGGGGATAAGCCTGGGTCCAGGGGCCGGAGTCTGAAAAAGGCGGGACTCGTACTTCTCCTCCTGTGCGTGGCAGGCATCATCATCTTCATCGCGATCCATGCTGCCGGGCTGTTCCCGGTCACACCGTACGAGAGGAACGTGGAGGCAGTCAGGGAAATCGCCCGTGACTACCGGAGCACCCATACCTACCTCGGGGTGGAGACCGGGCAGCCCGCGGACGTGTACGTCTGCATCGATATGGCAAAGGACGTCTGGAACATAATCAAGACCCGGGGGATCAACGCCGTCATCGAGGTCGGGAACGTGAGAAAGAACGTGACCGGCATGGACGACGTGGACCATGCATGGGTTCTTGCCGAGGTTGCCCCCATGCAGTGGCTCGCGGTCGAGACGACCAGCGGGACCGTGGTGACCCGGGATGAGAACCCGCGATACTATACCGGGCTCCAGTTCGATGACCCGGCCGGCCTGAAGGAATACAGCTGCGGGACCGGGTACTGCTGGTCAAAGACCTGCGTCGATAACCGGTGCCAGGCATGCAGTGACGGGAACGTGCTCGGGACCGATCTCCAATGCCACCCGGCATGCGGTCCGGCCTATTGCACGGGAAACAGCGTATGCACGGAGGGCCGGTGCCTGAGCTGCGATCCCGGTTCCGTCGTGGGAACCGATAACCGGTGTCACCCGACCTGCATCGATGCCAGCCATTACTGCCTCGATGGGTTCACCTGCGGGCCTGACAACGCGTGTCACCCGGTGTGACAGTGCGGGGTACCACACCTATAGCTCGAGTCAGCACCTTTGGGATCGGGCCTGGAGGATCTACTAAAAACTGCCTCGTTTATATAATGCTTTGCTTTCTTGATCCATCATAAATATGGAGTGAAGCACTTATTCCTTAAGCTACGCACGGATTTTCCATCACCTGCACCGATAACTATTTCATTTGCATCGCACACATGTTCTTTTGGAGACATAGGACACCCTCCAGGATCACCCGCGCCCACCGGGACCCGGGCCGGGTCTGCGAAAAGGTACCCCCGCCGCGATTGCATGACTCCCGCCAGGATGAAGATCCTTCTCATCGAGGATGACCCGGCCGACCAGGAGTTCGTCAGGGACCTGGTCGGGAGATTCACGGGCGCGAAATACGACCTGGTTATCGAGGCAAAGCTCGGTACCGGTCTCCCCCGCTTCACCGATCCGGAGGTCGCCCTGATCCTCCTCGATCTCAACCTGCCGGACTCCCGGGGTCTCGGGACCTTCACGACCACCCGGCAGCTCGCGGGCCACGTCCCCATCGTCATCCTCACGGGCATCGAGGACGACGGGCTGGGCCTGAAGGCCGTGGAGGCCGGGGCCCAGGATTACCTGGTCAAGGGCCGGATCGATGCCCCGCTTCTCGAGAAGGCGGTCCGGTATGCCATCGAACGACACCGGATCCTCCGGGAGCTGAAGGCTGCTACATCGAGGCTCCTCAGGAAGGAGGAGGCCCTTGGCGAGCGGGAGAAGACCCTCGAGGCCCTGTTGAACGCTCCCCTCGATACCATGGCCCTGCTCGATCCCGGCGGGCATATCCTCGAGATAAACGCGACCGGTGCCAGGCGGTTCGGGAAGAGCCGGGAGGAACTGGTCGGCCTCAACGTGTTCGACCTCCTCCCCCCCGAAGTCGCCCGGTCCCGGAAGGAGAGGATCGACAGGGTCTTCAGGACGGGCATACCGGAGCATTTCGAGGACTTCCGGGACGGCCGGTATTTCCTGAACCATGTCTTCCCTGTTCCCGGAGGCGACGGGTTAACGGGGGTAACTACCGACAGGGTCGCCATATTCGCAGCTGACATCACCGAAAAGAAGGAGGGAGAGGGCCGGATCCAAGCATCGGAATCCATTTACCGGACGATCTTCGAGTCTACGGGGGCCGCGACCGCGATCCTTGACGAGAAGGGGGTCATCGTCCGGGCCAACCACGAGGCCGAGGCCCTCTTCGGGTACAGCCCAGGTGAGCTTGAGGGGAAATTGACCTGGGACCGGCTGGTGTCGCCCGACGACCTCGCCCGGCTCACGGAATACTGGCGCCTCCTCCATGAAGACCCGTCCTCCTCGAACCAGCGGTACGAGGCGAGGCTCGTGGACCGGTGGGGCCGGATTCGGTACGGGATCCTCTCGGTCAGGCTTATCCCCGGTACCGGGAACTGCGTGGTATCCATCGTCGATATCACCGAGAAGCGGAGGGGGGACGAGGCGATCGAGGAAAGCGAGGAGCGGTTCCGGGGCCTCTTTGACCACATGGCGAGCGGGGTGGCCGTCTACCAGGCTATCGACGAGGGGAAGGACTTCATCTTCCAGGACTTCAACACCGCCGCCGAGAGTATCGAGGACGTCCACAGGCAGGATATCCTCGGCAGGCGCGTGACCGATGTCTTCCCCGGGGTGAAGGACCTCGGCCTGCTCGGGGTCTTCCAGAGGGTATGGAAGACCGGGGAGACGGAGTACCTCCCTCCTTCCCGGTACAGCGATGGGCGGCACCCGGTTTCCTGGCGGGAGAACTGGGTATACCGGCTCCCGACCGGCGAAATCGTATCGATGTACAACGATGTCACCGGGCGGATGCGGACAGACGAGAGCCTCCGCGAGACCCGTGACTACCTCGATCATATCCTCCAGAGCCTGAACGACGCCTTCCTGGCCCTTGACCGTGAATGGCGGTTCACCTTCGTGAACCGGCAGGCCCTGAAGATGATGGGCCTGCAGTCATCCGAGGAGTTACTGGGCAGGTCCATCTGGGATGCGTTCCCGGTCATCATCGGCACCCCACTCGAAGAAGGCTATCGCAGGGCCATGCGGGAAAGAGTCCCGGTCCACCTGGAAAACAAGAGCGATATCGCGAAAGGCCGCTGGTACGAGCTGGATATCTATCCCATACACGATGGAATCAACATTCTCGGCCGTGAAATCACCGGGCGCAAGGAGGCCGAGGAGGCCCTGCGCGAGAGCGAGATGAAGTTCCGGACCGTCATCGAAAATATTCCCGATCTTATCATTGTCCACCGGGACGGGATCATCCGGTACGTGAACAATTCCGCGATATATACGATGGAGATCCGGGCGGAGGACCTGTTGAACAGGCCGGTGTTCGACTTCATCGCACCCGAGTACCATGATGTCACCCGCAGGGCGATGCAGAGAAGGGTCATGGGCGAATGGGTCGAGCCCTACGAGATCGAGATCCTGGCGAAGTCGGGGCGGAGGACCGTGGTCATCTCGGGGAGCAGGATCGAGTTTGAGGGGAAGCCCGCCTCCCTGAATGTCCTTACCGACGTCACCGAGCGCAGGAGGGCGGAGAAGGAGATCCTGGACCTGAAGAGGCAGATGGAGTTTATCCTCGGTGCGACGAAGACCGGCCTCGATGTCATCGATGCGGACTACAACATGGTGTACATCGACCCCGAGTGGGCACAGGCGTACGGTTCTCCCGTCGGAAAGAAATGCTACGAGTACTTCTCCGGCATGAGCGGGGTGTGCCCTGACTGCGGGGTGGAAAAGGCCATCGCCACCGGTAAGCCCGTTGTCGCCGAGCGGACCCTCGCAAAGGAGAACAACCGTCCCGTCCAGGTGACCACTATCCCCTTCCGGAACGAAAAGGGTGAGTCGCTGTTTGCCCAGGTGTACGTGGATATCACCGAGCGGAAGAAAGCCGAGGAGCGGCTCCGCCTCACCCAGTTCTCGATGGATACCTGCGGTGATGCCGTCATGTGGCTCCGGCCCGACGGCTCCTTCTCGTACGTGAACGACGCCGCCTGCAGGCTCTTCGGGTACTCCCGCGAGGAGCTCCTCACCATGGCGGGCCCCGATCTCAACACGGAACACCCGAGGGGGGCATGGCAGTCGTACTGGGAGGATCTCAGGAAGAAGGGTGTCCTGACCTTCGAGAACACCCTCCTCGGCAGGGGCGGCCGGCGGGTGCCCGTTGAGATCACCGCAAACTACCTCGAGTTTGAGGGAAAGGAGTTCAACTGCTCCTTCATCCGGGACCTCACCGAGCGGAAGCAGGCTGAGGCCGCGATCCGGGAAAGCGAGGAGAAGTACCGGACCATGTTCGAGAACACCGGCACTGCGACGGTGGTACTCGAGGAGGACACCCTGATCAGCCTCGCGAATTCGGAGTTCGCCCGGCTCAGCGGGTACACCCGGGAGGAGATCGAGGGGAAGAAAAGCTGGACCGGGTTCGTGGTAAAGGAGGACCTGAGGAGGATGCAGGCCCAGCACCGCCTCCGCAGGAAGAACCGGGAGAAGGCCCTCAAGAACTACGAGTTCCGGTTCGTGCGGAAGGACGGGGAGGTCAGGAACATCCACCTCGCCATCGACGTTATCCCCGGGACCACGAAGAGCATCGCCTCGCTCCTCGATTTCACCGACAGGAAGAGGATGGAGGAGGCCCTCCGGGAGAGCGAGGAGAAATTCCGGGAGATCTTCAACAACGCGAACGATGCCATCGAGATCCAGGAGAGCCGCGACGACGGCTCGCCGGGCAGGAACATCGAGGTGAACGAGGTGGCCTGCCGGATGCTCGGGTACACGAGAGAGGAATTGCTCGCCCTCAGTCCCCTCGATTATGCCACGGGCTACTACAACCGTCCCATGAAGCAGATCTTCAGGGAGCTGAAGAACAACAGGCATGCCATCTTCGAGACTGAGCACCGGAGGAAGGACGGGACGGTGGTGCCCGTCGAGGTCAATGCCCACGTGGTCCTCCTCCAGGGGAGAAAGGTGGCCCTCTCCGTTATCCGGGATATCACCGAGCGGAAGCGTGCCGAGGAGAAGATCGCGCACCTCGCCTCCTTCCCCGAGCTGAACCCGAACCCCGTGCTCGAGATCGCGCCGTCAGGGGAGATCCTCTACGCGAACCCAGCCGTTGGGGCGACTCTTGCGAAGAACGGGCTCGGGGACGATCCCTGCATCTTCCTCCCGGCCGACCTCGGGACCCTCCTCCCGACGCTCATGGAGGGGGACATCCAGAGGGAAATCCGGATCGGGGACCGCGTATTCCTCGAGACCATCGCACTCGCCTCCCGGATGGGGACCATCCGTATCTATACGAGGGACATCACCGACCGGAAGAGGATGGAGGAGGATCTCCGTGAGAGCCAGGCGAAGCTCGCCGAGGCGATGGATATCGCGAACCTGGTGAACTGGGAGTTCGACGTCCCGACCGGAATCTTCATCTTCGATGACCGGTTCTACAAGCTCTACGGGACCACCGCGGAGCGCGAGGGCGGCACCCGGATGTCCGCGGAGAAGTATGCCAGGGAGTTCTGCCATCCCGATGACGTACACATGGTCGCCGACGAGGTGAAGAAGGCCATCGAGACGACAGACCCCGGCTTCACCTCGACCATCGAGCACCGGATCATCCGGCGGGACGGGGATGTCAGGCACATCGTCGTCCGGTACAGCATCACGAAGGACGCCGCGGGCAGGACCATCCGGACCCAGGGAGCGAACCAGGATATCACCGACCGCAAGAAGGCCGAGTCTGCGTTGCGCCAGTCCGAAGAAAACTTTGCCCGGGCCTTCAACTCGAACCCGGCCGCCCTCGCCATAACCCGGATCGGTGACGGGAAATTTCTCAGCGTGAACGAGGCATACAGCCGGATCATGGAATACGATCCCGGGGAGATCATCAGCCGGAATGTCACCGATCTCGATATTTATGTCAACCCGGGCGAGCGGGACAGGCTCGTGGAAACGCTCCGGAAAGAAGGCTCGGTGCGGCATTTCGAGCTGCCGGTGCGGAACAGATCCGGCGGAACGAGGAACATCCTCGTATCCATGGAGAAGGTCCTCTACGACAACGAAGAGTGCATCCTGTCGACCTTCATTGATATCACTGAAAGGAAACAGATAGAGGAGGCCCTCCGGGAGAGCGAGGAGAAGTACCGGAACCTCGTCGAACTCGCAAGTGCGGGTATTGCCATCGTCCAGGACGGGGTGATCAGGTACTCCAACCGGAGCCTCGCGGAGATCTGGGGAGGCCCGGTCGAAGACCTTGTCCAGCTCCCCATGCGGGACGTCATCCATCCCGATGAACGCGAGAAGGTCATCGAACGGTACCGCCGGCGCCTCGCCGGGGAGCAGCTGCCATCCATCTACGAGACCGTCCTCCTCCGGAGGGACGGGAGCTCCTACCCGGCCGAACTTCATGCGCGCCTCATCAGCTACGAGGGCCGGCCGGCCGACCTGATCCTCATCCAGGACGTCACCGACCGCAAACGAGCGGAGAAGGCCCTCAGGGAGAGCCAGGAGCGGTACCGCCAGATCGTCGAGGGCACGAACGCCGGCGTCTGGGTGCTCGACAACGAGTTCTCCACCATCTACGCGAACGAGCAGATGGCGGTGATGCTCGGGACCACGCCGGCCGAGATGATCGGGCAGCCCATCTCGGCTTACCTGCAAGCCGAGAGCCAGGGCCAGCTCGATAAGACCCTCACCCGGATCGGGAGCGGGGCGATACCCGATGCTGAATTCCCGTTTACCAGGAAAGACGGCACATCCGCCTGGCTCCGGTTGACCGCCGGTCCCATCTACGGAGCCGGAGGCCAGCGGGTCGGGTTCACCGGGATCTTCTCGGACATCACCGAGAGCCGGCTCGCGGAGGTGGCAGTGAAGGAAGCCCGCGAGAAGTACCAGGACATCGTCGAGTTCGCGGTGGAGGGGATCTACCAGATCGATACGAAGGGAAGGCTCCTGACGGCGAATTCCTCCATGGCGCGCATCCTCGGGTATGCCTCGGTGGAGGACCTCCTCGCGAGCGTCACCGACACGGCCCGGCAGCTGTGGGCCATCCAGGAACAGCGCGTCGAATACCTCCGGCACCTCAAGGATACCGGGACCATCGAGGGCTTCGAGGCCGAGTTCTTCCGCAAGAACGGGGAGGGGATCTGGGTCTCCCTGAACACCCGTGCAGTGAAGGGGCCGGACGGGTCCATCGTGTACTCCGAGGGCACCCTCGAGGACATCACCCAGCGGAAGCTCGCGGAGCAGGCCCTCAGGGAATCCGAGGAGATGTACCGGAACCCCGTCGAGCAGTCGCCGGTGGGGGTTTTCCTCGTCCAGGACGGGATGCTCCTCTATGCGAACCCGAAGCTCGCCGAAATGACCGGGTTCCCGCTGCAGGACATCATCAGGAAGCCCTTCGCTCCCCTGATACACCCGGACGACCTCCCGCGGCTCATGGAAAGGCTGGGGCGGCTCCTCCATGGCGAGGTCGCCTCTGACGAAATCGAGTACCGTTCCATCCGGAAGGACGGGAGTATCATCCAGGTCCAGGCCTATGGCTCCCTGATGGCCTTCCGGGGCCGCCCCGCTATTTACGGGACCATTATCGACGTCACCGACCGGAAACGTATGGCGGACCAGATCAGCGATTCCCTGAAGGAGAAGGAGGTGCTCCTCAGGGAGATCCACCACCGGGTCAAGAACAACATGCAGGTCATCTCCTCGCTCCTCTCGGTCCAGTCGCAGAACATCCGGGACGAGAATGTCAGGGGACTCTTCCGGGAAAGCCAGAACCGGATCCGGTCCATTGCGCTCGTCCACGAGCTTTTGTACCGGTCCGACAACCTGGACCAGATCGAGTACGGGGCCTACCTGAAGAAGATGTTCATCCCGCTGTTCGAGTCCTACAGCGTCGACCAGCGGAAGGTCACCATCGCCATCGAGGCGCCGAAGGTCATGATCACCATCGACAAGGCCGTCCCCTGCAGCCTGATCGTGAACGAGCTCATCTCGAACTCCCTCAAGCATGCATTCCCCGGGGACAGGAGGGGGTCAATCCGGATCACGTTCGGGCTGGATGCGCAGAAGGGGGAGTACGCCCTCGACTATGCAGACGACGGAGTCGGCCTGCCCGCAGGGCTCGACATCCGGACCCTGAACTCCCTCGGCATGAAGCTCATCAACGGGCTGACCCGGCAACTGGGAGGGACCCTGGAACACGTGGCCGGACACGGGGCCCACTTCCGGATCACCTTCCCGGCGGGGTCACCTGAGGGGGGACAGAGGTGAAGCCCCGGATCCTCATCGTCGAGGACGAGTTCATCACGGCGACCGACATCGGGAACTCCCTCGAGGAGATGGGCTACTCGGTCGCGGCGACGGCGGACACCGGCGAGGAGGCCGTGAGAATGGCCGGGGAACTCGCTCCCGACCTCATCCTCATGGACATCACCCTCACGGGCCGGATGACAGGGATCGAGGCGGCAGAGATCATCCGTGAGAAGCACGGGATTCCGGTGATCTTCCTGACCGCGCACTCCGGCCACTCGACGGTCACGAGGTCCCTCTCCTCGAACCCGTACGGGTACATCGTGAAACCCTTCGAGACCACGGCCCTCAGGGTCGGCATCGAGGTGGCCCTGTACAAGCACGGCATTGAAAAGAAGCTCAGGGAGAGCGAACGGACCATCCTCGTCCTCCTGAATGCCCTCCCCGATGCTCTCCTCCTCGTTGACCGTGACTTGCGGATCATGACCCTCAACCAGGCGATGGCGGGGAGGCTCGGGAGGTTCCGGGAGGAGCTCATGGGAGAAACGGTCACCGATGCCCTCCTCACCGGAAAGGTGGACACAGATACCGGGCAGATGAGGATTGCCCTCAGCGGTGGGGCGACCCCCGATTTCGAGGAGGAGCATAACAGGAGATGGTACAGGACATCGGTGAGCCTCGTCGGGGGCGAAGGGGGGTGCATCCCCTGTGTTACCATCCAGTCCCATGACATCAGCGACTGGAAGGACATGGAAGATCGCATGAAGAGGGAGGGGCTGTCGCAGATCGAGCAGAACATGGAACAGTTCCTCGCCCTGAACGACGAGATCAGGAACCCCCTCCAGGTCATCGAGTCCCTCGCCGGCGAGGCCGGGGGGCCGATCCGGGACCGGATCGAGGAACAGGTCCGGATCATCGACGACCTGGTTACCCGTCTCGACCGGGGCTGGATCGAGTCGGAGAAGGTACGGGAGTTCCTGATCCGGCACTACCAGCACGGGAGGCGCGTGTGGGATGAAGGCTGCGGGACGGTTAACCAGGATTAGCGGGCGAAAAGCCTTCAGCTACCGCTTTTTGCATTTATAATTTTTGTATTGCGATCTAACCAGACTTTTCTGATTCTATGAAATAGTCTAATTCTAAAGGTGCCATACGGGTTCCTGCCCTGAAATGAACCGATAAGTATTTCTGCCGCCTGAAGTAATTTTCATAGAGGAAATTTTCTCCCGACCCGGGAACCGAGCTGATACGAGATGCCCAGTGACCAGACCGAGGCACAACCCTGGTATAACCCGACCGCCACCGAGGAGGCCCTGCGCGAGAGCGAGGAGCGCTACTACGCGATGTTCCAGCATATGAACAGCGGCGTCGCCGTCTTCCGCGCGGTGGACGGGGGCGGGGACTTCGTGTTCAAGGACCTCAACGAGGCGGCGGAACGTATCAGCCGGATCCGGAGGAAGGAGGTCATCGGGAAGCGCCTGCTCGCCACGTTCCCGGACGTGGAAAAGTACGGACTCCCCGGGATCATCGGGCGGGTGTTCCGGACCGGCACCCCGGAGCAGCTCCCCGCCGCCCGCTACCGGGACCAGACCCGCGAGGCCTGGCGGGAAGGCTTCGCGTACCGGCTCCCGTCGGGCGACGTGGTCATGATCTACGACGATGTCACCGACCGGGTGAATGCCGAGATAGCTCTTCGGGAAAGCGAGAAAAAGTACCGGCAGCTCGTGGAACTCGCGCAGGAGGGCATCTGGGTGGGAGACCGGGAATGGAACACGACCTTCGTCAACCCGAGGTTCGCCGAAATGCTCGGGTACGCCCTCTCCGACATGCCGGGGAGGAACATCGCCGACTACATGGACCCCGGGGATCTCCCCGACCACGGGATCCGCATGGCCCGGCGAACCCAGGGAAAGAACGAAACCTACGAGAGAAAGTTCCGGCACCGGGACGGGAGCTACCGCTGGTTCCTTGTCTCGGCGACGGCGCTCCACGACGACGCGGGGAACTTCTCCGGGTCGTATGCCGTGTTCACCGACATTACCGACCGGAAGCTTGCCGGGGAGGCGCTCCGGGAGAGCGAGGAGCGACAGCGGCTCCTCATCGAGTACTCGGGCCTCGGGATCGCGTACTGGGACTATTCCGGCCGGCTCATGTTCCTCAACCGGAAAGGTATCGAGAACATGGGCGGGTGCGTCGAGGACTTCACCGGGAAGCATGTCACCGAGCTCTTTCCCGGCGACCGGGCAAAGGAGTTCGCGGAGCGCATCAGCTCGATGAAGGACGCCTTCGGGAGCCGCGTGTACGAGGACCTCGTCCCCCTGCCGGGCGGGCCCCGTTGGTTCCTCTCCACCTTCACGAACGTGCTGGATACCGGTGGAAACCCCTCGGGCGTCCAGATCATCTCGCAGGACATCACCGACCGGAAGGAGGCAGAGGAGAAGCTCGAGATCTCGGAGATCCTGTACCGGACCATCTTCGAGACCTCGGGGTCGGCGACGGCCATACTGGACCGGGACGGGAACATCCTTATCGCGAATGCAGAGACGGCGCCCCTGTTCGGGTACGCCCCGCAGGAACTCGAGGGGAAGGTCCACTGGTCCGCCCTCGTCCTGCCCGACGAGCTTCCACGGCTCGCCGAGTTCTGGCGGCTCCTCCATGCGGACCCCGGGTCGGGCCAGCGGTACGAGGCGCGGCTCCTGGACCGGAGGGGGACTGTCAAGCATGGCCTCCTGTGCGTGAGGATGATCCCCTCGACCCAGAACTGCGTGGTCTCGGTTACCGACATCACCGAGCGCAAGAATGCCGAGGAAGCCCTTGCCCAGAGCGAGGAGCGGTACCGGGCGGTGCTCGAGAGCCAGACCGAGTTCATCACCCGGTTTACTCCCGATTCCACGGTTAC
>DATJPK010000019.1:0-8661 GCA_035506435.1 Methanomicrobiales archaeon
TCTACGCAGGGTGTATCTACCTCCTCCTCGCGACGGGCCTTAACCTGATCTTCGGGGTCATGAAGATCGTGAACTTCGCGCACGGGGAGTTCCTGATGCTCGGGGCCTATGTCACGGCGGCCATCTTCGCGGTTACCGGCATCAACCCCTATGCCGTCATCCTCCTGACCATGCTCGTCATCGTATCCATCGGGGGAGTTGTCGAGCGCCTCTGCTTCCGCCCCATCCTCGGAACCGGGAAGCTGAACGAGATCTTTCTCTCCATCGGGCTCATCTATGTCTTCGAGAACGTGGCCGCTCTCGTCTGGAGCGACCGCTGGCAGAGCATCCAGAGCCCGTACAGCGGGATCTCCATCCCCGTCGGGCCCGTCGCGATCCCCATCGACTACCTGATCATCATGGTGCTCACCACGGCTATCCTCGCCGGCCTCTACCTCTTCCTCGAGAGGACGCAGATGGGCATGGCGGTCCGGGCAACGAGCCAGAACCGCAGGGGGGCGATGCTCGTCGGGATCGACGTCGAGCGGATGGACATGCTCTCCTTCGGGATCGGCTCGGCCCTCGCGGCGGCGGCGGGGACACTCTGGGTCGTGAGCGGGCAGGTCTTCAACCCGTACATGGGGTCCATACCGGCGATCAAGGCCTTTGCCATCATCATCCTCGGCGGGCTGGGGTCCATCCCGGGCGCCATCATCGGGGGGCTCCTCTACGGCCTCGCCGAGAACGCGACCGCGTTCCTCATCGGGGGACCCTGGAAGGACGCCGTCTCTTTCATCGTGCTCATCATCGTCCTCATCATCCGGCCGAGGGGTCTCTTCGGGGAGGCGGAGGAGTGACGGCGCCGGAGAGCGGGAGGCGGGCCGGGTACGCCGCCCTCCTCGTGCTCGCTCTTGCTGTCATCGCCCCGGCCTCGGGTGACGCGTACTTCCTGAACCTCCTCCTCCTCATGCTCATCTTCATCATCTTTGCATCGTCCTGGAACCTCCTCGCCCTCTCGGGGCAGGGGTCCCTCGGGCACGCGGCCTTCTTCGGGATAGGGGCCTATGCATCGACGCTCATCGCGGTGAAGGCGGGGCTCCCGCCGCTCATCGCGCTTCCTCTCGGCGGAGCGGCGGCCGCCGGCGTGGGTATCCTCATCGGCCTCACCTGCGTCCGGCTCAAGGAATGGTTCCTTGCCATGGTCACCTTCGGGTTCGCCATCATCACCCAGACCCTCGTCGTCTCTGTGCTCGCACCGGTCACGGGCGGCTGGGATGGGATCGCCTCGCCCCGCCTGGTCCCTGCGGCCATTTCGGGCTCTTCCCTCATCGAGTACTACTCCATCCTCTGCATCGCGGCCCTCTCGATCCTCGCAATACATGCGCTCATGAACTCACGGATCGGGCTTGCCTTCGCCGCCATCAGGGAGAACGAAACCGAGGCACGCGCCTCGGGGGTGGACCCCGTCAGGTACCGCCTCCTCGGGTTTGCCGCGAGCGCGTTCCTCGCGGGGATCGCGGGCGCACTCGAGATCTACCATTTCGGGTACGTGACCCCCGATATCTTCGGGATCGACATCTCCTTCCTGCCGGTGATCTACTCGATCTTCGGGGGGCTCGGGACCCTCGCCGGGCCGGTCATCGGGACGGTCATCCTTACCATCGTCTCGGAGGGACTGCTGGACTTCGGGCTCACGTTCCAGAGGTTCATCGTCATCGGCCTGGTCCTCATCCTCGTGGTGATCTTCCTGCCCAGGGGCCTCGTCTCCCTTCCCGATGAGGTCCGGAAACGATGGAAGAGCCGGAAGAAGAGCGAAGGAGCTCTGCAGGAGCAGGCAAAATAGGGGTCAGATCCCGAGATACGCCCTCTCGATGTGCGGGTCATGGAGGAGTTCCCTGCTCTTCCCCTCGAGCACGATCCTCCCGTTCTCGAGCACGTACCCCCGGTTGCAGAGCTCGAGGGCATGCCGCACGTTCTGCTCGAGGAGGAGGACGGTCATCCCCTCCCTCCCGAGCTGCTCGAGCGACCGGAACATCTGCGCCACGAGGAGGGGGGAGAGGCCGGTCGATGGCTCGTCCAGGACGAGCATCCTCGGCTCTGACATGAGGGCCCTCCCGATGGCGAGCATCTGCTGCTCGCCCCCCGAGAGTGTTCCTGCCTTCTGCCCCTCCCGTTCTTGGAGGACGGGAAAGAGGGCGTACACGTGATCGAGTGTCTTCTTCCAGCCGGATCTCCCCATCGCCCCCAGCTGAAGGTTCTCGATGACCGGCATCCCGGGGAAGATCTCCCGGCGTTCAGGGACGAGGGCGAGGCCCTTCTGAAACACCCGGTTGGGGGGCATTCCGC
Organism: Methanomicrobiales archaeon; assembly: GCA_035506435.1. Classification (GTDB taxonomy): domain Archaea; phylum Halobacteriota; class Methanomicrobia; order Methanomicrobiales; family JACTUA01; genus JACTUA01. Next base: position 2,326 of record DATJPK010000019.1, read on the forward strand.
GGATCTCCTCGCCGAGGAAACGGATGCTCCCGGTTGCAGTCCGGTTCAGCCCCACGATGGTCTCGACCGTCGAGGTCTTGCCGGCCCCGTTGGGGCCGATCAGGGTGACGAGCTCGCCTTCGTTCACCTTCACCGTGAGGTCCCAGACCACCTGGAGATTCCCGTGGAATACGTTCAGGTTCGAGATCCCGAGCAACGTCTCTCCTCTTCAGAATGCACCCACGTCACCGAGGTACGTGTCGATGACGCGCTGGTCGTTGATCACTTCGTACGGGTGGCCGTCGGCGATCTTCTCGCCGTGATCGAGGACGACGACCCGGTCCGACACTCCCATGATCACGCTCATGACATGCTCGATCATGAGGATCGAGGTGCCCTGCGCCCGGATCTTCTTCACGAGCTCCACCGAGTCGTTGCTCTCGGACGGCGTGAGGCCGGTCATCAGTTCGTCGAAGAGGAGGAGCCTCGGCTTGCTCGCGAGGGCCCGGGCGAGCTGCACCCTCTTCAGCTCGACGACGTTCAGGTTCCTGACGAGGGTATCGGCCTTCTCCTTCGGGAACCCGACGAAGTCGAGCGTCTCTGCCGAGAGGGCGGCCGCGTCCTTCATGGTCAACGGACCGTCGCTGCCGAAGATCGCCCCCACCTTGACAGAGTCACGGGCGGTCAGGCCGGGGAATGACCGGGCGATCTGGAAGGTCTTCGCGATCCCCTTCCTGCAGATCTGCTCGGGCGGGAGCGAGGTGATATTCTCACCCTCGAACGAGACTGACCCGCGGGTGGGGCGGGAGATCCCCGTGATGATATTGAAGAGCGTGGTCTTCCCCGCCCCGTTCGGCCCGACCACCCCGACGATCTCGCCCTTCCCCACCGAGAGGCTCACGTCGGAGAGGATGGTCATGCCGCCGATGAGCTTCGTGACCTTACCGACGTCGAGCACGGGACGGGCTCCCTCCTTCACGTACGGTAAACTTACCGGGGAACGGACATAAACGTTGTGAACGCGGGGCGGCGGGAGCACTCTTCTCGTGAATCGGGCTGAAAAAGAACGGTTATCGGGTTATGGTGGAGGTGAATGAAAGGAGGAAGGGGGATGCGGGGATCAGGATGCCTCCATCTCGATCGATGTCAGGATCTCGGCGATGTCGTGCTTGCAGTGTTCGTCGAACCTGATGGCAGCGATCTCGGCCTGGTCGATGACGCCGTTTACGAACAGGGGGATGCTGATGAAGTTGAAGAGGTTCTTGTAAAACGAGATCCAGTAGACCTTTTCCTTGTCCATCTCGACCGGGAGGTTGTCCAGGTCGACGGACCTGATGTCAAAACCGAGGTCCCGCACCTTGTCGCGGGAGATGTCGCGGACCTTCAGGAGCCGGTCCAGGATCTCATCCATGTCCTGCAATCCATCCATGTTCAGGAGATTTTCGATCTCGTATGGGAACATCATACCTGATCTTCATCCCGATAGCCAGGGAGAGACTCCCGGATATCGTTCTCTGCAAGACATTGTATATCGATACACTTGTATATAAATATTTCTTATTGCCCATTTCTGATTAATTCCTGATTAGGTGGATTTGCCGATGTTATTACCGGCTGAATGGGGCTGGAATTTGTCAATGAAACTATGCTAACCTTTATCATGAGAAGTACAATGTCAGGACCATGCAGAAATAAATACCGGTTGAAGGTCCCCCTGTTTCCATCGCCCCGGATCCTCACCGGTTTTCGGCTCCGGCGGGCAGGGGTACCCCGTCCCGATCATATCCCGGGCCTCCCCATGGCCGGCCTGTGAGCCAGGAACAAGGTACCCCGGGGGGGCATTTTTATGGTCATATCATGCGCATAGTGGTACAGGGGGCTGGGTTAACGAGGGGTGCACCCCAGGGGAAGAGGCCGGAGCCTGCAGGGGAGGCCGGGGCCATCCTCGATCTTTTCGACGACGGGATGCTTGTCATCGACTCCGGGGGCCGGATCCTCCACGCCAATTCCGCGATGGAGCGGATATCAGGCCTGCCCAGGGACGAGGTCCGGGGAATGACCATCAGGACCTATATCGGGCGCTGCATCGCCCCCCGGCTCGGCCCCGCCTCGGCTGCCGACCTGCCTGCAATCCTGTCTTCGGGAAACGTGAATGGCGAGGTCGGGTTCCGCCTCATGCTCCCGGAGGGCGAGGGCTGGTTCGGCTTCTCGAGCAGGGCCCTCACCGGACCCCCCTTCGAGGGCGGCCGGCTCGACACGTACCGGGACCGGTCCGGGGAGCAAAAGGCCGAGCGTGCGCTCCGGGTCCGCGAGGACCGGCTCCTCGCCACCTTTCTCCGGGCCATGAAGATGAGCCTCTCCCGGGACCGGGAGCTCACCGAGCGCGAGAGGAGGCTTTCTGCCATCGTCGAGGCGGCCCACAATGTCGCCTTCGTGACCTCGGAGATCCGGGGGAAGGAGAGCAGAATCCTCGACTTTTCCCCCGGAGCCGAGATGATCTTCGGGTACTGGAAAGCCGACATCGTGGGGGAGAAGCTCTCCCTCCTCCACCTCCCCGAGGACCTTGACCGGCTCGCCGAGATCCACCGGCAGATGAAGCGGAAGGAGGTGGAGTACTCCGGGGAGATCACCCTCGTCCGGAAGAACGGGGAGCGGTTCCCCGCCCTCCTCACCAAGTACCCGCTCAAGGACGAGGCAGGCTCGGTGCGGGCGGCCCTCTCGGTCTGCATCGATATCACGGTCCTCAAACGGGCCGAGGCCCAGATCCGGGCCTCCCTCCTCGAGAAGGAGAACCTGCTCCGGGAGATCCACCACCGGGTGAAGAACAACATGCAGGTTGTCTCGGCCCTCCTCATCCTCCAGTCCAAGAAGACAAAGGACCAGCATATCATCGAGATGTTCCGCGAGAGCGAGCACCGGATCAAGACGATGGCCCTCATCCACGAGAAGCTGTACCAGTCACGGTCCTTCGGGACCATCGACCTCGCGGAGTACCTGACGCGCCTCGTCCAGTACCTCTTCAGTTCCTACCAGGAACGCTCGGCGGGGGTCGAGCTCAGGATGGAGGTGAAGGACATCTCCCTCGATATCGACACCGCACTCCCCACGTCCCTGATCATCAACGAGATCGTGAGCAACTCCCTCAAGTACGCCTTCCCCGGCGGGAAGGGAGGGAGGATCTGCATCAGGGCGAGCCGGGAGGAGGGGAAGGGCATCCTCCTCGAGATCAGCGACGACGGGGTCGGCCTCCCGCCGGGCTTTGACCTTGAGACGACCGGGACCCTGGGCCTCCACCTGGTCCACGGCCTCGCGGTGAACCAGCTGGGCGGGACCATCGAGATGGGCAAGGCAAAAATTGGCACCAGCTTTATCATCCGGTTTCCAGAAATGAAGAAGTAGAGGGGTTTTCCACTGTGGCTAAAGCCAATATCCTGATCGTCGAGGACGACTTCGTGATCGCGAAGGTCCTTGCCGAGAGCCTCCAGGAGCTCGGGTACCAGGTTGCCGGGATCATTTCTACGGGGGAAGAGGCGGTCGAACGGGCGGCGAAGGTCCATCCCGACCTCGTGCTCATGGACATCCGCCTGAAGGGGCAGATGGACGGGATCGATGCCGGGGAGCAGATCTCGGGGGACCTCCACGTCCCCATCGTGTACCTGACCGCGTACTCGGACGAGCGGACGGTCGAGCGGGCGAAGATCACCGAACCCTACGGGTACCTGATCAAGCCCTTCACCGACACGGAACTCAAGACCACCCTCGAGATGGCCATCTACAAGCACCGGAGGGAAAGGCGGGAGCGGGAAAAGGGGGAGTGGTTCCTCGAGACCCTCATGGCCATCAGCGACGGGATCATCACCACGAACCCCGAGGGGCAGATCACCTTCATGAACCCGGCGGCGGAGCTGATGACCGGCTGGCAGTCCTCCGAGTCCTACCTCCGCCCCCTCCCGGAGGTGTTCAAACTCGTCCACGAGGGGAGCGGGAACCTGGCCGGGAACCTGGCAAAGCAGGCGGTCGCCGAGGAGAACCTCGTCACCGGTACCGGCGACGAACTCCTTGTCGCAAAGAACGGGACGAAGTGGCCGACCGAGAACCGGGTCTCCCCGATCCGGGATGCACGGGGCCGGACCATCGGTGCTGTGGTCTTTTTCCGGCCCCGCGGCGGGAAGGACGAGCGCACCTCCGACGACCTTACCGCCATCCGGAACATCGAGGGGGTCTTCCGGTCGATGGCGCCCGACCTCCTGAAGCAGATCGACCTCGATTACCTCACCGGCATGCCCTCGAAGAAAACCTGAGAAACCCGCGGGCGGGAACCCCCGCCCGCTCCCGCCCCTGCCCGGCCCCGGCCGGCCGGGAATCACCGCCTGTATCCGGTTTTATCCATTCCTGTTCTCGTTTCTACGCCCATTTATCATCCAGATTCCTGATAAGTCAATAATCCATTTGCTCACGGCAATACGAATCATTATATAGTATTAGTGATTATTGTTATGTGTGAACCGGCTGGGGTTACAGAACTCCTCTGGTTACAAAGAGAGAGAGACCACTGTGAAAGGAGCAAAAACCTCATGTGCATGAAGATCTGGGGAGATCCGAAGGGCCGGGAGGCAGACGCAATTCCCCACACCACCAGTGACGAGCACTCCCGCTATCAACCGCCCGGCACCCTGAAGAACTCCACCACCCTCTTTTACCCGTCCAAGTGACGGGTCCGGGGCATGCCCGGGGGGGACCATCCCCCGGACATGCCTGCATCGCTCCTTTCTGAAGGTTCCTCGATCTCCATCGTTCCTGACGATGCATTTCTTTAACCATATATACGGGGAGTGCACAGAATCTCACGTGAAATGGAACGGACCATCGGTTTTAAAGAACGACGATACATCGAGGAGCTCAGGATCCTCACCAAGTCCACGGCCGTCGACTGCCTGATCGACGACCGGTTCGACCGCATCATCTACGTGATCCGGCCCGGCGACATGGGCCTTGCCATCGGGAAGAAAGGGGAGAATATCAGGCGGATGCAGAAGGTCCTCGGGAAGAAGATCGAGATGGTGGAGTTCGCCGAGAACCCGGACGACTTCATCGCGAACATGTTCCGGCCGGCCGTCCTCACCGGAGTGAAACAGGACGAGAGCGGGAGGGTGAACGTGCTCCTGGAGAAGAAGAGCGACCTCGGGATCGCCATCGGGAAGGCAGGGGCGAACGTGGAAAAGGCCCGGCTCCTCTTCCGCCGGTTCTTCGGGACCGAGCTCGGCGAGATCCTTTCCTCGGGGGACGGGCAATGAAGGACACCACCCTCCCCGGCCTCTGGGAGGTCATCAGGGACCGCATCACCCGCCCGAAAGAGGGGTCGTACGTGGGCCGGCTCGTCGCCGGGGAGAAGGGGATCGACAGGGTCCTCGAAAAGGTCGGCGAGGAGGCGGTGGAGTTCATCATCGCCGTGAAAAACGGGAAGCGCGGGGCGATCGTCTCCGAGGCGGCCGACCTCCAGTTCCACCTCATGGTGGCCCTCGCCGCCGCGGGGATCGATTTCGAAGAGGTCCTCGCGGAGCTCGAAAAAAGGCGGCGCCCGTAACAGCCGGCGGTCCCTACATCACCGAGTCGAGGTCCTGCAGGCCGGGCAGGTCCTCGCGCTTCTTCGAGGAGAGGGAAACCACCCCTTCCTCGACGGTAATGGGCGCGTCGGACCGGAGGGCGATCGCGATCCCGTCGCTCGGCCGGCAGTCCACCACCTCGACCACCCCGTCCATTTTCACGTGGAGCTTTGCATAGAAGATCCCGTCCTCGAGGGAGTCGATGGAAAGGGCGGTCACCGTCGCATGGAGCCTCTTCAACACCTCGACGAAGAGGTCGTGGGTGATGGGCCGCGGGAGGACCTCCCCCTTGATGGCGTTCCTGATGGAGATGGCCTCCCAGAGCCCGATGTAGATCGGGATGCACGCCCCGGAGGGGACCTCGAGGAGCACCGTCGGGGCTGCCGCTCCCTGCTCGCTCATCGAGAGAAAGACGCCCTTCACCCTGCAGCGCTCGCCTTCCATGGCGTTGGAAACATCGCCGTATCGCACGTTAAACCTTGGGGTGTTCCTCGTCAGCCAGGGCAGGTTCGTGGTCGCCGGTGTGGCCGCCCCGCCGCAGCATCTCCCGCTGGATGATCGGGATGCTTGCAAGGATCCCGACGACGATGTTCAGGTAATAGAAGATCGCCCGCCAGACCACGACGAGGACCCCGACGATGGAGGAGTTGATGAAGAGGCTGTAGACCGAGGTCGCGGAGAGCTCGGCGATGCCCGAGGAGCCCGGGGTGAGGGGGATCATCATGACGATGGCGATGACGATCTGGGCGACGAG
>DATJPK010000020.1:0-5791 GCA_035506435.1 Methanomicrobiales archaeon
GGCACCGGTACAACTCGTATATCACGACGGTCGAGAAAAACGGCGATACCATCACCTTCCGCGACCCCTTCCGGTCAGAAGGCTTCACCAGGTACCCCTTCGGCAATACCACGGTGGACGTGGTGTCGGGAAAGGCGGTTCCGGCTCCTTCCCCTGACAGGCGATGAGCCGTCCGGGTGTATCCCCCTATTTCCCCTCTTTCACCGCTGCGTACCCCATGTAGAGCATCCCGATCATGAGGATGTAGCCGAGGATCCGGATGCCGAGGATGGGGATGGCGAGGGCGTCGCCCGCCCCGAGGATGGTCGCAAAGTGGGTGAGGCCGAAGACGAGGAACGCCCCGGCAACGTAGAGAGGGGCGTCCTTCCCGGTCTTCCGGTACGCGATCAGGCCCACGATCGCGACGAGGGCCGAGAAGAGGAGGTTCACGACGGGCGTGAGTTCGAGGACGAGTGCCACGGGAAGATCACCAGTGCCTTTTCATGCCCGTCGGGGTTGCTTCACAATGAACCTTGCGATACGGCCTTTTTGCCATGCACTGGGCCGTGCATTGACCACCGGGCCCGGAAAAACCGGCGGATGGACTCTTCAGCCTCCCTTCGGCGGCTTCCCGGAGACCTGGCGGGCCGGTTTCCCACCCAGCGTTCCCCTTTCGCTGAACTCCCGGAGCTCGGACAGGTTCTGCACCATTTCCTTCCTCTTCATCCAGGAGTAAGGTATCATGATGACCTGGAGCGCGATGACGAAGAGAAAAATGATCCCGAGGTTGTCGGTCACCGAGGAGGAAACCCCTCCCTCCTCGAAAACGGGCAGGATAAAGAACATCATAACCCCGATGGTGATGATGACGCTGACGTTGAGTACGATGAGCCAGGGGAACAGGGTAATCTGTTCCCCTGCCGATTCGATGGCGCAGGGAAGATGATCGCAGTCATCGGCTCCGCAGGACGCACGGCCAAGCCGTTGGCTGAGCGGGGCCGATACCGTATACTTTTTCGTCGTCCCGTCCTGTCGCTGCAACACGACCGCCATAAACGTTCTCTCTGGAAAGAGTGACCACCGGGAACCTTATCCCTTCCGGCTCACGGGACCCGGCGGGCACGGCCATAGGGCGGGTCGTCCCGGGTCAAAGGTTTTAGCATCCGGCGCGAAAGATCAGGTGAGCGAGGGTATCTAAGCCTGGTCAAAAGAGGCAGACTCAAGATCTGCTCCAGAAGTGGTTCGCGGGTTCAAATCCCTCCCCTCGCACTTTCCTGCACGGAATCTCACTTCCCGTCACGAGCAGCCATCCGTCACCTGATGCCATGTTTCAACGGCCCGACTCCTTCGATCCTGCGTTTGTCATGGGGGTGCCGGATTGATCACCGTGTCGTTGCCATCAACGTCCATCGTCCTTGACCATTTGTCCGGATCTCCCATATCCGGAAACTGGTTCATGGACAGGGTGATCCTGACATCCTCCGGATCTGGAGATTCGCATCCCGGTTTCACCAGAAAACCAATGGTGAGAGAAACGGCCCGGGGGAAATCTTCAGATGCGTCGAAATTCCTTGTCGTCCCGTCCGGGAGGGTTACCTGGTTGTGATACCCCTGTTTTGCTGTAACTGAGGTGTTACCCTCTCCGTCTGCCGTTATGGTTCCCCGGTTCTTCAATCCGAATCCCCATACCTGGGTGCCCCAGCCCTCTACCTGAAAAAAATCGGTTCGGAGCTGTTCGAGCGTCATGGTGTCGGAATGACCCAGCGCGACATCCACATATCCTGCCTCGCAATTATTGCCGTCATCCTCGACCCGGTACAGGACAATGAAATGCCCGGCCCTGGTATCGGGAACATTAAGGAAGATGAGGAGCGGCCCCTGGTTCTTCAGCAGGTAAAAGAGGAGCGCTCCCGATAAATCGGTTACCGGTATGGGCTGGAGGCCCAGCCGGTCGGCCAGGATGTCCATCGTATTTGAATAGATATAATTCTGGCCGCCGTCATGGTAATACCGGGAAAAATCCCCGTTATCGACGCCGTTGTCAAGCGTTTTCATGACCTGGTCGATGGTGTAGCTCACCTGGTCCCGGTACGAGGCCATCACCGTTACGGCGGCAGCCCAGCAGGTCTGTAACGTCGCCTGTTTAATGATACTGAAATCGGAGATATCAATGGCATACGTTCGTTTCCATTTGATTGACAGGTCAGTTTCTCCGTTCTCATCGATTTTCGTCGAAGAGGATCCCGGGCCGGCAACTACGTGCATCTCGTGATGAACAGAAAATGCGCAATGATGTTGTTCCTGGGGGAAAGCAGTATCTCCCGACGATGAGCAGAGAAAACAGGTCATGGTATCCGTCATTGCCGGGCTGGCGACGATAGAGAGCGGGCTTTTCAGCTGTACCTGGATATCACGTTTGCCCATGAATTTCATTTCGGTATTTCAACCATAAATGAATGGTTGCGGGATGCATCGCCTCTGTTGCACGCCGGCGGCCGGGAGCATAGTTCGCCGGAAACCGGCCGGACCCGGGGTTTATCATCACCGAACCGTCACAAACCTTATGAGCGATTGCAGGACAAGGGGATAGCATCCATCCCCGGGAGACCCGACCGACAGGATATCGGGCCCGGGACAAGACAGGAAGATGATCAAATGAAGGGAATGAGAGGAATCCTCATCGCGGGTGCCCTCCTCTCCGCCGTTCTCCTCGCAGGGGTCGCGGCCGCCCAGGGAGGGGGGATCCTGCTTTCGATGAACGGGAACATCCTGACCATATCGGGGACCACGACCCTCGCAGCCGGCGACCGGCTCCTGATCAACGTGGTCTCGGCCTCCTTCACCCCGACCGAGAAGGGCGGGGCGGGCGGGTTTTCGGGCGCGGCCGGCACGGTCACCGTCCAGCCGGGGACTCCCCTGAACACCTTCAGCTTCGACGTGGACGTCTCGGCCTTCGTCCCGGACGAGTACCTGGTCACCGTCGATTCCGAGGAGACCAGCTTCTCAGAGTCAACAACATTCGTCCTCCCATGGCCGACGCCGGTGCCCACCACGCTCCCGGCGACCGTGACCACGGCGACGACCGTCCCGCCGACGACCCCGGCGACCACCATCCCGGCGACGGCCACGACCCCGGCCCCGGCACCGCTCCCGGAGGCACTGGCACCCGCCGCCTTCTCGCTCGCGGTCCTCATCCTCGCCCACCATCGTTCCCGGTAAACACGGGATTCCCCGGCATCCGGGGCGGTCGCTCCCCGGATGGGAAGGAATTTCCCGATCCGGGGCCCATGATTTTTCAACAGGATGACGCCCGACGCAAGGATCTCCTTTCCCGGTGAGAAACGGGATGACCGGTACTACAACCGGCTCCTCGACGAAAGCATCACCGCGGTCCTCGGGCAGGCGATGCGGATCATCGCCTCCCGCCCTTCGCTCTTCGCCTTCGCCGCCCGTACCCTGCTCAGCCAGAAACGGGCCGCCTCCCGCCGCCGCGAGCTGGAGAAAGCGGGCATCCAGGTGCCGGCCGTCATGATCGTCTCCATCACCAGCCGGTGCAACCTCTCCTGCAAGGGGTGCTATATGAAGTCCCGGCGGCTTGCCCACCGCCCCGAGATGGACACGGACCAGCTCAGGGCGGTGGTCGGGCAGGCGGTGGAGCTCGGGGTATCGTTCATCGTCCTCGCCGGGGGCGAACCCCTGGTCCGGGCGGAGGAGATCCTCTCCCTCGCCGAAGGGTTCCCCGGGATCATCTTCGGCGTGATCACGAACGGCCTCCTCATCGACCGGGGCATGGCAGAACGGTTCGCATCCCTCCACAACGTCGTCCCGGTGATCAGCTTCGAGGGGTTCGAGGGCGAGACCGATGCCCGGCGGGGGGAGGGGGTGTACCGCCGCCTGAATGAGACCTGCCGGCTCCTCGACGATGCCGGTGTGTTCTTCGGGTGCTCCCTGACGGTGACCCGGGAGAACTACTCCCTCGTCACCGACGACCGTTTCATCACGCAGATGATCGACACCGGCTCGCGGGTCTTTGCCTTCGTCGAGTACGTCCCGGTCCAGGAGGGGACCGGGGGCCTCGTCCTCTCGGGCGACCAGCGGGCCGGCCTCGTCCGGTGCCTCCGGGCCTACCCGGCGAAGTACCCCGCCCTCTTCCTCGGCTTCCCCGGCGACGAGGAGGCCTTCGGCGGCTGCCTCTCCTCGGGGCGGGGGTTCGTCCACGTGAGCGCCTCGGGCGACCTCGAGCCATGCCCGGCAGCCCCATTCTCCGACTCGGACCTCACGAAGGTCCCCCTGAAAGAGGCCCTGCAGTCCCGGTTCCTCCGGGAGATCCGGATGCACCACGACATGCTGACCGAGACCTCGGGTGGCTGCGCCCTCTGGTCGAACCGGGACTGGGTCACTTCGGTCCTGCAGGCGACCCGGGGCGATGCTTCCCGGCGTCCCTAGGCGATCCGGTGGAGCGGGTCCATGCCCTTGATATGGAGCGTACCGGTGGATACCAGGAGGTGGACCGGCTTCTGGAATCCCCACCGGTCCAGGATGACGGCGTCGTAGAAGTCCCCCTCCTCCTCCTCGGAAATGCTCCATGTCCCCTGGAACGTCCGGAAGTTCGGCGAGCTCTCGGTGAAGGTACCATCAGGCCGGAACTCGAAAGTCAGGTCGTCGGGCGGGGAGGCATACCAGGTCCCGACGATGGGAAGGACAGAGGGCGCGAGGGGTATCGCGGTATCCGGGGGGCGGGACAGGTCGACCGGCGTCCGGGCAGGGGTGATCGCCGGAGAGGAGTGGGGAAGGGATGCCGGGTTACCGGGGGGGGTCGTGACCGCCCCGGGCAGGGTGACCGGGGTATTCCCTCCCGTGAGCCCCGTGCACCCGGAGGCAAGGACCAGGCACCCGAGGATCAGGAAGGCTGAGATGCGGCATTCTCCATGTGAAAGGCCATCCATGCTTATGGATCCATTCCCCGTGAAGCTGAAATACCTGCCTCCGGACCCCTGCCGGAACCTTTCTCTGCAACAAAGCCCTACATCCGGAAGACTGCAGGAAACCCTGGCCCTGCCGGGAGAGCGTTCCAGACCATGACCCTCGTGATGGCGTTCATAGGCGCATCGGGTGCGGTAATGGGGGGCGACATGCGGGAGATCACCACCATCGGCTCCCCGGATGCCACCGCGGCACTGGAACGGGACCTCTTCTCCGGCTCCCTGAAGACCGATGATGACGTCGCCAGGCGGGCGGGCGAGCTCGGGGTGCAGGTCTCCATCCGGGACGACAAGGTCAAGGTGACGGAGCGGGACGGGGTGCTCGTCGGCGAGGTGACCGCGTTCGAGGCCGGGGTCCTCCACAGCCGGCGCCTCTATGCAACGGCGGGGTCCTATGCCATCGTCGAGACCGGGGGTGGCCCCCCGGTGCGAAAGGGCGAGGGAGGTGCCGGGAACTTCGTCGTGCTGGGGAACGAGCTCGCAAAGGGGATCGCGGGCCGGGTCATCAGCGACCGGTGGAGGAACGGCGGCCTCGATGATGCCCGCGAGGTCATCACCCGCTCCCTCGAACAGGCGGCTGCAGCGTCCCCCTCGGTGAGCAGGCGGTTCGTCCTCGTTGAGACACGGCAGAAGGTGGATCTCCGGAGGGTGATGGAGGCGGACGGGTAGGAAACGCGAAGGGCATCAGCCCCGGGCGAGAGCCGACAGGCCGAAGGCCGGGTGGCGAAAAAAAAGGAATGCGTTAGGGATCAGAGGGTTTCGACCAGGATGTCGTACTCCTTGATCACCATGCTGTTGATGGGAGTGATGTTCCTGAACTTGTAGGGGTT
>DATJPK010000021.1:0-16808 GCA_035506435.1 Methanomicrobiales archaeon
AGAGGACGAAGACCGCCGAGGGGTCGCCCGCGAGGGCCTCCCCGAGGCAGGAGGCGAGGGCCCCCTCGCCGCCGAAGATGACGCCGGCCTCGTCCAGGTCCGAAGAGAGGATCCGGAGGAGGTGCGGGGTGTCGCGGTCGAGGAGGGTGGCGTGGATGAGGGAGGCGTTGTGCTGCACGCAGCCCGCCGGGCCGTGGACGACGGTCACGCCGTCGGTGACCTCGGCGGTGACGGAGAGGGCGCCCGTGAGGGTGCAGCCCTCAAGCCGGGAGGTACTCCAGGGCAAGGGATTCGAGCTCATCCATCGAGAGGGGCGTGGGGACCACGAGGTCGCGGTTTTCCAGGATGCTCCCCGCCAGGGCCCGGTACACCCCGGCCTGGGGCGAGTCGGGGGCATATTCGATCACGGTCATGCGGTTGATCTCGGCCCGCTGGACCACGGGGTCGCGGGGGATGAAGGTCACGAGCCGGGAGCCGATGCGGTCGGCGAAGGCCCGCACGAGGGGTTCTTCTCCCGCCTGGCCGGCGGCGTTCCCGATAACGCCGGCGAGCCGGCACCGGCCGCCGACCCGTCCCGCCAGGCGTGCGATGGCCTTGCAGATGTTGTTCGCGGCATAGAGGGACATGAGCTCGCCCGAGGTGACGAGGTAGACCTCCCGGGCATAGCCCTCCCGCATGGGCATGGCGAACCCGCCGCAGACCACGTCGCCGAGCACGTCGTAGACGATGACGTCCCCCCTGAGCGAGTCGAGCCGTTCGAGGAGCTGGAAGGTGGCGATGATCCCCCGGCCGGCACACCCGACGCCCGGCTCGGGGCCCCCCGCCTCGACGCACCTGACTCCGCCGAACCCCCGGAAGACCACCTGGTCGGCGGTGATGGTGGCCTCCTTCCCGTCCCGGACCTGGTCGAGGACGGTAGGTATCCAGCTCCCGTGCATGAGCATCCGGGTGCTGTCCCTCTTCGGGTCGCAGCCGATCTGGAGGACGTCCCTCCCCATTGCGGCGAGGGCGGCCGACAGGTTCGCTGCCGTCGTGGACTTCCCGATCCCGCCCTTCCCGTAGAGGGCAATCTGCTTCATCCTCTACCCGGTTGGGCGGGCTTGTATATAGATTACTTGATCTAGGGCAAGTAAATTTAATTATCAATTATAGTATAAATGATAATCATCTAGAGGCCGCGGCAGCCTTCGACGGCAATCCTCCTGTTGATGATCCGCCACGCGAGGACGAGCTGCACGATCTCGCCCGCGGTCACCGTTGACCGGTGCTCGAAGATCCGGATGGGGTGGACCCCCGTCTGCCGCTCGACCGCGGCCTCGAGCCTCCGGACCAGGGCATAGGGGAGCTCGCCGTCGAAGGTGAGGGCCCCCATCTCCCTCCCGTCGAGATGCTCCCGCCTGAACTCCATGAGGAAATTCCGGTCCGAGAGGGAGAGCAGGTGCGAGAGGTCGACGGAGAGCTCGATGTCCCGTATCCGCTCCTCGGGCCTGGTCTGGAGGAGGGTGACCTGGTACAGGTTCCTCTCCTTTCCGAGCTCCTTCCCGTACCGGGAGAATGCCGCGGAGATAACCGCGTCGGCAAACTGCCGCTGTGGCGCGATATGCCTGCGATAATCGTCAGCCCGTGCCCTGAGCTCGCCCTCCACCTCCTTCTGCATGTACCCCCGGTCACCGGTATCCCGCTTCATCTTCCAGGACCGCTTCACCTCGTCGTCGGGGTCCACGAAGAGGGTGAAGTCGAGGAGGCCTCTCAGGCGGGCGGTGAAGAGGGGGTGGAGCCCTTCCAGGATGAGGATCTTCTTCGGGCTGAACGGGACAGGAGGATCGATCTTACCAGTGCGGTGGTTGTATACGGGTTTCTCGATTGGCTCCCCCCTCTTGAGCGAAGCGAGATCCTCCTCGATCCGATCGATGAAATTTGCCTCGGGGGCCAGCGGGGTGATCCCGAGCCGCCTCCTCTCATCCCGGTCGTACCGGTGATAATCGTCGAGGGTGAACGAGGAGACCAGCGCTTCCCCGAAGATCTCCCGGATCGCGCCGGTGAAGGTGGTCTTTCCCGAGCCGCTGTCTCCTGCAACCCCGATGACGAAGACACAGGGCGAGGTCGCCATCGCATCCTTGAAGTTACCGCGGTTCATGCCCTGTCATACCATCGGGCGCTGTGATTATGAAGCTGGCTCAGCCGTGGATCCCATATGCCCGGTGCTTCTCCGCGATCTTTTCCGCGAGGGCGTCCAGGGCTTCCAGGTCCCCGGGCGTCGGGAGACCCTTCACAAGGACCGGCTCGAGGAGTTCGACGGGGAGGCCCTGGAGGATGCCCGTGAGGTCCTTCACGGTTTTCCCGCCCCAGCCGTAGGAGCCGATGATCCCGACGGTCTTCACCTTCGGCCGGAGCAGCCTTACGAGGTAGGTCGCTGAGATCGCCGCCGGGTGGGGCCCGGTCAGGATGGTCGGGGTGCCGATGACCACCGTCGCCGCGTCCACAAGGGACATGGCAAGCTCCCCAAGGTCGGTGACGGTGAGGTTGAAGCTGGTGACCCCGATCCCCCGTTCACGGAGCGCCTTCTCGAGGTGCCGGACCATCCCTGCGGTCGAGTGATGCATCGATACATAAGGGATGACCACTTCGTTCTTCACCGCGTCGGAGACCCATTCACGGTACGCGGTGAGGATCTGGTCGGGCTTCAGGTACACCGGGCCATGGCTCGGGGCGATGATGTCGATGGGGAGCGGTTTGATCTTCTCCAGGTGCCCCTGGATGAGGGTCCGGAACGGCATCATGATCTCGGCGTAGTATCGCTTTGCCGCCCAGTACACCCTCCCGAGATCGCCGACCGTTGTGCCGCCCATCGCGTCATGGGACCCGAAGAGATCGCAGGTGAAGAGGATGCGCTCCTCGCGCAGGTATGTGAGCATGGTCTCGGGCCAGTGGACCCAGGGGGCATGGATGAACTCCAGAGTCCGGTCCCCGAGGGAGAGGGTCTCCCGGTCCTGCACCGCGGTGATCTTTTCGCCAGGGAGATGGTGGAGGAGCCCGAGGAACTCCTTTCCCTTCGGCGTGGTGATGACCTGCGCGTGCGGGTACCGCTCGAGGAGCCGGGGGATCATCCCTGAATGGTCCTGCTCGGCATGGTTCGATACGACGTAATCTATCCGGTCCGGCTTCAGTTCGTCGAGGTTCGAGAGGAGGACTCCCTCCTTCGAAGGATCGACGGTGTCGATAAGGGTGGTGGCCCTGCTCCCCCGGACAAGGAACGCGTTGTAAGTCGTCCCCTCGGGGGTGGGGATCAGCTCGTCGAAGATCCGCCGGTCCGGGTCGGCTGCGCCGACGGGAAACACCCCGGGCCTTATCTCATTCAGGTTCATGGTACCTCTCCTGTTCCTGCCTCATGCCCGGTAGGCTCCGGGTCATTTTTAGGTATCGATTCGCGAGCCCCTGGGAGGACTGGCCGGATCCTTTCAGTGTCCGGACCAGCGGGTGTGGCTGTCTGACCGGGAAAAAAAGAAGAGGTTGACAGGTTTTACGCCGGCAGGATCACGAAGGGGGCCGAGGCGGCGGAGGAGGTGCCCGGGATGATCGCCCAGATGGTGTAGCTGCCCGGGTCGAAGGCCGAGGTGTTGATGGCGAACTCGAACTCCCCGCCCTGGAAGACGTTCGTGGGGACGATCCCCGACTGGTAGGTCGAGCTGTTCACCGAGATGGAGACCTGCGGGACGGATGGATCGGTCAGCCCGGTCGCAAAGAGCAGGTCGCCCCGGGTGAGGGTGCTCGCGTTGACTCCTATCGAGATGGGGAGGGCCGGCGGAGTCGTCGGGACCGTCATCAGGGTCGTTGTCGCGACTGTCGTCGTCTCAACAGGTGTCTCATTCCCGGTGGGCGGAGGCCCGGTCGTGGCCGGGGTGGTTTCAACGGTCGTCGCGGGGGTCGTCTCAGTCGTCTGGACTGGTGTCTGCTGGGTGGTGACCGGAGTCGGCACAGTGGTGGCCGGGGGGAGGGTGAGGATGACGATGGTCGGGGGTTCAGTGGCTGGCGTGGAGTTGAGCTTGAGGATATACGGGGTGATACCTATGAGTGCTGCCACGATCGTCCCGATGGTGGCGATGAGCTGGACCCAGGGGAATGCATCTTTTTTTTCTTCTGCCATATCCGATCCTTGAGAAACTCAGGTCTCCCTGTCCCATCTTATGTGTTTTGCCTTGCCCTTCCCGAAGCCGCCGCGGCCCGGGGATTTCGCCGGGATTACGGGCTTTTTCCGGTCCGCCGCGCCGGGGCCGTGCCGGTCCCGTGCAGGGCCCGGCTCTAGAGCCAGCCCCGGGTCTGCATCGCCTCGACAACCCGCTTCACCGCGATGGTGTAGGCCGCCCGGCGCGGGCTCGTGCCATAGGTCCGGGTGAGGCCCTCCACGGCGCGGCAGGCGGCCTGCATCCTCGCCGCGAGACGGGCGTGGACGTCCTCCTCGGTCCACTGGTCCATCGAGAAGTTCTGGACCATCTCGAGGTACGAGACGATGACGCCCCCGCCATTGCAGAGGATGTCGGGGATGACATGGGTCCCCTGCGAGGCGAGGATCTCATCGGCCTCCGGGGTGACCGGGGCGTTTGCAAGCTCGGCGAGGACCTTCGCCTTCACGTGCCCCGCGTTCCGATCCGTGACGACGTTTTCAAGGGCGGCAGGGACGAGGATGTCCACCCCGAGCTCCAGGAGCTCCTCGTTATCGATCGGGTCGCTCCCCGGGAGGCCGGTGACGCTCCCTGACTGGTCCTTGTGCCGGGCCACTTCGGCGGGATCGAGCCCCTCGCGCCGGTAAATCCCTCCCCGGCTGTCCGAGACGGCGACGATCCGGCACCCGAAGAGGGACCGGCCGAGGGAGGCGGCATTCGACCCGGCGTTCCCGAAGCCCTGGATGGCCACCGTGGCGCCATCCAGGTTCAGCCCGAGGCCCCGCGCCGCTTCCGCGATGGCAAACCAGCCCCCACGGGCGGTTGCGTCGAGCCGCCCCTCCGAGCCCCCGATGGCAAGGGGCTTCCCCGTGATGGCCCCGAAGCTCGTCTTCATCACGCACCTGGAGTACTCGTCCATCATCCAGGCCATGACCTGCGGGTTCGTGTACACGTCCGGGGCCGGGATGTCGTTGTCCGGCCCGATGACCGGGAAGATGCTCCTGATGAACGCGCGGGAGAGCTTCTCGAGCTCGACAGTCGAGAGCTCCTTGGGGTTGCAGATGATGCCACCCTTTGCACCGCCGAGCGGGAGGTTATGGAGGGCGCACTTCCAGGTCATGAGGGCAGCGAGGGCCCTGACGGTGTCGATGGTCTGGCCGGGGTGAAAGCGGATGCCGCCCTTCGTCGGGCCGCGGGCGTCGTTGTACTGGACCCTGAACCCCTGGAAGGCCTTCATGCTCCCGTCGTCCATGCAGATGGGGAGGGCGACGTGGAGCTCCCGCATGGGCATCCTGAGAAGAGTCTCGATCCGGGGCGTGATATCGAGCTCCTGCGTGCAGGAGCAGAGGTGTTTCTGGACAATCTGGAACAGGTTCTGGGATTCCATCCCGCAGGCCACCCAGTTCGGAATGGAAGGGCGAGTATTAGAACCTTCCCCTGCCGCGGTCAGGGGTTCAGGAGGACGATCCCGGCGTTCAGGCAGCCGGCGATGGTCACCCACGCGAGGTAAGGGACGAGGAGGTATGCCGCGGGCCGGCTGACCTTCAGGAACATGGAGAGGGTCATGGCAACCGAGCCCCAGAGGAGGACGAGCGCGACCAGGGCAAGCAACGGGGACCGCAGGCCGAAGAAGAGGAGGGACCAGATCACGTTGAGCGAGAGCTGGATGGCGAAGAAGGAAATGCCCTGCCTCGCATCCGGCCTCCCGGTTCCTGCCTCGAGGACCAGGAACAGGGAGATTCCCATGAGGAGGTAGAGGACCGTCCAGATTGCACCGATCGCCCACCCCGGTGGGGTGAAGGGGGGCTTCGCGAGCCCCTGGTACCAGGCGTCTACCGAGAGGCTGGTGAGGAACGACCCCGCCGCCGCGGCAGCATAACAGACCCCGATCGAGATTATGAACAGCCATGCCCTGCTGAGGGGGGGCCTCCCCCCGGAGGCTCCGGGTTCGCCCGGCACCGTCGCAACCGTCATTTCTTCTTCTTCTCCTTCCTGAGCCGGATAACCTCGTCCTGACAATTGATCCGGAGGAGGAACGTCCCGTGGCAGGGCTTCGTGTAGGGAAACACGACCGAGTCACCGTCGATCCCGATGATGATGGGCGGGAGGCCGATGATGTACGACTCGAAGATCTTGTACCCCGGCTCCACCTCGTATCGCTCGCTGAAATGCTCCTTCACGTAGTCCCGGCACTCTTTGAAGCTCGCGTGCGAGAGCAACGTTTCGTACTTCAGCTCCTCGATACAGCCCATCCGAACACCTGGTCGATCTTCTTCTTCAGCTGGCCCGGGTTATGCACCGCCTTTTCGACGATCTTCTCGCATTCGAACTCGGCAAGGGCCCCGAGTGCCTCGGCCTCCCTCCCGAAGACGATGAGGTAGAGCCGGGAGGGGGAGACGTGCCTCACCGTGGCCGCGTAGGAGATCCCGGCATCGTTGTGCGCGAAGGAGACGATGATATCCGGATGTGCCCGTTTCTCGATGAGGTCGGCCATCGCCCTCTCCAGGTTCATCACCTTCCTGATGTAGTGCTGATCCGGGTCCGAGACCCGGATCAGCTGGATGACCGACGGGTTCCCGGCCACCGTGACGGAGGTCCCGCTCTTCTCGAGCCGGCTCGCGAGGTAAAGGGCGATCCCCATCTGGACCGGCACCTCGGGGCATCCGAGGAGGAAGAGCGCGGACTTCCTCCCCGGTTCCTCCACTGGTGCCTGCTGGTCGGCTGGATCCATGCCTGGTTCCCCGATTCCTGAGCTTGGGATGCCACTCTTCATGAGGTTATTCATTGGTTCGATGGCCTCCTATCGGGCTCCCATCCCGACCCCCGGCCAGTTTCCTCCATGACCCAGTCAAGATACCCCGGAAAGCCACCCCAAACGGGGACCGCGAGTATCTCGGGCACCTCGTAGGGATGGATCTCCCGCAGCCGTTTCATGACATCCGGGAACAGGCTCTCTTTCGTCTTCATCACCAGGAGCTCTTCCCTGTCCCTGCAGATCTCCCCCTTCCACCGGTACGTCGATTTGACCGGCGTCGCGTTCACGCATGCCACGAGCCGCTCGTTTACCATGACCTCCGCGATCCGGGCGGATTCCTTCCCCGGAACGGTCGAGAGTACCAGCATCACCCTGTCACCTTTCACGTCCACCAGCCCTCCCGGGAGGTATCTCCCGGCCGGCTGAAAGGATTTTCCCCGCAGGGCCACCCCTCCCCGCCCTCCCGCCCTGCAGTCAGGATGCCTGTGCACGCCTGACCACCGAGATTAAGAGCCCCGCGCTCCATACTAGAGGAACAGATGTACTCGGACCGGATGGCCAGCCTCCCCCCCTACCTTTTCGCCCGGATCGACGAGCTGAAGGCAGAGCAGGTGAAGCGGGGGGTGGACGTCATCGACCTCGGGATCGGCGACCCCGACCTCCCGACGCCTCCCCATGTCGTGGAAGCGCTCTGCGAGGCGGCGAAGGACCCGGGGAACCACCACTACCCGTCATACGCGGGCATGGACGAGTTCAGGGACGCGGTTGCCGCCTGGTACAGGCGCCGGTTCCACGTGAACCTCGACCCCGAGAACGAGGTCACGGCACTCATGGGCTCGAAAGACGGAATAGCCCACATACCGGAGGCCTTTGTCAACCCCGGGGACTACGTCCTCGTCCCCGACCCCGGCTACCCCGTGTACCGCACCTCGACCCTCTTTGCCGAGGGGCGGGTGCACGTGCTCCCTCTCGTCGCCGAAAACGGGTTCCTCCCCGACCTCTCGGCAATTCCGCCGAAGGTCGTGAAGAAGGCGAAGCTCCTCTTCCTGAACTACCCGAACAACCCCACGGCCGCCACGGCCCCCGCGGAGTTCTTCGATACGGTGGTGGACTTCGCCTGCGAGCATGACATCGTGGTCGTCCATGACAACGCCTACTCCGAGGTTTCCTTCGACGGGTACCGCGCCCCCTCTTTCCTCCAGGCCCACGAGGCCTTCGAGGCCGGGATCGAGATGCACTCGCTCTCGAAGACCTATAACATGACCGGCTGGCGCATCGGGATGGCAGTCGGGAAGACGGAGGTCATCAGGGGGCTGAAGCAGGTGAAGACCAACGTCGATTCGGGGGTCTTCAACGCGGTCCAGCGCGCGGCCATCGCTGCCCTCACCGGCCCGCAGGACTGCATCCGGGAGGCCTCGGAGGTGTACCAGGAGCGGAGGAACCTCCTCGTCGGGGGTCTCAGGGACATGGGCTTCCCCGTCCCGCTTCCCCAGGCCACCTTCTACGTCTGGATGCCGGTGGAGAACGGCTTCGGGTTCGCGAGCACCCTCCTGAACGAGGCCGGCATCGTCGTCACCCCGGGGGTAGGCTTCGGCCAGTTCGGGGAGAAGTACGTCCGGTTCGCCATCACCCGCTCGAAGGAGCGGATCGCCGAGGCGCTGGAACGGATGAGGGGGCTCGACCTGTGAACCTCCCGCCGTCCCTCTCGGTGAAAAACGGCCACCTCCACATCGGCCGGCACGATACCGTGGCCCTCGCCGACCAGTACGGGACCCCCCTGTACATCACGGACGAGGACCGGATCCGCGCCCGGTACCGGGAGGTCCGGGATGCCCTCTCGGCCAGGTATGCCGCTGTGCGGGTCCTCTACGCCGCGAAGGCGAACGGGAACCCCGCGATCCTGAGGGCCCTTGCCGACGAGGGGGCGGGGGCGGACGTCTTCTCCGCGGGCGAGCTCATCCTCGCCCTCCGGGCAGGCATGGACCCGGACCGGCTCCTCTTCAACGGTTCCTCGAAGAGCCCCGCTGACCTCGCCCTTGCCATGGAACGGGGGGTCCGGGTCTCGGTGGACTGCCTCGACGAGCTCCGGGAGCTGGACCGGATCGCGGGCGAGGCGGGGAAGAGGCCCGAGATCTCCTTCCGGGTGAACCCGGCTCTCGAGGTCCCGACCCACCCGAAGATCGCGACCGGCCTCCGGACCTCGAAGTTCGGCATCCCGGCAGGCGAGATCCTCGACGCATACCGGGCGGCTCTCGCCTGCGAACACGTGACCCCCGCAGGGATCCACTGCCACATTGGGTCCCAGATCCTCGAGGTGGAACCGTTCGCCCGTGCAGCCCGGGTCATGACCGGTCTCGCCGCGGGCCTGACCGATCTCGGCGTCAGGCTCAGGTTCATCGACCTCGGGGGCGGGCTCGGCATCCCGTACCGGCACGGGGCCGATGCGGCACCCTCGTTTTACGACTACGCCGCGGCCGTGGTGCCCGTCTTTGCAGAAGGCGTGAAACAGGCGGGGATCTCGCCCGAGCTCTGGGTGGAACCGGGCCGCTACCTGGTCGCGGACTCCACCGTCCTCCTCACCCGGGTCAACTCGGTGAAGGAGGCGCACCGGCGGTTCGCGAACGTGGACGCGGGGTTCAACCTCCTCGTCAGGCCCGTAATGTACGGCTCGTACCATGACGTCGTGGTGGCAAACAGGGCCGACCGGCCGCCGGCCAACCGGTACACCATCGCGGGCCCGATCTGCGAGACCGGGGATCTCCTCGCGGAGGACCGCGACCTCCCGGCCATCGGGAAAGGGGACCTGATCGCGGTACTCGATGCAGGCGCCTACGGGTTTGCGATGTCCTCCCAGTACAACGGGAGGCCGCGGTGCCCCGAGATCCTCGTGAAGGGGACCTTCGCGGGCCTCATGCGGAGGGAGGAGACCCTGGACGATCTTACCGCCGCAGTCGCGCGGCCTCCCTGGCAGAAATGAGCTTCCACTACGCCCTCGTGGACGACCTCCTCTCCCGGGAGGAGTTCGACCGCCGGGTCGAAGAGGTAATGGAGAAGAGCGGCGACCTCCTCGACGAGCCCACGGCGTCGATGATCGTCGTCCGTGACCTGGGGCGGGCCCACGTGAAGATCCGGGACGTCGCCGGGAGCAGCCTCTCGTCCTTCTTCGGCAAGGTCATCTCCACCACCTCCCCCCACGGGTTCCAGCGAAGCGACGGGACCGAGGGGCAGGTGGCGGACATCCTCCTCGGGGACGAGACCGGTCAGGTGCGCGTGGTCCTCTGGGACGAGAAGGCCCAGGCCGCAGCAGAGGTGGAGGTGGGGGAGGTCCTCGAGGTGATCGCAAAGCCCTCCCCCCGGGGGAAGGGCGATGTGAGCGCCATGGCCTTCCGGAAGGCCGACTGCGAGATCAGCTGCGCCATGGCCCCCGACCGCCGGTTCCTCCCGCCGGAAAAGGTGCCGGAACTCGAGGTGAAGGTCATCGACATCGGGAAGACCCGGACCTTCGCCCGGAGGGACGGCTCCGAGGGGCGGATGGTGGAGCTCATCGTCGGGAACCCTGCCGAAACCTCGCGCCTCGTCTGCTGGGAGCCGGACCTCCTGGCAGGGATCGGGCAGGGTGCTTCGGTCCTGATCCGGGGCGCAACCCGGTCCACGAGAGGCGAGGAGGACGAGTACCGGCTGAACGGGACGGGAGAGATTACCTCCCTCGACAGGGATATCGACGTCCCCATCACGCGGATCGGGCAGATCCCCGAATCGGGGTATGTCTCGGTGAGCGGGGCGGTCGGATCTGCGGGCCCGGTCCGGTCCTTCACCACCCGGCAGGGGCAGCCTTCATCGGTGCGGAACCTCACGATTTCAGACGGGAGCGGGGAGATCCCCTTCGTCCTCTGGGGCGACAAGGCCGCCCTCGACATCGCCCCGGGGGACGCGGTCTCCCTGTACCACGTCCAGGTGCGCAGGGGCAGGGACGGCGGCCCCGAGCTCCATGCCGGGCGGGGGAGCGCCGTGGTTCTCCCGGCCGGAGAGGCAGGTGCAGTCGAGCTCGAGGGCATCGTCATCCCTGTCCCCGCAGGGACCTGCCTCGACGTGCTCGGGGAATGTACCCCGGTCGCCGGGGACATCCCTGTCGGCCGGCTGGTCCGGGTCCGGGGGAAGCGGGTGAGGCGGACGATCATCGCGGAAGAGGCGGAGGTGCGGGAACCGGATCCCGCTCCGGTGATGGAGCGCCTCGCCCGGTTCAGGGCCGGTATCGGCGGGTGAGGGCATGGCAGGACGGCGGAAAAATTCACTTTCACGGCGCACACCCGCTGACTCTATAAAGAGTGCCGGGGAACGGGGAAATGTACCTCGATCCCCGAGGGGAGAAACAATGTCAGGAAACGGTAACGAACTGGAAGACCTGCCGGGAGTCGGGCCGACGACGGCCGACAAGCTGAAAGAGGCAGGGTACACATCAGTGGAAAGCATCGCGACGGCATCGACGGCGGAGCTTGCCGAGGTGGCCGAGATCAGCGAGGCGGTGGCAAAGAAGCTCGTCAGGGCGGCGAAGGAGAAGGCCGTCGTGACCTCGTTCCGGACGGGCGCGGACATCATGGAGCAGCGCAAGAACGTGAAGAAGCTCCGGACCCTCGTCCCCGAGCTGGACAACCTCCTCGGCGGCGGCTTCGAGACGCAGGCAATCACCGAGCTCTACGGTGAGTTCGGGTCAGGGAAGAGCCAGATCGTCCACCAGATGGCGGTGAACGTCCAGCTCCCCGAGGAGGCCGGGGGCCTGAACGGGAGCTGCATCTTCATCGACACCGAGAACACCTTCCGGCCCGAGCGGATCGAGCAGATGGTGAACGGCCTCGGGACGGACGTCCCCCCCGTCCAGGAGTTCCTCGACCACATCCACGTCGCCCGGGCCCATACCTCCGACCACCAGATGCTCATGGTTGAGAACGCCCGGGAGCTCGCGAACGACCTCAGGGACAGCGAGAAGCCGGTCCGGCTCTTCATCGTTGACTCCCTTACCGCCCATTTCCGGGCAGAGTATGCCGGCCGGGGGACCCTCGCGGCCAGGCAGCAGAAGCTGAACCGGCACATGCACGACCTCTTCAAGCTCCTGGACGAGCACAACGCCGTCGGCCTCGTCACGAACCAGGTCCTCTCGAACCCGGCGGTCTTCTTCGGCGACCCGACGAAGCCCATCGGCGGGAACATCGTCGGCCACACCGCGACCTTCCGGATTTACCTCAGGAAGAGCAAGGGCGGGAAGAGGATCGCGAAGCTCGTGGACAGCCCGAACCTCCCCGAGGGCGAAGCGGTGTTCATGGTCGAGCAGTCCGGTTTGAAGCCCGCCTGAGGCGGAACACCTCCCTTTTTTACCGATCGGATCCAGATAGAGAAGCGTGCCGACCCTGAGGGCGCTTGCCTGCGATGTTGACGGGACCATCACCGACCGGAACCGCCGGGTAAGCCTGACCGCCATATCCGCCATCCGGGACCTTGTCGGGAGGGGCGTGGAGGTGGTCCTCGCGAGCGGGAACACGCCATGCTTCATGGATGCCCTCGCCCGGGCGTTCGGGACCTCGGGCACCATCATCGCCGAGAATGGCGGGGCCTACCGGATCGGGTTTTCGGGCGAGCTCGTTGTGCTGGGAGACCGGAGCATATCCCACGGGGCATACCAGGTTGTCGAGGAGTACTACCGGAAGAATGGGATAACTCTTGAGCTCTTCGGGGACCGGTACCGGTTCTCCGACGTGGCATTCGCCCGCACGGTCCCGGTCGAAGAGGTGAAGGAGGTAGTGGCGGGCCTCGGGGTGAAGGTCCTCGACACCGGGTTCGCCATCCACCTCCAGCCTGAGGGGATCAGCAAGGGCGCGGCCCTCCGGAAACTCGCGGCAGACCTCGGGATCCCGATCGGGGAGTTTCTTGCCATCGGGGACTCCGAGAACGACCTCGAGATGATCGAGGCGGCGGGGATCGGGGTCGCGGTGAAGAATGCCAGGGAAGAGGTGAAGGCAGCCGCAGACTATGTCGCGGAAAAGGAGGATGGGGACGGGTTCGCCGGGGCGGTGGCGAGGCATCTGCCCTATTTTTTGGATATTGAGCCCGATCAGGGGCGAAATCGAGAGAAATAGGGCTTTAGCCCTATTTCTTGGAAAGGTAACGGTCGACGACGATATAGTCCTTGATGTCCTTTACCGCCTCGAAGGGGATGAACATGCGGTCGCCATCCATGCGGAAGCCCTCGACATTGAAGTTCGGGTCAGGGACCACGATGAGATCGATCACCTGGCCGGTATCGAAGTCCACCATCACGTTCCGGAGCGTCCCGATGACCATCCCATCATTGGACATGACCTTTTTTCTCGACAGGTTCCGGGATAAAATCATGCTCATATGAAAAGAGGAGAACGTTGAAATACTTAATTGTTCCCTGCGGCGCATGGGCGAAACGAGGAACCGTGCACAACCTGAACCTGATTCGGGGTGCGCACGCGGCGACCCGGTGCCCGGGCTTCCCGTAACGGCCCCGGATGCAGGCCCCCGATCGCCTGTGCCGGGGAGCACCCGGCTCTAGAGCGAGGGGAAGACCCCGAGGACATCCGACTGGGTCAGGATCCCGACGGGCTTCCCGTCCTCGACGACGATCAGCCTCCCGATCTCCTGCTCCTTGAACCGGGTCACCACCTCGTAGAGCTTCGTGTCGGCCTCGGCAAGGACCACGTCGCTCGTCATGACCGAGGAGACCGGCGTGTCAAAGGGAAGGTCCCCGTCGAGGCCCTTCGCGATGTCGGTGAGGGTGACGATGCCCACAAGGTGGTCGCCCTTCATGACCGGCGCACCGTGGATGTGATTTCCCGAGAAGAGGTGGATGGCCTCGCGGAAGCTCGCGGCCGGGGAGAGGGTGATGAGGGGGGCGCTCATGTAGTTCCGGATGGCCTTCTTCGGGAGGGAGATCATCTCGGAGATGGAGATGAGGAGGGACTGCTCTACCTCGTCCTTCCCGTAGATCTCGCCCCGGATGAGGAGCTTGTTCACCGGCGTCGGCCCGATGGCGATCTCCTCGCCGATCTCGAAGGTCTTCACCGAGCCCACGACCTTCACCGTCGCATGGCAGAGGTCGGGGTGGCAGAGCGTGGTGAAATCCACCTCGGTGACCCTCATTGCGGGGACCAGCTCCCCGTTCCGGGCAATGGATACCGTCGCCTCCTGGTCGATCTTCGAGAGGTTCAGCTCCCGGTAGGCCATCGCCGTGGGGTTATAGCCCCCCTTCGGGCCCGGCACCCCGTCGACGAAGCCGATGGCCTTGAGCGCCTGCATCTGGTTCCGCACCGTGCCCGGGTTCCGGTTCAGGACCTCGGCTATCTCCTCCCCCTTGATGGCATGCGAGTGCTGGTGATAGAGGGTAATGAGGGTGATCAGGATCTCTTTCTGGATGAGGGACAGATCCATAATGATTAATCATAGGAAATTGGATATATACGTTCGGGTTGAGGCGTGGAGCTCGAGAAGATACCGACGGTACCGACGGCGGACGAGATCCTGGACCGGTCCCTCCGGAGGGCGGCTGCCCGGATGAAGGAGAAGAAGAACAGGGAGCGCGCCGACCGGGAGTTCGTCATGGCGGTCTCGGCATCGCTCCATGACCGGCTCGTGAAGGTAATCCGGTCGTTCCCGGAGTTCGAGGCCCTCCCGCCTTTCTACCGGGACCTGGTCGAGATCCTGTTCGGCCTCGAGCGGCTGAAGAAGGCCCTCGGCATGGTCGGCTGGGCGGCCATGAACACGAAAAGGGTCGGGGGCCAGATGTCCCGGGAGATCCGTCGTTCGGCGGAGACCCGGGGTGTCCGGAAGCGGGCGGTGGCCCGGCTTTCCTCCATCGTCCACCGCGCCGACGGGGAGCTCCGGTTCCTGAACGAGGTGAGGAACACCCTCCGCGACCTCCCGTCGCTCACGGGCGAGTTCACCGTCGTGGTCGCCGGTTACCCGAACGTCGGGAAATCGTCCTTCATCCGGCTCGTTTCCTCGGCAGAGCCGGAGGTGGCCTCCTATCCCTTCACCACGAAGGGGATCATCGTCGGCCACCGGAAGGTCGGCCGGTCGGGGCTCCAGTTCGTCGATACCCCGGGCATCCTCGACCGGCCGCCTGAAGACAGGAGCCCCATCGAGCGGCAGGCGGTCTCGGCCCTCATGCACGCGGCAAACGCGGTCCTCTTCATCCTCGACCCGAGCGAGCGGTGCGGCTATCCCCTCGACAGCCAGCTCGCCCTGCTCGACGAGGTGAAGGGGATGGTGCAGGTGCCCCTCATCGCGGTGGTAAACAAGGCGGACGTGCGGGGCCTCGACGGGTACCCGAACATGTCCACGCTGACCGGCGAAGGGGTGGAGGGGGTTCTCGAGACGCTCCTTAAAACCCGGCCCAGCCCCACGCCCCGGCAAGGGCGCAGCCGATCAAAAACCCCGTGATCGTGCCGGCGTTCAGGGGCGGGAGGCCGGCCTGGGGCTTCCCCTGTTTCACGAACGAGAGGAGGATGGCAAGGCCCACGAGGGAACCGGCGACCGCCCCGATGGCCGGAGGGGACACCGGCCAGCCCGCCACCCGGATGAAGACGTTTGCGGATACGACGAGGATGGTCGGCATGATCATGTCACCCATGCCGATGACGAAGGCCCCCCGCTCTTTCGGCTGCCCCTGCTCGTCCCGGATGGCGAGCCCCTCCTTCACGAACGAGTAGTCCCGCCGCTTGGGGATGACAAAGAGGATCGGGGCCTTCAGCGAGAGCACTCCCTCGGCGAGGGTGATCATGTGCTTCGTCCGGTAGACCGAGATGGCGTCGTACACGGCGAGCAGGATGAGAAGGACGAGGGCAGGGATGATGCCGACCGCGATCCCGAAGATGGAGGCGACCCCCGCGCAGAGGAGGATACCCAGCGTATCGATCACGTACCACTCCCTGTGGTAATAGAGGACAATTGTCGCGCCGATCGACAGGCCGAAGGTCAGGAGGGCTGCGAGGTTGGTTTCCCCGAAAAGGGATACGGAAAGGGCAAGGAAGACATAATAAAAGGTGAAGAACAGGGAAAGGGCGATGATGGCAGAGAGGAGGAGCTTCACCCCGAACTTGATCAGGACGAGGATGAAGAGGGTGAAGACAAGGAGCATCCCGAGGAAGAGTATCGTGTTCCAGATGCTCTCCGGGGGATACGGGAGCGCGGTGACCCCGGCCTCCTGGAGGGGCCGGGAGAGGAGGAGGGCGATGGCCTCGACGATGACGAGCATCGCTGGCATCGCCACCAGGGGGAGGTTATCCTTCAGGGAGAATGGCATCGAGCTCAGTTTACCTCACGGGTATTTTAAATAATGGGAATTCAACATAAGAAGCATGGAGATCCGAAGCTCGATACCGGATGTCGCACTTACCATCCTCCTCGTCATCTCCACCCTCGTGCTCGTGATGCGCCTCTGGCAGGACGTGGTCATCGCCTCTGCCGCGACCATCATGATGCTCTCCATCGCGGGCCTTTTCCTCCTCCTCGGGCGGAAGATCCAGCGGCTCGACGCGAGCGTGGTCTCCCGGGAGCGGACGATCCGCGTGAACCTCGAGGAGATCGGGGCAGGGATGGGGAAGAAGTACGACGCCACCCTGGAGCGGGTCGACGGGGTCATGCAGGAGCTCTCGAAGCGGATGTACCGCTGACGGGCGGTTCCGGCTGAACCAGGGGGCCTGACCCGTGGGCGTCGATATCCGCGACCTTCTCATCCCGTACAAGAAGGCGGTGGGCTGGGAGACCCTCGCAGGGGTCGCCGCGGTCGACGCCCACAATGCCCTGTACCAGTTCCTCTCCATCATCCGCCAGCCCGACGGGACGCCTCTCATGGACTCCCGCGGCCGGGTCACCTC
>DATJPK010000022.1:0-10518 GCA_035506435.1 Methanomicrobiales archaeon
ACGGGATATAACATCGTCACCGCCATCAACGAGGGTATCGCCGGCTTCTTCGGGATGATCTCGGCGATCATCGTCTTTGTCTTCTCCATCATCCCCCTCGTCATCCTCGTCGCGATCGCGTACGCGGTCTACCGCTGGTACAGGAAGCGGAAGGGCGGATCGGTTGCCGCCCCCGCCATCGCAGCGAAGCAGCCGGCATAGGATCTCACTTTTCCCCTCCGTTTTTTCGCTTCACCACGGTACCTGGGATGGCTTTCCCCGGGTAACTCCTTCGTTTCCCAACCCCCCCCGCTCCGGTGACTATCAATCGGTGCGAGCACTATTCATCGAAGGAATGGTTATGGGCCGGGAGCCTCATCCTTTCCACAGGCACCCCCCGATCGGCCTTCTTTACCCATCCCGAGTACCTGATCGCCTGTTACGGGGACTGTC
Source organism: Methanomicrobiales archaeon (assembly GCA_035506435.1). GTDB lineage: Archaea > Halobacteriota > Methanomicrobia > Methanomicrobiales > JACTUA01 > JACTUA01. The sequence goes on from DATJPK010000022.1 coordinate 433, forward strand.
TGCCTGCGGAAAGCAAATTGCTCCGGTTCGCCCGTTGATGGACCCCTTCGGGCGGATCAATCGAACTCCCTTCGAAGCCTGGCGGCGGCGAGGAGGACCAGAGGGCCTGCGATGGGGAAACGGAAGGTGACCACCCCCGGGGACGGGAAGGCAAGGCGCGCTGAGGCACCTTCCCGAAAGCCCGCCGGTACGAAGGCGGCGGGGAAGGAGCAGCTCTCCAATGCCGCCCTGTTGCACGAGCTCCAGGTGCACCAGGTACAGCTGGAGATGCAGAACGAATCGCTCACGAAGATGCAGGCCGAGCTCGAGGAGTCCAGGAACCGGTACCGGGACCTGTACGACTCCGCACCGGTCGGGTATCTCACCCTCGACCAGCAGACCATCGTTCAGGCCGCGAACCGGAGCGCGGTGGCCCTCCTCGGGGTCATACCCGGGGACCTCGTCAGGCACGGGTTCGGCCGGTTCGTCGTGGAAGCCGACCTGCCCGCCTGGGATCAACACTGGAGGAAGGTGTTTCGCGACGGCGTCCGGGACAGCTGCGTCCTCCACCTCACCCGTCCCGACGGGCCGGGCTTCGCGGCCCAGCTCGACAGCATCCGGATCGGGGCTGCCGGGGGAAGTTTCCATGTCCGTACCATACTTATTGACGTCACGGAGAGGGAGCGGGCCGGGAGGGAGCGGGAGAGCCTGATCGCCGAGCTCGAGAGGAGGAACCGGGAGCTCGACCAGTTCGCCTCCACCGTCGCCCACGGGCTGCGGAGCCCCCTCGCCACCCTCCGGGGCTTCCTCGCCCTCGTCGAGGAGGACACCCGGGGGACGGGTAACCCGTCGCAGCTCCGCGAGGAGGTGGCACGGGTCTCGAACGCGGCACGGACGATGCAGGAGATCCTGGACGGGCTCCTCCAGCTCTCCCGGGTCGGGAAGATCGTGAACCCGCCCGAGGAGGGCCCCTTCCGGACCCTCGTGGACGAGGCCCTCGAGCTCGTGGCCATCCCCATCCACGAGAGGGGGGTGAAGGTCTCCGTCGACTCCGATCTCCCCCGGATTTACGGCGACCGGGTCCGCCTGCGGGAGGTGCTCGTGAACCTCATCGAGAACGCGGTGAAGTTCATGGGGTACCAGGCGGAGCCGAAGATAGAGATCGGGGCGGCCATGGTCTCCGGGACCCTTGCCTTTTACGTGAAGGACAACGGGATCGGGATCGGGCCCGGGGACAAGTCGAAGATCTTCGACCTGTTCCGGAAGCTGGATGGCAGGTCGCCGGGGTACGGCCTCGGGCTCGCGCTCGCGAAACGGATCATCGACGTGCACGGGGGCCGGATCTGGGTGGAGTCCGAGGGCCCCGGCGGGGGAAGCACCTTCTGGTTCACCGTCCCCCGTTCACCGAAGAACAACGCACGAGGCAGGTAACAGAGCCGCGGCGCCGGCCCCCCGACCCGTTGGACTCCCGGGGGGGAACCATTCCGGGCCGTCTCATTCCTTTGGCTGGTGCAGCCGGTACTCCCGGAGGAGGGCCTTCCGGTACTCGGCTGATTTCAGGCTCGGAATGAAGTTGAACTGCTTCACCCGTTTCACGAGCTCATTGACGATCTGTTCCTCGTCCGTGAGCTGGAGGGCGAGCACGTCCTGCAGGATCCAGTCCAGCCGGTCGATGCCGGTCTCCTTGCCGTCAATGGGGATTTTCTTGATCTTGATCTGGTCGGGCGGGATGCCGCCGCAGATGGTGCAGTAATACCCGTCCTTCTGGTCGCCTGCCATCATCTCCCGTGAGACGGCCCGGGCAATATCCCCAGCTGGTGCATGAGCCCCATCAGGTTCACCTCGCCCCAGAGCTCGGCGATCTTCACGTTCCGGAGCCGGAAGATCTCGATCCCGGTCATCTCGATGGGCTTTCCCGTCGGGGGAAGGCCCATGAACTCCCCGCGGTGGACCCCGCGGGCGGTGAACCGGCAGGTGACCCGGTCCCCGTCGGCCATCATGTCCTCGATGGTGACATTGAGCCCGTGGAATGCCCTGAAAAAGCACCTGACCCCCGTGGACGTCTTCTTCTACGTGCTCGGGGGTGAAGGGGTGGTGGAGATCGGCGACGAGAGAAAGACCGTCGGGAAGGACGTGCTCGTCGAGAGCCCCGCGAGGATCCCCCACCGGTGGATGAACGAGAGCGGCAGCGTGTTCCGGGTCCTCGTCGTGACGGTCCCGCGGCCGACGGAGGACACGAGGCTCCTCTGACCACCTCCCCTTTTCCTTCCGGTTCCTCCACCGGTATCCAAACCCTCATACCCTCCCGGCGCGATCCACCCCTGAGGATACCATGACGCTCACCGTTTCCCAGGTCGGGGCGAAGCTTGCCGAGGCAGGGCGGCTCACGAGCCGGCCCCTCTGCATCTCGGGCTCGGACACCGTGCCGAGAGGCGCCGCCGCGGCCCCCACCGTCGACCGCTGCCTCGCAAAGGCCATCACCGCCCTCGCCTACAACCCGAACACCCCGCCGCTCTACCTCGGCCCCGGGGCCCTCGAGGGCTGCTGCCCGTCGGGGATCGCCTACACCGGGTTCGGGGAGCCGAACCGGGATTCCCGGTTCTTCATCTCCACCGGTGCTCCGGGGGTCATGGGCGGGAACGCCCTGTACCTGAAGGCGAGCCCCGATCTCGTGGACGCAAGCAAGCACGCCGTCGGCGAGATCCGGCCCATCTGGGAATACCTTGTAGTCCGGCCGGCGGAGAACTACCCTGCCGATGCACCCGAGCCGCGCTCGATGCTCCTCTTTGCCCAGGCCGAGCCGGCCCGGGTCCTCTGCGCCCTCGCCCACTTCGGGACCGACGACGTGTTCGGGGCGGTCCTCGCGCCGTGGGGGGCTGCCTGCACCACGTTCGTCACCTACCCGGCGGGCCTCGCCGAAAAAGCCCCGAAGAACGCCATCTTCCTCGGCCCGACTGACGCCTCGGTGAACCTCTGGTTCCCCCGGGACGCGGTCGCCCTCGGGATCCCGATGGAGGTAGCCCGGAAAATGGCAGAGGAGGCGCCGGCATCGTTCCTCGGGAAGCGGGCAGGGATGGCGTACCCGGAGAGGCGGGTGTACCTGAAATAGCAAAAAGAATCCGGAGACCGTTAGCAATTCCGACGGGGATCCGGTAACTATTTCGGCTTTTTACCGCTTGGTTTCCTGCCCGTAGTGCACCTCGTGATTCCTGATCCTTTTTTATTTTCACACCCGAACCTATGGACATGGAACAGGGCATCCGCGATCTGGTGAAGAAAAACAGGAGCTACCGCCGGTTTCACGAACAACGGCCCATTGCGAGAGAGACCATTATCGGGCTGGTGGACATCGCAAGATTCTGCCCGTCTTCGAGAAACCGCCAGCCATTGCGGTATATTGTATCGACAGACCCAGAAGAAACCGTAAAAATCCGATCATGCCTTCTTTTCGCACTGGACCTGCCGGACTGGGGAGGTCCCCCTGAAGGAGAGCGCCCCGTTGCCTATGTTACCATGGTCACGGAAGGTGCATGTACCCCTTTCACCGCATATGATGCCGGCATCGCTGCCCAGACTATCATGCTGGCAGCCGCCGAACAGGGCATCGGGGGATGCATGGTTGGATCGATTAAAAAGGAGGAGCTGAGATCGGTGCTTTCGATCCCCGATGGATATGAGATCCATCTCGTGCTCGCCTTCGGGTATCCGGCCGAGCAGGTGGTCCTGGAAACGGTCGGGAGCGATGGGAATACGAAATACTGGCGGGATGCCGGGGGGACTCATCACGTTCCGAAAAGGTCTCTCAAAGAAGTTTTGATTCGGGATCAGGTGTGAGCCCTTATTCCAGGACCGGCGATTCCCGCTATCTCCGCCTCTCCGGCGCCTCGTTCCAGACCGCCTTGATCCGGCTCATAGCCTCGCGGAGCCGGGGCATGGCCGTGGCATAGGAAATCCGGATCCATCCCGGGGCATAGAAGGCGGTCCCGGGGGTAACGGCGACGTGGGCCTTGTCCAGCCAGTGCTCGGCGACCTCCACGTCGTCGCCCCGGGCGTCGATAAAGGCATAGAAGGCCCCGTCGGCAGGAGCCATCCGGACCTTCATCCCCGAGAACTCGTCCATGAGGAACATCCGCCGGGCCTCGAACTCCCTCCGCATCGCCTCGACCGGCGCCTGGTCGCCCCTGAGTGCCGCGACCCCTGCCCACATGATGAAGGTCGCAGGGTGGGTGACGCCGTGCTGCTGGACCTTGGTCATCTGCCGGATAACCTCGACCGGGGCAACTGCGTACCCGAGGCGCCAGCCGGTCATCGCGTACGCCTTCGAAAAACCGTTGATGGTGATGGTCCGGGCAGCCATGTCCCCGACGGAGGCGAGCGAGATATGCTCCTTCCCGTAGATGAGCTTCTCGTAGATCTCGTCGGACATCGCCAGGAGCTCGTAGTCGGTGCAGAGGTCGGCGACGAGCTTGAGCGCCTTTTTATCGAAGACCGCGCCGGTCGGGTTGCTCGGCGAGTTCACGACGATCATCTTCGTCCTGCCCGAGACCCGGTCAAGGAGGGAGTCATCGGGGAGGAAGGTCTTCGGGTTCAGCTTGTGGTGGACGACCCTCCCCCCGGCGAGCTGGACGCAGGGTTCGTACGAGACCCAGGCGGGGTCGAGGATGATCACCTCGTCGTTCGGGTTTAAGCAGGCCTCCATCGCCATCGCGATGGCATGCTTCGCCCCGGCGGTGGCAATGACCTGGTCGGAAGAGCAGGGAAAATGGTTATCGGCCTGGATCTTCCCCGCGATAGCCTGCAGGAGCTCGGGTATCCCCCGGCTCGGGGCATAGTGGGTGTCCCCCCGCCTGAGGGATTCGCAGCAGGCGTCGCGGATGTGCTGCGGGGTGTCGAAGTCGGGCTCCCCGATGGAGAGGCTGATGACATCGATGCCCTCACGTGCCATCGCCTTTGCCCGGTCGGCGATGTCAAGGGTCGCCGAGGAGGCGATCCCCGCGACCTTGTTCGAGAGGGCCTTCATCGGAGCCGCTGGACGAGCTTCACCGCGGACTCGACGGCCCGCTTCGCATAGTCGATCCGTTCCTGTGCCTCGAGCCGGGTCATGCCCGGCCCCGAGATGCCGAGGGTGACCGGCTTCCCGTATTCGAGGGCGAGGTCCATGATCTTCCGGGCGGCATGCTGGATGACCACCTCGTCATGCTGCGTGGCCCCCTCGATAACCGCCCCGAGGGTGACCACCGCGTCCACCTTGCCCTTCGCAAGCATCTTCTTCACGGCGAAGGGGACGTCGAAAGTCCCGGGGACGTACAGGGTCTCCGTGACCTCTGCCCCGAGGAACTTCGCATGCTCCCTCCCCTCGACCTCCATCATGTAGGTGATGTCGCGGTTGAACTCTCCCACGACGAACCCGAGCTTCACTGCCATGGTATCCCGCACCTGATCTCGCCTTGCTGCCATAAAAATCCACCTTTCCTCAGTTCCCGTTTATTTCCGGGCAGGCCCTGCGTCGGGGAACCCCTGCCGCTGCCCGGTCCCTGCCTCTCTCGTGAGGGAATCCGGGTGGGCGAGGAGCTTCACGGCGTTCACCGCATGCTCCCTGGCCCGCCGCTCGGCGAGCCATGCGAGTTCACGGGCGTCCTCTGCCTCGTCCTCGTGGACGAAGACCTCGACGATGTGGCGGTTCGTCATGAGCTGGGCGAGGATGATGCCCTGCGAGGCCTCGTGGGCGCAGGCCCGGTCCTTCTCGGCCCCGCCGGGCATCCCGAGGGCAATCACGAGCTCGCAGCCCCGCTCCTCGATGAGCTTCTTGCAGGCGACAGGCAGGTCCTTGATCCCCGGTACCGTCGTCCGCTCGATGGAGACCGAGGCATGTTTCTTCAGCTCGTCGATGGCGAACCTCCCCATGTCAACCCGGGCAAAGGTTGTGTCCGCGACCCCGATTCTCATCCGAGCACCTTCGCCGCCGCTGCCGCGCCGCTCTCCTTCGCCTTCCACCCGGCCTTCCCGAGGGCGAAGTCAACGGCAGACAGGGTCGCGAGGATCTCCGGGGCCCCGACCGCCCCCATGTGACCGATCCGGAAGATCTTCCCCTTCAGCCGGTCCTGCCCCCCTGCGATCTCGATCCCGAACCCCTTCACCGTGCTGCGAAGCACCTTCTCGTCCACCCCGTCGGGGATCGCAACTGCCGTCACCGTGTTCGAGTACGCGTGGAGGGTATCCAGCCTCGGGAACATCGGGAGCCCCCATGCCTTCACCGCTGCCCGGACTGCCTCAGCCATGCGGCGGTGCCGCTCGATCCGCTTCCCGGGGCCTTCCTTCTCGATGATCGCGAGTGCCTCGTGGAGGGCGAGGAAGAGCGGGACCGCCGGCGTGTACGGGGTCTCCATCGGGGACTTTGCGGCATTCTTCCGGTACGCGGCGAGGTCCAGGTAGTAGGGCCTTTTTCCGGCGATCCGGTCCCAGGCCCTTCCCGAGACCGAGATGGCCGAGAGGCCGGCCGGGGCGGCGAGGCACTTCTGGGAGCCGACGAACGCCACGTCCACTCCCCACCGGTCCACCTCCACCACGTCGCCGCCGATGGAGGTGATCCCGTCCATGACAAAGAGGGCGTCATGCTTCCGGGCCAGCTTCCCGACGGCCTCGGCAGGGTTCTTGACACCGGAGGAGGTCTCGTTGTGGACCATGGTCACGAGCTCTGCACCTTCTTCGAGGGCTTTTTCGAGGCCGGCGAGGTCGAGCGGGGTCCCCCACTCGGAGGCGAGCACCTGCACCTCGCCGTAGCGCTGCCCGATCTCGGCCAGCCGTTCCCCGAACTTCCCGTTCACCAGGGAGACGATCCTCCGGTCCCTCCCGAAGTTCCCGATGGCGGCCTCCATCGCCGCCGTCCCGGAACCGGAGATGATGAACAGCTCGTTTCCTGTGCCGAAGAGCCCCTTCAGTGCCTTGACGCTCTCTGCATACACCGTGCCGAACACGGCCCCGCGGTGGTTGATGGCCTGCCGGAGCATGGCCATCCGCACCCGCTCGGGAACGGGAACCGGGCCCGGAATCATGAGGAGGGGTTCATTCTCCATGGCGATCAGCCATAGTATATGTATTGCGAGAGATAAGTAAGCTCTCTATGGCCCCCCGGGTGGACGTCGCCATCATCTCCGGTTCGACCTCGGATGCCCACATCGTCGAGAAGGTCACGAAAGTCCTCGACGATTACAAGGTGCCGTACGAGCACCATGTCATCTCGGCCCACCGGAACCCCGACGAGCTCGACGCCTTCCTGAAAACAAGCGATGCGAAGATCTTCATCGCCGTCGCCGGGATGTCTGCGGCCCTCCCCGGTGTTATCGCCTCGAAGACCGACCGGCCGGTCATCGGCGTCCCCGTGAGCGGGAAGCTGGGCGGGTTCGATTCCCTCCTATCCATCGCCCAGATGCCGAAGGGTGTCCCCGTGGCCTGCGTCGCCGTGGACGGCGGGGAGAACGCGGCACTCCTCGCGATACGGATCCTGAAACTCGCGGAAGGGCCCTGAAAAAATGGTCAGGGGGGTCATTTCCCCGCCTTGTTCAGGCTGGCAATCCTCTTTTCGATCAGCTCGACCTGCATCTGCAGGTGCTGACGGTGGATCTCGAGGGCTTTCACCTCCTCCTCGAGGGTCATCGTGGCGCAGCATACGTCATGACACCCGCATCCGGGGGAGATACCATGGACCGGAGCACACATCCCGTTTTCACCTCCTTTTCCTTTTCCACTCATTACAATATTCTGGAAAGTATTAATACTATAAAGTTTATAGCAATAAAGCAACTATGGCGGAAGATAGTGCCCGGCTCTGCGTCTGCCCGCTCGAGGGGGTGATCGATACCATCTCCAAGAAATGGGCGCTGCTCATCATCCACGTGCTCGGGAATGGCCAGCGGCTCAGGTTCAACGGGTTGATGAGGGAGCTCTCGGGCATCAGCCCGAAGGCCCTCTCCGATACCCTCGCGGCCCTCCAGGAAGAAGGGTTCGTCGGGAGGGAGGCCTTTGCCGAGATCCCCCCGAGGGTGGAGTACTACCTCACCGGCGACGGGAGAGAACTCTGGGAGGCGATTCTCCCCCTCCTCGACTGGACGATGAAGAGGGAGAAGGTATCCCCTCATGAATGTCCCCCCGGCTGCTGCAGGAAGGGGCCGGGTCATCACGCAAGGAAGAAAACGCGATCACGCCCCCCGGTTCCTCACCGGTAGATACTCCCGGCAGATGTCCTCAGGCCGGCCGGGTGGTGCGTTTTCTCTTCTTCGTCTCTTTTTTCGCCGGTTTCCCGGCCGTCCCCTTCTTCTCCCCGAAGATTTCCTTCACCATCTTCACGGCGCAGAGGTCCCCGCACATCGAGCAGGTCTCCATGTCCCCGTCCCGTTCATGGATCCGCCTCGCCACATCGCCGTAGAGTGCGGTCGCGAACTGCTTTTCCCAGTCGAGGTCACGCCGGGCGAGGGCCATCGCGAGCTCCCGCCCCGACCAGTCCTTCCCGGTCCGCCTCACGGTATCGCCGACGTGGGCCGCGATCCGGCAGATCCTCGTGCCCTCGACGATGTCCTCGACGAGGGGGAGGGCCAGGTGCTCGCTCGGGGAGACCATGCAGAGGAAGTCCGCCCCGTCCATGCAGGCCACCGCTCCGCCGATGGCAGCTGCCACGTGGTCGTAGCCCGAGGCGATGTCGGTCACGAGCGGCCCGAGGAGGTAGAGCGGCGCATCCCCGGTGAGCTCCTTGATTTCCCGGACGTTCTGGGAGACCTGGGCGAGGGGGATGTGCCCCGGGCCCTCGATCATCCGCTGGACCCCGAGTTCGAGGGCCCGGCCCGCCTGCCACCCGAGCGTCAGGTACTCGGTCGTCTTCGCGAGCCTTCCCGCGTCATGGTGGGCGCCGGGGCGCATCCCGTCCCCGAGGCTCGCCACGACCTCCTCCTCACGGAGGATCTCCATCAGGTAGTCGAACTCGGAGAAGAGCGGGTTCTCCTCCCCGGTGAGGTCCATCCTCGCGATGTGGAAGGCCCCTCCCCGGGAGACGACCCCCATGATCCGCGGGTCCTTCTTCAGCGCATCGAGGGCGGCGAGGTTCACCCCCGTGTGGAGGGTGAGGAAGTCCACGCCCTGCCGGCAGTGCTCCCGGATCACCCGGAAGAGGAGGTCTGCCCCGAGGTCGAGGGCGCTCCCCGCCCGCCTCACCGCCTCGTAGACCGGGACCGTCCCCACCGGCACCCTGAAAGAGAGGATCTGCTTCCGGATGGCCGCGAGGTCCCCGGCGGTGGAGAGGTCCATGAGGGTGTCGGCCCCGTTCGCGAGGGCCGCCCGGGCCTTTTCCATCTCGAGCCCCGCGTCGCACCTCGCCCCCGAGGTACCGATGTTCACGTTCACCTTCACCCGGCACCCTGCCCCGATGGCAAGCACCGGGTGCTTCCTTCGCGGGTTGGCCGGGATGACCGCCCGTCCCTCCGAGATCGCCCGGGCAAGGTCCTTCCCGGGGATGCCCTCGTCACGGGCCGCCGCCGCGACCGGGCCCGGCACGCCGTTCCTGCACCCGGAAAGGATGGAATGCATAACATCCATGTAGTGCCGCTGACTTATTACTTATCATATGCCCGTCACGTGGATACCGGGCAGCGGGTTCTGGGCGAACTCGTACCTCGTGGGAAACGTGCTCGTGGACTGTGGCACGCTCCCCATGCAGATCGCGCCGTACCAGGATCGCGTCGGGGAGGTTGTCCTCACCCACTGCCACTATGACCATACCGCCCATATTGCCGAGATCCGGGCCATGACCGGGGCCCGGGTGTCGATCCACCGGCTCGACGGGCCGAACCTCTCGAACGACCTTCTCTCCTCTGCCATGCTCTTCGGGGAGAAGGCGCCTCCGGTCGCCATCGACCGGCTCCTCGATGACGGGGACCGGGTCGGGGAGCTCAGGGTCGTCCACACCCCCGGGCATACCACCGGCTCCATCTGCCTGTACCACGAGCAGGAGGAGAACCTGGTCTCGGGAGACACCGTCTTCACCCACGGGTCCTTCGGCCGGTACGACCTCCCGGGGGGGAACCTCGCCTCGCTCAAGGCCTCGATCCAGAAGCTCTCGGG